>NZ_JAUCML010000002.1:0-508580 GCF_030362955.1 Curtobacterium citri
CTCTCGATGCCCGCCGGGACACGTTCCCAGCGGTTGCTGTTCACGGATGAGACGGGGTGACACCGAGGTTCGTCACGTCCCCCGTTCCGCGTCCGGCGATTCCCCAGGAAACAGGCCTCAGGGGTCGATCTTGTCCCCCGATCGCGCCTCGTGCCCGTCGTTGTGGTGCGCAACCGGACAGCGTCGGTGCGTTCGGACCGGAAGGCGCGCGACGACGGACGGGAGGCGCCGCACCGGTCCGGTGCGGCGCCTCCCGTCCGTCAGGGGACTCAGTGCGCGGCGAGCTGCGCCGTGATCAGCGTCGCCACCTGGTCGACGTGCGGTTCCCGGAGGACCGAGCTGTGCTCGGCGTGCACGCGGACCTCGTCGACCTCGCCACGGAGGTAGCGGGCCCACCGCGCCGGACCCGACTCGTTGCCGTCGGCGATGACGAGCGTGACGGGGCCGTCGTACGGGCGGGGCTCGTAGCCGCGCGAGATGAGGAGCGCGTGGTCGAAGAAGGCGCGGAAGTGCCGCTGCCCCTCCCAGCGGAAGACCCCGGCGCCGTGGCCGCGCGCCCGGCGGGCGATGCGCGCGAACGGGGCGTCGAGCTTGCTCCGGAGCAGCGCCGTCCCGGACGCCACCCGTTGCAGCGCGCCGGGGAGCGCTCTCCTGGCCGGGCGCCCGAGGTCGAGCTCGCCGAACTCGACGACGTCGGCCTGCTCGGACGCCTGCTCGGGCAGGAACGTGTCGAGGAGGACGACCCGACGGACCTCGTGGCCGGCGTCGGTGAGCACCGCGGCCATCTCGAGCGCGACCAGGCCACCGAACGAGTGACCGACGAGCGTGTACGGACCCTGCGGCTGCACGACGCGCATGAGCTCGATGTAGCGGCGGGCCATCGCGCCGATGCTCCGGTCGGGCAGTGCGCGGCGCTCGAGCCCGTGCTGCTGGAACGCGAAGAGGGGGCGGTCGCCCAGGTGCCGGGCGAGCGGGACGTACGTCAGCGCGAGCGCCCCCGCGCCGGCCACGCAGAAGAGCGGCTCGACACCGTCGCCACCGCGTGCGGTGAGCGTCACGATGTCCGGGTGGCTCGGGACCGCCGCGGCGCCGAGGCGGATCCGCGCGGTGAAGGTGCGGAGCGTCGGGTGCTCGAGGAGCTCCGAGGACGGCACGTCGACACCGAGCCGGTCGGCGACGGCGGCGAGCATCTCCTCCGCGGACAGCGAGTCGCCGCCGAGTGCCGAGAAGTCGTTGTCGAGGCCGACGGCGGGGAGCTCGAGCGGGCCGACCGAGGGCAGGCCGAGGACCTCGGCCCAGATCTGCCCGACCGCGAGCTGCCACTGGTCGTAGGTGTCCTCGCCGAGCTCCTCGCCGTCCTCGCCGACGGTCGTGCCGAGCGCCGGGGCCTCGGGCAGCGCTGCCCGGTCGACCTTGCCGCGCTCGTTCCGCGGCAGGGCGGGCAGCGGCACGATCGACGTCGGCACCATGTAGTCCGGCAGGAGTTCGCGCAGGGCCTTGCGGATCGCTGCCGGTGACGGCGAGCGGCGTCCGGGTCGGCTCACCACGTACGCGACGAGCCGGGTCGGGGCCGGCGGTGCCTTGACGGCGATCACGACGGCCTCGAGCACGGCGTCGACCGTCCGGAGCGCCGCCTCGACCTCGCTGGGCTCCACGAGGTACCCGCGGACCTTCACGGCGTCGTCGGCGCGACCGAGCAGCGTGAGCACCCCGTGCTCGTCGAAGCGTCCGAGGTCGCCGATCGCCCACGTCGGGGTGCCGTCGGCGGTCGTCCCCGCACGGGTCGCCGTCACCTCGGGCGCACCCCAGTAGCCGCTCGTCATCGCGTCGGAGATGCAGACGACCTCGCCGCTCTCGCCCGGGTCGGCGAGGCTGCCGTCGGGACGGCGGACCTCGATGCGCTTGCCGGTGACGATCCGGCCGGAGGGCACGCTCCGCTCCGGGACGGGGTCGCTCGCGCGGATCTCGTGCACGGCGTACACGGCGGTCTCGCTCGATCCCGTCCAGTTGCAGAACGACGTCTCCGCTCCGAGCAGCGGGCGGATGCCGGCGATGTCCGTGCCGGTCACCGCCTCGCCGACGGTCGCCACGAGGCGCAGGCCGCGCAGTCGGTCGTCCGACGGGTCAAGGGCACCGGTCATCGAGCGGACGAGGTGCGGTGTGGTGTGCAGCGTCGTCAGGCCGGCGTCGTGCACCCACGTGACGAGGCGGTCGACACCGGTCTTCCGGGGGTCGGCGACGTGCAGGGACGCTCCGGCGAGCAGCGCGGACAGGACCAGCGTGAAGCCGGCCGCGAACCCGTGCGGCAGGACCGACGCGATGCGGTCCTCCGGCACGAACCGGAAGGACGCGCGCTGGGCGACGGTGTCGACGACGATCTGCCGGTGCGTCATCGTGACGCCCTTCGGCGCACCGGTCGAGCCGGAGGTGAAGATGATGTCCATCGGGTCGCGCCCGCCGCGGTCGCGGGCCCCGGGGACGACGGCGATGTCGCCGGGGGTCGCGGCGATCACGCGGGCCTCGCCGAGCAGGTCCTCGAAGGGCAGGACCCGACCGTGCGCGGGCACGAGCGTGGCCGCGCGGTCGGCGTGCTCGACGTCCGCGACGACGTCGACGATCCCGGCGAGCGCCATCACGTGCTGCAGACGGGCCTCGGGCAGGAACGGGTCGAGCGCGACGATGACCCGACCGGCGTGGAGCAGTCCGAGGAGCGCGACGACCGACGCGGCCCCGTGCCCGACCATCGTGCCGACGGGGACGGTCTCGCCACCCGCCTCGACGGTGACACCGCGACCGGAGTGGTCGTCGGGCGTCAGGCGCTCGTGGAGCAGCAGGCCGAGCGCGCGGGCGGTGCGGTCGAGCTCGCCGTGCGTGGTCTCGCCGTGCTCGTCGACGAGCGCGAGCGAGTCCGGTGCGCGCTCGGCGACGGCGGCGAGGCCGTCGAGGACGGAGGTCTCGGTGTCCGGTGCGGTGGTCGTGCTGCTCGCAGCCCCTGCCGGTGCCGACACGTCGCGCGCCGTGCTCCCGGCGCTCACGACCCGGGTGGTGCGGTCGTCGGGGTGCGGCGCCGATGCCGCCCCCGTGGTGTCGGTCGAGATGAGCATGCGGGCCCCTGTTCACCGTGCTGCGGACTGTGGTCGGCTGACGCTAACCCGGCGCCGTGCTCCTGCGGACGGGCTGTGCGGGAACCCGCGGAGACCTGCGACTTCCCGCAGGCGGGCGGGGCGGCGGGGTGCGCGGTGCCGCGGGTTCCCGCACCGAGGGGTCGCGGGGGCTCGGAACAACGACGAGCACGTCGCACCACGTGATCACGTGGTGCGACGTGCTCGTCGTTGTTCACAGACGCGTTGCGCCGACCGGTCCACCGGCGAGGGCGGGCTCCGACGCAGCGCGCGTCAGTGGATGCGGACGCAGCGCGCGTCAGTGGATGCGGACGCAGCGCGCGTCAGTGGATGCGGAGCTGCGTCACCATCGGGCAGGCGAAGGGGTCGCGGGCGGCGAGTCCGACGCGGTTGAGGTAGCGGACGACGATGCCGTAGGAGCGCAACAGCGTCGTCTCCGTGTAGGGCACGTCGAGGGTGTCGCAGTGGTCGCGGACGAGCAGTCGGGCCTGCTTGAGCGCGGGCCGCGGCATCGACGGGAAGAGGTGGTGCTCGACCTGGTAGTTCAGGCCGCCCATCAGGAACGACACCCACCAGCCCCCGCGGATGTTGCGGGAGGTGCGGACCTGGCGGGAGAAGAAGTCGACCTTCGCGTCGTGCGCGATCGTCGGCATGCCCTTGTGGTTTGGGGCGAACGAGGCGCCCATCATCACGCCGAACACGGCGAGCTGCACACCGAGGAACGCGCAGGCCATGCCGAACGGCAGGAACCAGAAGACGACCGTCAGGTAGATGCCGAACCGGGCGACGAGCATCGCGGCCTCGAGCAGGCGGTGCTTGCGGTCGGCCTTCGTCCCGTTGCCGGTGACGATCGAGACGACCGCGTACCGGTGCAGGTTGAGGCCCTCGAGGGTGAGGAGCGGGAAGAACAGCCAGCCCTGGAAGCGCATGAAGGTCCGTAAGATCGGCCCGCGGACCGCGGCGGCGTCCTCGGGCAGGAACCGGATGCCGTCCGGGCTGATGTCCGGGTCCTTGCCCACGGTGTTCGGGTTGCCGTGGTGGCGGGTGTGCTTGTTCATCCACCACGAGTAGCTCAGGCCCACCATGAACGTGCCGAGCCACCGACCCGCGTGGTCGTTCCACTTCTGCGAGGCGAACACCTGACGGTGGGAGGCCTCGTGCGACAGGAAGGCGAACTGGGTGAAGATCACGCCGAGCGCTCCGGCGACGATGAGCTGGAACCAGGAGTCGCCGAGGAAGGCGAACGCGACCCACGCCAGCGCGAGGCCGACGACGAGGCTGCCGAACACCGACCAGTAGAACCCGGTGCGGCGACGGAGCAGTCCCTGTTCCTTCACCTGCGCCAGCAACGCCGAGTAGGTCGAGGTGCCGTTGCGGCTGCCGGGGCCGGGTCGGGTGCGGGTGAAGCCGGGGGCGAGCGGGGTCGTGGTCATCGGGGACCGACCTTCCGTGGTGAGCGATCCTTCGACCGGTCCGAGGAGTTCACGCATCCGCGCTTCCGAGAACCGTAGGGTCGCGACCTGGGGAACCGCCTGGCGTTCCGCGGCGAGTCCGGAGAACGCGAGCGGGCCCGTCCGCGGGCGGGCGTGTTGCCCCGGATGACGCCGCGCGGGAATGCCCGACAGGTGATGTGCGATTGTACGGACCCGTGAGCACCGTCGAGCCCTCCCCCACGTCCGTCCCCGAGCCCGCCTCCTGGCACGCCTGGCGCGAGGCCCGTCGACAGCGGGTCACCGCACCGCAGGGCGACCTGGCGCTGGTGCAGACCACGTGGCTGCCGGACGGCGCGGAGCCGGACCTCGAGCAGGTCCTCGTCGGCCAGCCGGCCTCGGTGACCGCCACGGCCGTGCACCGGAAGGACATCGACACGGGCGCACCCGAGCACGGGTACCGCCTGTGGGACGCCGAGTCGCCCGCGAACCGCTCCTACGACGGCACCCCGGTCTTCCCGTACGACCCCGCGTGGCGCATCGAGGCCCGCTTCACCCCGGCCGAGCCCGGCCGCACGATCCCCTACGAGCACCTCCGCGACGCCGCCGGCAGCACGCGCGACCTCGTCGTCCCCGGTGACATCACCGCGACGATCGACGGCCGCGAGTACCGCCTCAGCGCGTTCGACGACGACGGCACGCTGCTGCTCGTGTTCGGCGACCCGACGAACCGCAGCACCGACGACGCCGAGCGCACCTACGGCACCGGACGCTTCCTGTTCGTCGAGCGGCCCGAGGGGACGTCGACCGGCGAGGAGTCCGCGGTCGTCCTCGACTTCAACCACGCATTCGTCCCGCCGTGCGGCTTCAGCGACCAGTACAACTGCCCGCTCCCGCCCGCGCAGAACCGACTGCACGTGCCCGTGCACGCCGGCGAGCGGTACGTCGCACACCGCGGCTGAGCCCGTCCCACCCTCCCCGACCCCCCGCTTCCCCACCAGGAGTCCCGTGAAGTCCCGCACCCTCCCCATCGTCGCCACCGGCGTCGCCCTCGCCCTCGCCCTCGCGGGCTGCTCGTCCGCGAACGGCGGGTCGTCGTCGGGCGCCGACGCGACCGTCGTCGTGGGCTCGCTCTACGAGCCGACGAACCTGTCGAACGTCGACGGCGGCGGCCAGGGCGTCAACGAGGCCTTCCAGGACAACGTGTACGAGGGGCTGTTCCGCCTCGGTGACGACGGCGACGTCACGCCGCTGCTCGCGTCGTCGTACGACACCTCGGAGGACGGGCTCACCTACACGTTCACGCTCCGCAAGGGCGTCCGCTTCCACGGCGGCGGCACCATGACGAGCGCCGACGTGAAGAGCAGCATCGAGCGAGTGACCGCCGAGGACTCGCAGTCCTCGCGCAAGTCGAGCCTCGCCGTCATCAAGGCGATCGACACCCCGGACGACGACACCGTCGTGGTGCACCTGTCGCAGCGGTCGATCTCGTTCGTCTACAACCTGTCGTACGTGTGGATCGTCCCCTCGGCCGAGAAGTCGCTCAAGACCGAGGAGGACGGCACCGGTCCGTACGAGCTCGCCGACCGGAAGCGCGGGTCCTCCCTGACCCTCGACCCGTTCTCCGGCTACTGGGGTGCGAAGCCGAAGAACGGCGGCGTCGAGTTCCAGTACTTCACGAGCGCCTCGACCCTGTCGAACGCCTTGGCCAGCGGCAGCGTCGACGTCGTCACGAGCATCCAGTCGCCGGACGCCCTGTCCCGCTTCACCGCGGACACGAGCAAGTACACCGTCAGCGAGGGGAAGTCCACGACCAAGGAGCTCCTCGCCTTCAACGACGCCGAGGGCCCCTTCACCGACGTGAAGCTCCGCCAGGCGATCTCGGCCGCCGTCGACCGTAAGGCCCTGCTCAAGGCGATCTGGGGCGACTACGGCACGGTCAACGGCTCGATGGTCCCGCCGACCGACCCCTGGTACGAGGACCTGACGAGCGTCAACGCGTACGACCCGGCGAAGGCCAAGCAGCTCCTCGCCGAGGCCGGCAAGGCGGACGGCTTCACCTTCACGCTCGACACCCCGACGTACGACCCGCACCCCGCCGTCGCGCAGTACCTGCAGAGCGCGCTCCGGAAGGTCGGCGTCACCGTGGAGGTCAACTCGATCAGCGCCGACGAGTGGTACACGAAGGTGTACCAGCAGCACGACTTCGAGGCGACGCTGCAGGAGCACGTCAACGACCGTGACGTCGTGTTCTACGGCAACCCGGACTTCTACTTCGGGTACGACAACGCCGACGTGCAGAAGGACATCAGCGACGCCGAGCAGGCGTCCTCGGAGGACCAGCAGACCGCGCTCCTGAAGCAGGCGAACGAGCAGATCGTGCGGGACGCGGCCAGCGACTGGCTGTACCTGTACCCGCAGATCGTCGTGTCCGACAAGGACGTCACGGGATACTGGAAGAACGGGCTGAACTCGCAGTTCCCCGTCTCCGGCATCACGGTCGGGTAAGCCCCGCCCAGCCGAACAGAACCGACAGCACCGATCAGCCCGACAGGATCCCGCTCCCCCGCATGACCCGCTACGTCCTCCGCCGCCTCGGCATCCTCGTGGTGTCCCTGCTCGTGGCACTCGTGGTGGTGTTCGCGCTCCTGCGGATCCTGCCGGGCGACCCGGCGAACGCGCTGCTCGCCGCCAACGCCACCCCGGACCAGGTCGAGGCGGCCCGGCGGGCGGTCGGCTCCGACCTCCCGCTGGCACAGCAGTTCGGCACGTGGCTCGGGCAGATGCTGCGGTTCGACCTCGGCACCTCGTTCACGAGCGGCCTGCCGGTGCTGCCGGACCTGGCGCAGCGGCTCGTCGTCACCGTGCCGCTGACCCTCATCGCCTTCGTCGTGGCCGTCGTGCTGGCGAGCGTGGTGGGCTTCGTCGCCGCGGCCCGGGCCGACCGCTGGTACGGCGTGCTGCTGTCCGGCATCACCCAGCTCGGCGTCGCCGTCCCGGTGTTCTGGATCGGCATCCTGCTCGTGCAGGTCGTGTCGCTGCAGTGGGGACTGCTGCCGTCGAGCGGGTTCCCCCGCGACGACTGGGCGTACCCGGGTGACGCACTCGAGTCCCTCGCCCTGCCGATCATCACCGTCGCGGTCGTCATGACCGCGTCCATTGCCCGCTACGTCCGGAGCGCCGTGCTCGACGTCCTCGGCGCCGACCACATCCGCACGGCCCGGGCCCTCGGGGCGTCGACCGCGTCGGCGTTCCTCCGGCACGGCGTCCGGTCCGCGGTCGTCCCCGTGATCGCCGTGCTCGGCATCGAGCTCGCGTCGACCTTCCTCGGCGCCGTCGTCGTCGAGAGCGTGTTCGCCCTGCCCGGCCTCGGCAGCATGCTCATCACCGGCATCGAGCAGCACGACTACCCGAGCATCCAGGGCGTGCTCCTCGTCTCCACCGTCGCGGTGCTCGTCATCGGCTTCGCCGCCGACGTCGTGCAGCGGATCGTCGACCCGCGCCTGCGCGCGACCGTCTCGGGGAACCGATGAGCGCCCGCCGGCCCGCCCGCCGCTCCGTGTCGCTCGTCGTCGGCGCCGTCTTCGTCGGCATCGTCCTCGCCACCGCCGTGGTGTCCCTGTTCTGGCTGCCGTACTCGCTGTACGACACGACCGGCGGTCGACTGACCCCACCGGGCGCAGCGCACTGGCTCGGCACGGACACCCTCGGCCGCGACCTCGCGTCACAACTGCTGGTGGGCGCGCGGATCGCCCTCGCGACCGGCCTCGGCGCGGTCCTGCTCGGCGGGCTCCTCGGCACGGCGATCGGCCTGGTCGCCGCCTTCGCCCGCCCGTGGCTCGACGACACCCTGTCCGCCGTGCTCGACATCGTCATCGCGTTCCCGACGCTGCTCGTCGCGATGCTGCTCGTGGCCGCCCGGGGCGCATCGCTCGGCACCGCGATCGTCGCGATCGGACTCGTGATGTCCGCCGTCGTCGCGCGCATCGTCCGCATCCTCTCCCGTCGCGTGCTGCGGCAGGACTACGTCACCGCGGCCCGCACGTCCGGCACGTCCTGGGCCGGCATCGTCGTGCAGCACGTGCTGCCGAACGCCTGGCCGACCCTCGCCGTGAACCTCGCGCTGCAGTTCGGGCTCGCCGTCCTCGCCGAGGCGAGCCTGTCGTACCTCGGCCTGGGCGCCCCGCCGCCGAACGCGTCCTGGGGACGCATGCTGCAGGACGCGCAGCAGACCGCGTTCGAGGCCCCCGCGGGCGTCCTCGCGCCCGGCATCGCCCTGGTGGTGCTCGTGATCGGCGCGAACCTGCTGGCGGACGGGCTGCGCGACGTCGCCGACCCGACCCGTCGCGGACGCGGCGCGACCCGGGGACGCGGGTCGCGCCTCCAGGCCGGACCGGCGGCCGCGGCCACCGAGACCGGAGCGACGGACGGGAGGTCCGCATGACCCCGGCAGTCCAGGTCACCGACCTGCGCATCACCAGCGCCGACGGCGCGGTCCTCGTGGACGGCGTCACCTTCGCCGTCGGCGACGGCGAGCGCCTCGGCATCGTCGGCGAGTCCGGCAGCGGCAAGTCGCTGACCGCCCTGGCGGTGCAGGGCCTGCTGCCCGCCGGTCTCACCGCGTCCGGCTCCGTCCGCGTCGGCGACGTCGAGGTGGTCGGCGCGTCCGAGCGCACGCTGCGCGGCGTGCGCGGCACGGCCGTCGCCCCGGTCTTCCAGGAGCCTATGACCGCCCTCGATCCGCTCATGCGCGCCGGCGACCAGATCGCCGAACCGCTGCGTCGGCACCGTGGACTCCGCGGTGCGGAGCTCCGCGCCGCGGTCCGGGAGGCCGTCACCGACGTCGCCCTGCCCGACCCGGACCGCGTGGTCCGGTCGTACCCGTGGGAGCTCTCCGGCGGGCAGCGGCAGCGGGTCGCGATCGCCATGGCGCTCGCCTGCCGGCCCCGTGTGCTCATCGCCGACGAGCCGACCACGGCCCTCGACGTGACCGTGCAGGCGCAGGTGCTCGACCTGCTCGACCGTGCCGTCGCCGACCGTGGCATGGGACTGCTCTTCATCAGCCACGACCTGCCCGTCGTCGCGCGGACCGTCGACCGGGTCCTCGTGCTCGAGCACGGTCGGACCGTCGAGGAGGGCCCCGTGCAGGACGTCGTCCGGTCCCCCGCCCAGCCGTACACGCAGCGGCTCGTCGGGAGCGCCCGGGCGCTGCAGGACGCGCTCGACGCCGGACGGAGGGGTGCCTGATGGACCCGTTGCTCGCACTCGACGCGGTCTCGTACCGGTACCCGGGCCGGAACACCGGCCTCGCACTCGACGACGTGTCGTTCGCCGTGCCGCCCGGCGGGCACGTCGGCATCGTCGGTGAGTCGGGGGCGGGCAAGTCGACCGTCCTCCGGCTCCTGCTCGGGCTGGCCGCGCCGCACACCGGGTCCGTGTCCTTCGACGGCGCACCGCTCGACCTGCGCGACCGGGCCGGCATGCGTCGCTTCCGTGCCGCCGTGCAGCCCGTCTTCCAGGACCCGTACTCGTCGCTCGACCCCCGGCAGCGCGTGGACCGCATCGTCGGCGAGCCGCTCCGGTCGCTCGCCGTGGCGTCCGGGGCCGAGGCGTCCGACCGGATCGAGGCCGCGCTCCGCGACGTCGGGCTCGACGGGGACGCCGGCCGGCGCTACCCGCACGAGTTCTCCGGCGGCCAGCGGCAGCGCATCGCGATCGCCCGGGCCGTCGTGTCCGGGCCGCGGGTGCTAATCGCCGACGAGCCGGTCAGCGCGCTCGACCTGACCACCCGCGTGGCGGTGCTCGAGCTGTTCGAGCGCCTCGCGGCGGAGCACGGGATGACGATCGTGCTCGTGTCACACGACCTGGCGGTCGTGGCACGGATGTGCGCGAGCACGGTGGTGCTGCGCGGCGGCCGGGTCGTCGAGTCGGGAACGACCGGGCGGGTGCTGGCGGAGCCGGAGTCGGCGTACACGCGGGCACTGCTGGACGCGGTGCCGCGGTTGCCGGTCTGACACCGGGTGCGGTGGGGCATCGTCAGGGACCGGGTCCGCCCGCTCCGCACCGTGCGGACCCGGTCCGGCCGCTCCGCACCGTGCGGACCCGGTGCGGAGCGGCCGGCGACCGTCAGGGGCGGAAGACCGCCCGGACGCACCCGTCGGTCTTCTCCTTGAACATCGCGTAGCCGTCGGGCCCGTCGTCGAGCGGCATGACGTGCGTCGCCAGGTGCTCGGTGACGATCTCGTCGCGCGCCATCCGTTCGAGGATCATCGGGATGTACCGCTGCCCGTGCTGCTGCGCGGACCGGAGCGTGAGTCCCTTGTTCATCACGGCCCCGAGCGGGAACTTGTCGACGAACCCGCCGAAGACGCCGAGGACGAAGAGGCTGCCGCCCTTGCGCGCCGCGAACACCGCCTCCCGCACCGCGGTGGGTCGGTCGGTCTGCAGCCGGAGCTGCTGCTTCAGCTGGTCGTACGCGAAGTCCGGTCCGTCCCGGTGCGCCTCCATCCCGACCGCTTCGATGCACACGTCGGGGCCGCGACCTCCCGTGAGCTCCCGGAGCTCGGCGGTCACCTCGCTGGTCTCGTAGTTCATCGTCTCCGCCCCGATGACCTGTTCGACCTGCGTGAGCCGCTCCTGGAAGCGGTCGATCACGATGACCCGCTCGGCACCCAGCAGCAACGATGCACGCGCTGCCATCTGCCCGACGCCACCGGCACCCCACACCGCGACGGTGTCACCGCGCCGGACGCCGCCGAGGTCCGCGCCCATCCACCCGGTCGGCGCGGCGTCCGACGCGAACAGCGCCCGCTCGTCGCTGACCCCCTCGGGGACGGCGAACGCTCCCTGGTCGGCGTACGGCACCCGGATGTACTCGGCGTGGCTGCCGGCCCAGCCCCCCAGCGCGTGGGAGTAGCCGTAGCAGCCACCGGGAGCCTGCCCCCACAGCATCTCCGGGATCCCCGCGTTCGGGTTGCCGTTGTCGCAGAGCGAGTAGAGCTCGTTGCGGCAGTACCAGCACCTCCCACAGCTGATGAACGAGCAGACCACGACACGGTCGCCGACCGCGTGCTTCCGCACCTCCGAGCCGACCTCGACGACCTCACCGATGAACTCGTGTCCGAGCACGTCACCGGCACGCATCGTCGGCACGTACCCGCCGAGCAGGTGCAGGTCCGACCCGCACGTCGTGCTCAGTGTCACCTTGACGATGACGTCCTGGGCATTGAGGATCCCGGGGTCGTCCACGGTCTCCACCGAGAGTTCGTTCACTCCGGTCCAGCACAGCGCCTTCACAGCACACCCTCGCCCTTCGCATCGTCCTCTGCCGCGTCCACCGCGCCGCCGAGCAGCGTGCGCGGTCGTTCGCCGTGCGGCCGCGGCGTCCCGCGCAGGACCTCGCCCGTCTCGAACACCTGCTTGGCGTCACGGAGTGCCGCACGCAGGGCCTTCCCCGGGTCGTCTCCCGAGCCTGTGTCCGCGTCGGCTCGGAGCCGGGCGTGGACCTCGAAGCCCTTGTCGCCCGGTGCGGGTTCGATCCGGACCTCGAGCGAGTCGGCGAGCCGTCGCAACGGCTCCGGGTACCCCCCGCTCCGGAACGCCTCGGCGTCGCCGAGCACGGTGACGGCCTTCCACCCCTCCGGGTGCGGGGCGTCCCCGTCGGAGGCGCGGCCCTTCCTGACCAGCGAGCGGGCGACGAGGCCCGCCGCCAGACCCGCGACACCGAGCCCGACCGCGGCAGCGGCCTTCCCGTCGGCCACGGTCAGGCCGCCTTGCCGGGCTTGAGCACGATCTTGGTCCAGCCGTCGTCCCGGTTGTCGAAGTGCTCGTAGGCGTCGGGAGCCTGGTCGAGCGGCAGCTCGTGGCTCACGATGAACGACGGTGACGCCTTCCCGGCGGCGACGAGGTCTCGGAGCCGACGGTTGTACTTCTTGACGGGTGCCTGTCCGGTGCCCATCGTCTGGCCCTTGAACCAGTGCAGGCCGATGTCGAACGCGACCTGTCCCTGCTTCGCCAGCTCGTCCGCCCCGCCGGGGTCCTGGGGGACGAACACGCCGACGGTGCCGATGCGCCCGGTGAACCGCACGGACTGGACCAGGCGGTTGAGCGTCAGGTTCGGCTGCTCGTCCCCACCCGGATCGTGTGCCTGGTAGCCGACGCACTCGCACCCGTTGTCGGCGCCGAGCCCCATCGTCTGCTCGAGGACGGCCTGGACCGGGTCGACCTTCGAGTCGTCGATCGCGATCGCGCCGATCGACTCCGCCAACCGGAGTCGGTCCGGGTGCCGGTCGACCACCATCACCTTGCTCGCGCCCTTGATGGTCGCCGACAGCGCCGCCATCAGACCGACGGGTCCGGCACCGTAGATCACGGTCTGGTCGCCCGGCTGCACGCCCGCCATCTCGGTCGCGTGGTACCCGGTCGGGAAGATGTCGGCCAGCATGACGTAGTCGGCCGACTTCTCCTCGGCGTCCTCGCCCAGCCGGAGGCAGTTGAAGTCACCCCACGGGACCCGCAGCAGCTCGGCCTGACCGCCGGCCCACGGACCCATGTCGGCGAACCCGTACGCGGCGCCGGCCCACTCCGGGACGGGCTGCGCGGTGAGGCAGTAGTTCGTCAGCCCGCGCTCGCAGTTCTTGCAGTGCCCGCACGCCACGTTGAACGGCAGCACGACGTGGTCGCCGACCCGGACCTCGTCGACGCCGGGGCCGACCTCGATCACCTCGCCCATGTTCTCGTGCCCGAACCACCGCCCGGTCTCGAAGCTGGTCCGACCCTCGTACATGTGGAGGTCGGATCCGCAGATGTTCGTCGTGGTGATGCGCACCAGCACGTCGGTCGGGCGCTCGATCCGCGCATCCGGGACGTCCTGCACCGCGACCTTCCGTGGCCCCTCGTAGACGACTGCTCTCATGGTGTCCTCCTTCCAGGTACGGCCCGTCCGGCGGTGGACGCGGCTCGGTCGGTCACCCGACGGCTCAGTGTCCGGTCGTCGGGAGCGGAGCCGCCATCGGCAGACCTGCCCACGCGAATGCGCGGCCGACGGGCACGCGCCAGCGCCCCGGTGGTAGGCCAGCACGCAACGGACAGCTCGCTCCGTACCCGTCACCGACCGTCCGAGGGGGCCGCCACCCGTGACACCGACACCAGCGCTCCGGCTCGTCGGGCCGGACGACATCGCACCCGAGGAGCGTCCCGACGCCGAGGTCGTCGAAGCGACCCGGGCCTCCTCGGCGGAGGACCGCCTCCTCCGCGGGCTCGGAGCCTCGGCGGCACTCGTCGACGGCGTCCGGGCGGGTGTCGCCCTGCTCTCCCGACGCCGCGTCGTCCCCCTCCCGGGCCTGCGCGTCGACGAACTCCTCGGCCCCGGCTCCGCGGTGGTCGCCGCCGCGGACGACGCGATCCGCGACGGGGCGGACCACGCCTCGTTCCTCTGGCCGCGCGGGTGCCGGCAGTCGCCCGACGGCTACGTCCGGGTGACGGTGCTCGCCTGTGACGGCGCACTCGGTCCGGCGGCCCGGGGCGTGGTCGTCCTGTCGCCCGCCCCGCGGCTGCGCGGCCTGACGCCGCGCGAACTCGAGGTGCTGGGGCACCTGGTCGAGGGCTGCTCGAACCTCGAGATCGCCCGAGCGCTCGCGGTGGCTCCGCGGACCGTCGCCGCGCACGTCGAGCACATCCTCTTCAAGCTCGACGCGACGTCGCGGACGCTGGCAGCCGTCCGCGCCGAGCGCGCCGGCCTCTACGTCCCCGTCGGGTAGCGCGAGCGCCGCGCACCGGGACCGCCGTCAGGACACCAGGAGGCACCGTCATGTCACACCTCTCGATGCAGGCCGGGATCGCCGCGCTCGTCGGGCTCGCGGTGGCGGTGGTCGCCGTGCTCACGGGCGTCCCCGACCTGGCGCCACTCCTGGGGTGGGTGGTGGCGTCGGCGGTGTTCCTCACCTGGGCATGGCGCCGCGCGTGGCCCGCTGACCCCGGCCGGACCCGGGCGCTCGCGCGGCACGAGGACCGGTCCAGGAGGCTCGTCGACGTGCTGATCATCACCTCCACGTTCCTCAGCCTGGTCCTGGTGGTGTTCGCACTCGTCCGCAGCCAGCAGCAGGACCTGGTCGGGTCGGTCGCCGCGATCCTCGCGGTCGTCGGGGTCGTGGCGGCCTGGGCGCTCGTCAACACGGTCTACGCGTTCAAGTACGCACGGATGTACTACCTCGACGACCACCACCGATTCGACTTCGACCAGGACGAGGAGCCGGCCTACAGCGACTTCGCCTTCACGGCGTTCTCGATCGGGATGGCCTACAGCGCGAGCAGCATCACGCAGTCGTCGACCCCGTCGCGCCGCATCGCCATGGGCCACGCGCTCCTGTCCTACTTCTTCGGCACCTTCGTGGTGGCGGTCGCGATCAACCTCATCACCGGGCTCACGCAGGGCGGATGAGGGGTTGCTCCTGCCGGAGACCGGTGACGAGGAGGGTCACCATCCGACGGGCGTCGTGGTCCGGGTCGCCCGGCGCGAACGCCACCAGGTCGCCGACCGCCCGGAGGAGTTGGTAGGGGGTCACCTCCGCGACGACGTCACCGGACCCGCGTGCGGCCGCGAGCAGGTCGGCCAGGACGGGGACGAGACGGTCGACGAACAGGGTGTGCAGCGCCGTGAACCCGGCTGCGTCGCCGTCCCACACGCGCGCCAGCCCGTGCTTCGTCCCGAGGAAGTCCACGAACTCGTGCACCCAGCGCAGGACGGCCGTGAACGGCGTCGGCTCCGACGCGAGCAGCGCGGGTCCGGACGCCGCCAGGCCGTCGATCTGGTGGCGGTAGACGGCCACGACGAGGTCCGACCGCGTCGGGAAGTGCCGGTACAGGGTGGCGACGCCGACCCCCGCGGCCGCTGCCACCTCGCGCACCGGAGCGCCCACGCCGGACCGCGCGAAGACCTCGGCCGCGGCGTCGAGGAGGGCCTGTCCGTTGCGCTGCACGTCTCTGCGTCGGGACGGCTCGGGAACGGGGGAAGGAGCGGGGACGGACGGCGGCACGCTCCGATCCTGCCATGTCCTGCGCCTCGGCGGAACCATGTTCCGTTTCCTCTTGCGAAACGGATCAACGTTCCGTATCGTTCGGCGGGTCCGACCCTTCCGCTCCGTTCGAGAGGCCCCCGTGTCCCGATCAACGCCACCGTCCCCCGTCCTCAGCATCCGCCCCGTCCTGCTCCCCGCGCCCGACCGCGGCACCGACCTCGCGGTGCGGGTCACCGCACCGACGACCGGGACCGACCGCCCCGTGATCGTCCTCGCCCACGGCTTCGGCGGATCCATGACCAGCTACGACCCGCTCGTCGACCACTGGAGCGCGAACGGCTTCGTCGTCGTCCAGCCGACGTTCCTCGACTCGTCGACGCTCGGCCTGACGCCCGCCGACCCGCGGTACCCGGTCATCTGGCAGCACCGGGTCGACGACCTCGTGCACGTGATCGACGAGGTGGACACGCTCGTCGCGTCCCTGCCCGGCCTCCGCGAGCGCGTCGACACCGACCGTCTCGCCGTCGTCGGGCACTCGTGGGGCGGGCAGTCGGTCGGGATGCTGCTCGGTGCCCGCGTCCTCGACGCCGAGGGACGTCCCGGCGCGGACCGCACGGACGACCGCGTGCGAGCGGGTGTGCTCCTGGCCACGACCGGCGTCGCACGGGGCGACCTCGTACCGTTCGCCCAGGAGCACTTCGCCTTCATGGACCCGGACTTCACCGGGCTCACCACCCCGTCCCTCGTCGTCGCCGGCGACCACGACCAGTCGGCGCTCTCGACGCGCGGACCCGACTGGTTCACCGACGTGTACCACCGGAGCCCCGGCGCACGGCACCTCGTGACGCTCCACGGCGGTGAGCACAGTCTCGGCGGCATCCAGGACTACGCGTCGACGGCCACCACCGACGAGAGCCCCGAACGCGTCGACCTCGTCCGTCGCGCGACGACCGCCTTCCTCCGCACCGCCCTCGACGTCGAACCGGACGCGTGGGCCGAGTTCGCGGCGACGACCACCGAACCCGTGGGTTCCCTCGACTCCGCCCCGACGACACCGCTCCGCTCCGGACTCCGCGGTGGGGACCTCACGGAAGGCTCCGCAGCGTGATCGACGACCAGCACCCGGTCCCCACCGGCTTCACCGCATCCTCGACGGCCGACGACGTCCTCCGCGGGGTCGACCTCACCGGACGCGACGTCATCGTGACCGGAGGGCACGGGCGCCTCGGACGCGAGGTCACCCGCTCGCTCGCCGCGGCCGGTGCGTCGGTGGTGGTGGCGGCACGCGACACCGAGCGGGCCGCTGCCGCGGTGGCCGGCATCCACGGGGTCGAGGTCCAGCAGCTCGACCTCACGGAGCCGACCTCGATCGACGCGTTCGCCCGCCGGTGGGTGATGTCCGGCCGCCCCCTGCACGCCCTGGTGAACAACGCCGCCCTGCTGTTCACCGCCGAGCGGCTCGTCGACGCCCGCGGCAACGAGCGGTCCTTCTCGACGTCGCACCTCGGGCACTTCCAGCTCACCCGGGCGCTCCTCCCAGCGCTCCGGCGAGCGCATGGGGCACGCGTGCTGACCGTGACGTCCGGCGCCGCACGGATCGGGCAGATCCACTGGGACGACCTCGCCTTCGCCCGCCGGTACGACGCCGGTGCCGCCTACGCCCAGTCGAAGCGTGCCAACGTGCTCTTCACGGTCGAGCTCGACCGTCGCCACGCCGAGGACGGCATCCGCGCCTTCGCGGCACACCCCGGCGTGGTCATCGGTCCGGGTCCGCACGCTCCGGACCGCATCGCGGCCTACCGCGAGCAGGGCCTCGTCGACGAGCACGGCGAGACGGTCGTCGACCCCGACAACGGGAAGAAGACCGTCGAGCAGGGCGCGGCCACCCTGGTCCTCGGCGCCGCGAGTCCGCTGCTCGACGGGCTGGGCGGCGTCTACCTCAAGGACGGCGACGTCGCGCGGATCGACGACGAGGTACGGCCGCTCACCGCCGACAGCATCCCCGCCGACGCATCCTCCGCGATGCTCGACCCCGACGACGCCCGTCGGCTGTGGGCGGTCAGCGAGCAGCTGACGGGTTGAGGTCGACGGCGGGGCGCGGAGCCCGGCCGGTGGCGTCGATGCCGCGCGATCAGCGCGTGATCTCGTCCACCTACACGGTTCGACCATCGCTCCGCGCCTGTCGTCCAGCGCCGACGGTCGCTCCGATCTGGGCCACGGCACGCGCCTGCCGACGAGTCGTTCGAGAAGGCTCCGCTGCTTCGTCTCGGTCACGAGCGCGAGGCCACCGCAGCCGTCCCGCCGGTGTCTCGTGCCCGCCGGACGGGAGGCGCGTGTCCGGCCCGACCCGCGCCTCCCGTCCGGCGGATGCCGTGGCAGGCTGACCGGCGCGCGGTGCGGGGTGTGCTCGGACCGTCCTGCGGCTCGTTCGGTTCCTCACAGGAACGGCGCCGAGATCGGACCCGGCCTTGTGCCAGCTGCGCAGCCGCGTAGCGTTGCTCCTGCTTGCAAGCGCATCAGGGGGCGTCCCGCTGCAGGAGATCGCCGCATCCTCGAATCGGGAGACGGATCCGACCCTGCGATCAACGAAACGGACCAGCGTGCGGGCGGCTGTGGCAGTCTGCGCGGTCATCGGCGGGATCTGCGGCCTCGGTACCACGGGCGCGGTCGCTGCAGCACCTGCACCGACCGCCACCAGCATGGCGACGCCGACACCGACACCGATGTCCCCACCGACTGCTCCTGCGTCAGCCGCGGCGGCGACCACAGCCCCGTCAGCCGCCCCGACCACGGACCCGACCGGGGCCGCTTCGGCTGCGCCTCCAGACGGGCACTGGGTGGCGCTCGACCCGATCGCAGCATCGCCTTCCGCAGCGCCCAGGCACGTCCTGACGAAGGGCTCGTGCCCTGCGGGTACAACGAACTACCCGGGCGCGAAGCACCCCTACAGCTGCCTGGCGGTGTTCCTGGACGGCGGTCACCACCAGGTCGGTCTCCGCATCGGACGGTCAGGTAGCGAGAACTCTGCGTTCGGCTACCTCCACGCACTCCAGGACCACAACGCCGAGGAGCAGACGATCGAACACGCCGTGCAGATCAACGCCGCCGGGGTCCTCCAGCCGAACAACCGTCGTCTGTACGGAGCTGAGTTCGTCGCCAAGGGCAAGGCGACGGAGGAGTTCGTCGCGTTCGAAGAGCGTGCGCCGTCCTCGGCTTCGCCGGACGAGTACGACCTGGGGATCGTGACTGCGTACTGCACTGCCGCGCCGAGCGGCCCCATCCCGAGGTGCCCGGACTGGGTGAACGACTCGCTGTGACACCTGAACAGGTCCGGCAGCTCGCGACGTTCCTCCCGGAAGACTGGGGACACGTCGGACCGTCGATCGTCCGCCCGAGCTCAGCCCCAGCCGAAGGGTTCGCCGGCGCTCGCGCGTTCAACCCGATCGGTGGCCCTGCGCCATCGGTGGAGACACCGCTTCGGATCCTCAGTGCCACGTCGATCGACACCGATCTGGTGCTTCGCCTGCACCTTCAGGACGCGGAGAGCGCCTCCGTGATCGTGTGGGTCGTGGCCCTGGCGGGCACGTCGGACGATGTGCCGCTCCGTGAGGTCTCGAGCGGTGTCTGGGGCATGCTGCTGCGGCGGGTCTCGGGTGACCTGCTCTCGCAGACGGTCGTGACGAGTACCGGCGTCCGCCTGCTGATCGACTAGCACCGATCGCTCACCCACCCCGGTAGGAGCCCCTACGGCGGCGAGGAGCGACCGATCGACCACCGTGCATGAGCGTGCGGAAGCCGGACGGACCGACGACGGCCGTCACGACCCACACGACCCCGGGGCGGCCCACACCCAGGCGATCGACGGCAGGAGCCTGCCGACGACTCGTTCGAGGAGGCTTCGCTGCTTCGGCTCGGTCATCCGGCGCGAGGACACCGCCGCCGTCCCGACGGCGGTCAGGCCGACGTGTCGAGACCCGTCGCACCGGCCTCGAGGAGCCGGAGCGCGCCGGGGAGGGCGTAGACGGCGCTCACCGTGCCGAGCCTGATGTCGAGGTCCGGTCGGACCGCCTGCTGCTCGAGCCCCCAGACCTTCGTCCCGTGTCGTCGGATCCAGCTCGTCACCCGCCGGACCCACTGCTCGTAGGCCGGCGCGACGGCCTGCATCGCCCGCGCCTGGGAACCGATGCTGTGCGGCCGCAACGCCCGATCGTGCACCTGACCCGGTTGCCAGAGGAGCACCGGGGAGCGATCGGGGTCCACGATCCCCAGGCCGGGCTCCGGGGCCACTCGTTCGAAGGTGATCGCCGCCAGCACCGCCGTCAGTGACCCGTCCTGCACCGCAGGGTCGTCGCGGTGCAGGACGACCGGCGGACCGAACGCTCCGGACAGGACCATGACGGCTCGCTCGGCACAGGCCTCCTCGCGCGTGAGGCTGACGGGCTCCGACTGCACGACGGGCCACGGCCAGATGGTGCTCGTCCGCCCTTCTCCGACGTGGTCGAGGAAAGCGTCGACGTCGTCGTGCGAGGCGTAGAACTCGATCCCGGCGACCACCCGGCCATCCTAGGAGCAGCTCGTGTGCCACCCAGCGACGAGGTCGTCCTGCCGTGTGGGCGTACGTCACGACGGCCGTGATCGCGGAGCAACGAAGCGAGGCCCGCAACCGTCCGGTTGCGGGCCTCGCTTCGTCACGGGGTGCTCGAGCACCCGCTTCGGTCGGGCTGACAGGATTTGAACCTGCGACCCCTTGACCCCCAGTCAAGTGCGCTACCAAGCTGCGCCACAGCCCGTGAGCCCCGAGGGGCTCGGAACCCCGTCGCCGGGGCTCCACCACCCGCGTCCGACCGGAGCGTGAGCAGCCCGTCAAGCATAGCGGACCCGGGACCGTGCTCGTGCCACGGCGCGTCGCCGCCCCACGGCTCAGCGCCGTGGCGGCCGCACGACCTCGCGGTCCTTCGCCAGCCACGGCAGTGCGAACCCGACGAGCAGCCCGCCGAGGCCGTCCGCCGCCAGGTCGCCGATCGTGTCGTCGTACCCGACGTAGATCCGCGAGTCGACGAAATTGTGCCCGAGCCACTCCCCCATCTCCCACACCGAGCCGATGGCCAGGCCGGCGCAGAACACCAGGACGGCGACCGAGACCCGACCGGCGTCGGGCGCGTGCGGCACCAGGCGCAGGTCAGCGGCGACGACCGCGAGCAGCGCCGCGAGCAGTCCGGTCAGCACGACGTGGATCAACTTGTCCCAGAGGAACACCGAGGTGTACCACTCGAGTGCGCTCGACCACCCGGCGACGAGCACGAGCACGCACACCGCCACGTCGAACACGGGTCGGAGTCCGAGCATCCGCGGCAGCACGACGCCGAACAGCGCGAGCGACATCACCGCGAACGAGGTCGCACCCCACCCGACGGTGGCGACGGGCACGCTCACGAGCGTGAGCAGCCGGACGACGTCTGCGGCCAGGAACCGCCGGCGCAGGAACGTGGTCCCCAGGGTCGCGATCACGAGGCCCACCGCACGACGGCGTGGACCGCGGCATGGTCGGACGGCCAGACACCGCCGGGCCGCCGGACCGACACCGCCACCCGGTCCACCACCGCGTCGGTGGTCACGAGCACGCCGTCGATGCGCCGGCCCCCGACACGGGGACGCCCGTAGTGCGGGTACGTCCCGTACGGCTCCCCCACCTGCCGGGAGGCACGGTCCCAGCTGTCGACGACACCCGCCTCCGCCAGTGCTCGCCAGGGCGCCGACCCGGCCGGGCAGTTCCAGTCGGCCATGACGACGGCGGGCAGGCCGCGTTCGCGGACGATCCTTCCGAGCAACTGGGCGCCGCGTGACCGCGCCCAGGGCGAGGCGACGTCGAGGTGCGTGGCGATCGCGGTGAAGTCCCGGCCGGTGGCGCGGTCGTGCACGACGGCACCCACGGCGTGCCGGGGGAACGCGGTCGCCCACGACCGCGAGCCGGGCCGGGAGGGCGTCCGCGAGAGTGCCCAGGTCCGCCGCTCGACCACGTCGAGCCGCTCGCGGTCGAGGAACAGCCCGACCGCCTCGCCACCGCCGCGTGCTCCGCGGCCGACGACCACGGGTTCCCAACGCGACCCCACGGCGGCGGTGAGGTCGGCGGTCTGGGTGGGCAGGGCCTCCTGGACGGCGAGCACGGTGGGTTCCTCGGAGGTGACGAGCGCAGCCACGGCGTCGCGTCGACGCTCCCACGCATCCGGGTGACCGGCGGGGCGCGGCACGCGACGCCGGAGGTTGAGGGTCGTGCAGTGCACCTCGGGTGCGACCACCCCCCCGATGATCGGGCGGTCGTCGTCCGGTGCTGCTGGCATGGTTCCTGTCTACGAGACGACACCCGTTGCGTTCACAGGGACTCGTCCGGCAGGTCCGTAGGGTGGCCCGATGCGTTCCGGCCCTCCCACCCGTGTCCTGCTCGCGCTCTCGGTCTCCGGGCTGCTGCTCGGTGCCGCCGGGTGCACGTCGTCGGAGCCCGCGCCGACCGTGGCGGAGCTCGCGGAGCAGCCGGCCGGGTCGGTGTCCGTCGCCGCGCAGCGCGACCCGTCGGCGCGGTCGGTGGCGACCAGCCGCGCGCTGTTCGCGTCGGCTCCGGGGGCCATCGTCGCGGCTGCTGACGACGCCGGTGCGGTGCGGGAGGCGGCGAGCGCCGCCCGTTCCGCGCACGTGCCCGTCCTGCTCACGGACGGCGACGGTGGCGGCGTCGCCCGTGAGCTGCGCCGGCTCGGCGCGGACTGGTACCAGGCCGAGGGCGACGTGACGGTCGACACCGACGTCCCGGAGCGGGACGCGCCGGACCGGGGTGACGCGCCGGAGACGGGTGGTGCCTCCCGGCCGGCGACCGTGGTGGTGGCGGACCGTGCCCCGGACGCGGCTGCCGTGGCGACGGCGCAGGCGGCCGGTGCCCGCGTGGTCGTCATGCCGGACGGTGTCACGGACCCCGCCGCGGCGCCCGACGTCGTGACGGCCCTGCACGAGCGAGCCGGGCACCCGACGGTCCTGGTCGGGACCGCGTTCGGCGACCTGCCGGACCCGGGGTGGACGGTGCGCGCCGCGGCGAGCGGGTGGCAGCTGCCGCACGGCGGACAGCGGCCCTTCGACGGGCACCGGTACGTCGCGCTGTACGGCGCGCCCGGAGCGCCGGTCCTCGGCGTCCTCGGCGAGCAGGACCCCGCGGCCACGGTCCGTCGCGCGGAGGCCACGGCGGAGCAGTACGACGGCCTCGGCGACGAACCCGTGACGCCCGCGATGGAGGTCATCGCGACCGTCGCGGCCGGCGACGCCGGAGCGGACGGCGACTACTCCACCGAACTCCCGGTGTCGACGCTCGAACCGTACGTCGAGGCGGCGCACGACGCGGGGATGCCGGTGATCCTCGACCTGCAGCCCGGCCGCTCCGACTTCCTGTCGCAGGCGAAGCGGTACGAGTCGCTGCTCAGGAAGCCGGGCGTGTGGCTCGCGCTCGACCCGGAGTGGCGGTTGACCGCGGACCAGGTGCCGCTGCGGCAGATCGGGAGCGTGTCGGCGTCCGAGGTGAACGAGGTGTCGTCGTGGCTCGCCGACCTCGTGCGGAGCGAGGGGCTGCCGCCGAAGGCGCTCGTGCTGCACCAGTTCCGGCTGTCGATGATCCAGGACCGGGCCTCGCTGGCGTCCCACCCGGAGCTCGACCTGCTCGTCCACGTGGACGGCCAGGGATCGCAGCCCGACAAGCAGGCGACGTGGGAGGCCCTGCACCAGGACGCACCGGCGGGCGTGCACTGGGGCTGGAAGAACTTCTACGACGAGGACACGCCCATGCTGTCGCCGGAGCAGACGATGGACCAGGTGTCGCCGACGCCGTCGCTGATCACGTACCAGTAGCGGGTCGCTCGTCCACAGCCTGGAGGGACGGGGCCGGTTCCGTCGGTCGGTGCTGACAGCATGGGGGCATGTCTGGTCTCGGTGTCGGTTCGTCCGTCGGCTCGCCTGTTCCCGCGACGGCTCCGCCGTCCGCCGAGATCGCCGCGGAGGCGCAGGAGGCCCTCGCCGCCCTGACCGGGCGGCCGGACGCGGTCTTCCACCCCGGGCAGCTCGAGGCGATCTCGGCGCTCGTCGAGCACCGGCAGCGCGCGCTCGTCGTGCAGCGGACCGGATGGGGCAAGTCGGCGGTGTACTTCCTCGCGACGCTGCTCCTCCGGCGACGAGGGGGCGGTCCGACGGTGCTCGTCTCCCCGCTGCTCGCCCTCATGCGCGACCAGGTGGCGGCGGCGGCCCGAGCGGGTGTGCGGGCGGTCTCGATCAACTCCGCGAACGCGCACGAGTGGTCGGACACGCAGGCCGCCCTCGCGCGCGACGAGGTCGACGTGCTCCTCGTCTCCCCCGAGCGGCTCAACAACCCGCGGTTCCGCGACGAGCAGCTGCCGACGCTGATCGCGCGGATGGGGATGCTCGTCGTCGACGAGGCGCACTGCATCTCGGACTGGGGCCACGACTTCCGGCCGGACTACCGCCGGCTCGCCGAGCTCATCCGGTCGCTCCCGCACGGGGTCCCCGTCCTCGCCACGACCGCGACGGCGAACGAGCGCGTGGTCGAGGACGTCGCCGAGCAGCTCACGGCCGGTCCGGACGCCCCGGTCTTCACCATCCGTGGCTCGCTGGCCCGGGCGTCCCTGCGGCTCGGCGTGCTGACGCTGCCGGACGCCCGGCAGCGCCTCGGGTGGCTGCTCGCGCACCTCGGCGACCTGCCCGGCAGCGGCATCATCTACACGCTCACGGTGTCCGGGGCCGAGGACATCGCCCGGCTCCTGCGCGAGAACGGCTACGCCGTGCGCGCGTACACGGGACGGACCGACACCGAGGAACGCGAACAGCTCGAGCAGCAGCTCAAGGGCAACGAGCTCAAGGCGCTCGTCGCCACGAGCGCGCTCGGCATGGGCTTCGACAAGCCCGACCTCGGGTTCGTCGTGCACGTCGGTGCGCCCTCGTCGCCGGTCGCGTACTACCAGCAGATCGGTCGCGCCGGCCGTGCCACCGACAACGCCGACGTCCTGCTCCTGCCCGGACGCGAGGACCGTGAGATCTGGCAGTACTTCGCCAGCGCCTCCATGCCGACCGAGGCGCGGGCGTCGGCCGTGCTGTCGGCGCTGTCCACCGACACGGCGATGTCGACCGTCGCGCTCGAGGGACTCGTCGACATCAAGCGGTCGACGCTCGAACTGCTCCTCAAGGTCCTCGACGTCGACGGTGCCGTCCACCGGGTGGCCGGCGGGTGGGTGTCGACCGGGCAGCCGTGGCAGTACGACGCCGCGCGGTACGAGCGGGTCGCCGCCGCGCGTGAGGCCGAGGCGTCCTCGATGCTCACCTACGAATCGACCTCGGCGTGCCGGATGCAGCTCCTGCAGCAGGACCTCGACGACCCGTCCGCCGAGCCCTGCGGCCGCTGCGACAACTGCGCCGGCGTCTGGTACCCGACGTCGATCTCGGACTCGGACACCTCCGGTGCGGCCGCCGCGCTCGACCGGGTCGGCGTCGAGATCGCGCCGCGCGCCCAGTGGCCCTCGGGCATGTCGTCGCTCGGCGTGGCCGTGAAGGGCCGGATCCCCACGGGTGAGCTCGTCGAGCCGGGCCGCGCCGTCGCCCGGCTCACCGACCTCGGATGGGGCGGCCCCCTGCGCGCGCTGTTCGCCGCGTCGACGCCGGACGGCCCCGTCTCGCGCGAGCTCGTCGACGGGTGCATCCGAGCGCTCAAGGACTGGCCGTGGGCGGAGCGGCCGACCGGGGTCGTGGCGATGTCGTCGCGGTCGCGGCCGGAGCTCGTCGGGTCGCTGGCGCAGGCACTGTCGTCGATCGGGCGCCTGCAGTTCCTCGGGACGCTCGGGCGGAACGGCGGGGAGCCCCGAGGGGACGGCGCGACGAACAGCGCCTACCGGTTGGCCGGGGTGTGGGACACGTTCGTGGTCGACCCGGCGCTGGCGGCGGCGCTGGGGTCGCACCAGGGGCCGGTGCTGCTCGTGGACGACCTGGTGGACAGCCGGTGGACGATGACCGTCGCCGGGCGGGAGCTCCGCCGTGCGGGGGCGGCGGCCGTGCTGCCGTTCGCGCTCGCCACGGTCGCCTGACACCGAGCTCCAGCGTCAGGCTCCGGCGGTCGGCCCCGCCGGTCAGGCGGCGGCGATCGCGTCGAGTTCGGCGAGTGCGTCCGACGGCAGGGTGATGCCCGCGCCGGCGACGTTCGCGCGGAGGTGCTCCACCGAGGACGTCCCGGGGATGAGCAGCATGTTCGGCGAGCGCTGCAGCAGCCACGCGAGCGCCACCGACAGCCGCGACTCCCCCAGACGCTCGGCGACGGCGTCGAGTGCGCCGGACTGGATCGGCGAGAACCCGCCCAGCGGGAAGTACGGCACGTAGGCGATGCCCTCGGCCGCGGTGTGGTCCACCATGGCGTCGTCCTCGCGTCGGGCGACGTTGTAGGAGTTCTGCACGCAGACGATCGGCGCGATGATCCGCGCCTCAGCGAGCTGCTCGGCGTCCACCGTCGACAGGCCGAGGTGCCCGATGAGGCCCTGCTGCTGGAGTGCGGCGAGCGCCTCCACCTGCGGCGCGATGCTGCCCGGTTCGGGAGCGTCGACGCCACCCATGCGCAGGTTCACCACGTCGAGCCGTTCGAGACCGAGGGTGCGCAGGTTGTCGTGCACCTGCTCGACGAGTTCGTGCGGCTCGCGAGCGTGCGGCCAGTTCCCCGCGGCGTCGCGTCGGGCGCCGACCTTCGTCACGATGTGCAGCTCGTCCGGGTACGGGTGCAGGGCCTCGCGGATGATCTCGTTGGTGACGTGCGGGCCGTAGAAGTCGGACGTGTCGACGTGGGTGATGCCGAGTTCCACCGCGGTGCGGAGGACCCGGACCGCCTCGTCACGGTCGGCGGGCGGGCCGAACACGCCGGGGCCGGCGAGCTGCATGGCGCCGTAGCCGATCCGGGTCAGGTCGAGGTCGTCAGCGAGGCGGAAGGTGCCGCCGGGGAGGGTCGTCTTGCTCATGCCCACCACGATGCGCCCGCCGGGCACGACGGGACAGGTCCCCCGCGTCCCTGGGACCACGGGGACCAGGAACCGAACGCAGGCGGTCCGTAGCATCGCGGTGTGAGCGACAACAGCCTCGGCGCGTACCTGCGGGCTCGGCGCAGCCTGGTCCGACCGGAGGACGCCGGCATCCGCGTGACCGGGGTGCGTCGCACCCCGGGGCTCCGACGCGAGGAGGTCGCGACGCTCGCGGGCATCAGTGCCGACTACTACCTCCGGCTCGAGCAGGGTCGCGACCGGAACCCGTCGGGTCAGGTGCTCGACGCACTGGCACGGGTGCTCGATCTCGACACGACCGCCACCCGCTACCTGCACTCGCTCGCCGCGCACGAGGCCGGTGGCGCACGACCCCGTCGGGGCGGCTCCGGACGGGCCTCCGCTCGCACCACCGGGGAGCGCGTGCCGTCCGGCACCCTGCAGCTGCTCGACGTGATCGGTCTGCCGGCGTTCGTCGAGGGCCGCGCGTTCGACGTCCTCGCCGCGAACGCCCTCGCGACGGAGCTCGCGCCGGGGATGCGAGCGGGCGAGAACCGTCTGCGTACGATGTTCCTCGACGGCGCCGAGCAGGAGCGCTACCCCGACTGGGAACACCAGATGGCCGGCATGGTCGCGGCCTTCCGGGCCTCAATCGGCACCGACGTCGACGACCCCGGCGTCACGTCGCTCGTCGGCGAGCTGTCCCTCGGCAGTGAGGACTTCCGCCGGCTGTGGGCCCGCCACGACGTGCGGCCGCTCGCCGGCGGGACCGTCCGGATGTGGCACCCCGAGGTCGGCGACCTGGAGCTCCGGCGCGAGAAGCTCGGCGTCGGGGGCACCGACGGGCTGCTCCTCGTGGTGCACCACGCCGAACCGGGCTCCCCCTCGGCGCGCGCCCTCGCGCTCCTCGGGAGCCTCGCCGCCTCAGCCGCCTCAGCCGCCTCAGCCGCCTCAGCCGCCGATGGCGTCGAGCTCCCGAACCGCGTCCGCCGGCAGGGTGAACCCGGCTCCGGCGACGTTCTGGCGCAGGTGGTCCACCGACGACGTCCCGGGGATGAGCAGGATGTTGTCGGACCGCTGCAGCAGCCAGGCGAGCGCCACCGACAGGCGTGACTCCCCCAGCCGCTCAGCGACCGCGTCCAGCGCCGCCGACTGGATCGGCGAGAAGCCGCCGAGCGGGAAGTACGGCACGTAGGCGATGCCCTCGGCCGCGGTGAGGTCCACGAGGTCGTCGTCGGCACGCTGCGCGACGTTGTACATGTTCTGGACGCACACCACCGGCGCGATCCGCAGCGCCTCGACGAGCTGCCCGCCCGTGACCGTCGACAGGCCGAGGTGACGGACGAGCCCCTGCTGCTGCAGGCCGGCCAGTGCCTCGAACTGCGGGGCGATGCTCCCCGGTTCCGGGGCGTCGAACCCGCCGACGCGCAGGTTGACGACGTCGAGCTGCTCGAGGCCGAGCCGCTCCAGGTTCGCGTGCACGTCCTCGACGAGCTGCTCCGGCTTCCGGGCCGGCGGCCACTGCCCCTTGTCGTTGCGTCGGGATCCGACCTTCGTCACGATGTGGACCTGTTCCGGGTACGGGTGCAGGGCCTCGCGGATGATCTCGTTCGTGACGTGCGGGCCGTAGAAGTCCGCGGTGTCGATGTGGGTGATGCCGAGCTCGACGGCCGTGCGGAGGACCCGGACGGCTTCGTCCCGGTCGGCCGGCGGACCGAACACCTGCGGTCCCGCGAGCTGCATCGCGCCGTACCCGAAGCGGGTGACCTCGAGGTCGCCGAGGTCGTAGGTGCCGCCGGGGAGCGTGTTCGTCGTCATGCGTCGACGATGCACCCGTTCGCTCCGGTGTGCCTGGCCGTGGGTGTCCCCTGGTGCCGCCCGGGTGCCGCCCTGGCGCCGCCTGGTGCCGCGGACTCAGCGCGCCGTGCGGGGCTTCGGGAACGTCGCTCGCATGTGGTCGCTCGTCAGGACGTCGCCGATGCCGATCATGAGCAGCGAGAACAGGATCTGCTCGATCACCATCCAGAAGGGGTAGAGCCCGGGGATCGCGGCGACGACGAGCGTCACGACCGGGAAGATCCTGCTGAACAGGCGGAGTCGCTGGTACGCCCAGTAGTAGCCGAGCTGCGCCCGCCACGCGAACACGTAGAGCGTCAGGGTGATGAGCAGCACGACCGTCGCCCGGAACCACACGGCCCACGCCACCGTCTCCCCGGCACGGGTGAGCAGCACGGCGACGACGATCGCGGCGAGGCCGACGGCGGTCTCGGCGACGAGCAGCCACCGGATCCACCGGAAGGAGCGCACGGTGTCGGGGTGCGCGAGCATGTCCTCGCGGATGACGTAGCCGGCCTGCCGACCGCCGGCCAGGCGGTCGAGGTGCAGCCGGCACCACACACGGTCGGCGAGGGCGGGGAGACTCACCCGTCAATCGTGCCGCATCCGGGCGCTACCCGGGCGACGTCAGTCGACGGGGACCAGCAGGGCGACGCCGAGCACCTCGCCGGAGTCGTCGTCCAGCACCGCCACGGTCCGGACGTCCGCCTCGAGCGACGTGGGATCGGTGACGATCGACGTGTCCCCGGCGACGGCGGGCACCGCCGTGAGCGTGTGCGCGGCTGCGAGCGCCGCCGTGTCGAGGGCGACCTGGCGGGACAGCACGATCCGCAGCGAACGGTGCCCTGGCGGCACGGTGAGGCCCTGCAGGCGGACGGCCACCGACGCGTCCCCCACCCGCTCGATTCGCACGGTCCCGCCGACGTCGTCGCCGACCGGGAGGATCGGCCCGGCGACCGGCAGCGTGCGTGCGACCCAGTCCTCGACGTCGCGTGGCGTGGCTCGGACCGGCGGCTCCGGGATCGGCGCTCCGAGGGCGTTCGACACCCCGATCGGCGCCGACGGCTGCGGTCGCGTCAGCGCTCGGTCGCGGTCGACACCAGCGTGTCGGTCGACGAGGGCATCACCCCCGCGGGGTGTGCTGACCGTCCACGCGATCCCGACCCCGCCCACGACGACGGCGAGCACCACCAGGACCGTCGCCGGTCCCCGTGGTGCTCGCCGTCGCACGTCGTCCCCCCGGACCGACTACGTGCGCTTCCGGCGCTCGCGCACCCGCATGTTGACGTTGATCGGGGTCCCCTCGAAGCCCCAGACCTCGCGGAGGCGGCGCGTGATGAAGCGTCGGTACTGCGGGTCGAGGAAGGCCGAGGTGAAGAGCACGAACGTCGGCGGCTGGCTCGACGCCTGGGTACCGAACAGGATGCGTGGCTGCTTGCCGCCGCGGACAGGGTGCGGGTGCTCCTGCACGAGCTCGGC
The DNA here is from genome assembly GCF_030362955.1 of Curtobacterium citri. Classification (NCBI taxonomy): domain Bacteria; kingdom Bacillati; phylum Actinomycetota; class Actinomycetes; order Micrococcales; family Microbacteriaceae; genus Curtobacterium; species Curtobacterium citri. The sequence continues at coordinate 29,934 of NZ_JAUCML010000002.1, forward strand.
GATGAAGGCGTTGACCTTGCCGGTCGGGATGCGGGTGTCCCACGACTCGAGCGCGGTCTCGAGCGCGGGCACGAGCTTCTCGAGGTGCCGGCCGGTGCGGGCGGAGATGTTGACGCGCGGGGCCCAGGCCACGTGGGCCAGGTCCTGCTCGATCTCGCGCTCCAGGTAACGGCGGCGGTCGTCGTCGAGCAGGTCCCACTTGTTGTAGGCGAGGACGAGCGCGCGACCGGACTCGAGCACCAGGTCGATGATGCGGAGGTCCTGCGTCGAGATCGTCTCGGTGACGTCGAGCACGACGACCGCGACCTCGGCCTTCTCGAGGGCCGCGGTGGTGCGGAGCGACGCGTAGAAGTCTGCGCCCTGCTGCAGGTGCACACGCTTCCGGATGCCCGCGGTGTCGACGAAGCGCCAGACCCGGCCGCCGAGCTCGATCTGCTCGTCCACCGGGTCGCGCGTGGTGCCGGCGAGGTCGTTGACGACCACGCGCTCCTCACCCGCGGCCTTGTTGAGCAGCGAGCTCTTGCCGACGTTCGGGCGTCCGAGGATCGCGACGCGACGGGGACCGCCGACCTCCTGCTTGGCGACGGCCGACGTGTCGGGGAGCGTCGCGATGATGAGGTCCATCAGGTCCGCGACGCCGCGGCCGTGCAGCGCCGAGACCGGGTGCGGCTCACCGAGGCCGAGGTTCCAGAGCTCGAAGGCGTCGAGGTCGCGGCGCTCGTCGTCCGCCTTGTTGGCGACGACGATGACCGGACGGTCGGTGCCGCGGAGCATCTTCACGACGTGCTCGTCCGTGGCGGTGATGCCGACGGTGACGTCGACGACGAAGAGCACGGCGTCGGCGAGGTCGACCGCCACCTCGGCCTGCGCGGCGACCGAGGCGTTGATGCCGCGGGCGTCGGGCTCCCACCCACCGGTGTCCACGAGCGTGAAGCGCTTGTCGTTCCACTCGGCCTTGTAGCTCACGCGGTCGCGCGTGACGCCGGGGACGTCCTGCACGACGGCTTCGCGCCGACCGATGATGCGGTTGACGAGCGCCGACTTGCCGACGTTCGGGCGACCGACGATCGCGAGCACCGGGTAGGCGGGCAGGTAGTGCACGCCGTCCTCGCCGAGGGCACCGGCGTCGAGGAGCGCGACGTCCTCCTCGTCGAGCTCGTACTCGTCGAGGCCGACGCGGAGCGCGTTCGCGCGCTGCTCCGCCTCGGCTTCGTCGAGTCCGGCGAGCCGCTCACCGAGGGCGTCGTCGTACTCCGGGAAGTCGTCGTTGTCGTGGCTGTCCTGCTGGGCCATGGTGGGGTTCCTCGTGTGCGACCGGAGTCGCGGTGTCGGTGGCCGTTCCCGGCCGGGCCGGTCACCCGGCTGTGGTGACCGGGCGACCCGGTCGTGTGACCGGACGGCGCCCGGTCTGCGTCAGTGCGTGGCCGCTCGGGCCAGGTCGACGACCGCCTGGACGGTCTGGTCGAAGTCGAGGTCGGTGGAGTCGAGCGTCGTGACACCGTCTGCGGCGTTCATGAAGTCGACGACCTTCGCGTCCGCTGCATCCCGGCGAGCGAGTGCGGCGGAGGTCTCGGCGGCCGACTGGGTCGTGACCTCAGCAGATCGCCGAGCCATCCTAACCGACTCGTCGGCCGTCAGCAGGATCCGGACCTCGGCGTCGGGGGCGACGACGGTCGTGATGTCGCGCCCCTCGGTGATGATGCCCTGCCCGTCCGCCTTCCGCATGACCTGGCGGAAGAGCTGGACGAGCCGCTCGCGCACCTCGGGCAGCTTCGCGATGTGCGCCACCGCGGCCGTGACCTCCGGCGTCCGGATGGCCTCGGTCACGTCGGTGTCCCCGACCCGGACGAAGTAGTCGTCGGGGTCGGTGCCGATCGCGTAGTCGAAGGTGTCCCAGCTGGCGAGGACCGCCGACGGGTCGTCGAGGTCGACGCCCTGCTGCAGCGCGTGCCACGCGAGGGCACGGTAGGCGGCGCCGGTGTCCTGGTAGCCGAACCCGAGGGCGCGGGCCGCGGCACGCGAGACGCTGGACTTGCCGCTGCCGGCCGGTCCGTCCACCGCGATGACGGTCTTCGCCACGAACGCGCCCTGGGGCAGCCCGGACGGAACGGGTGCGCTCGTCGAACCGGGCTCGCCACCGCCCTGGCCGTCGAGGCCGCCGGCGATGTCGCCGCCGCCGATGGGTCCGGGCTGGCCGCCCGGGGCCGGCAGCCCGGAGTCGGGGCCGTCCGGTCCGCCGGTGACGCCGGACTGTTCGAGCGCGGTGTTCGTGTCGTCGTTCAGGCCCATGCTGCTGCGATCCTCCATCCGCGACCCTCGAGCTCTTCGACGAGTCGCTGTTCCTGCTCGGGCACGACCGCCACCTCGACGATGCCGATCGGTGCGCCCGGTGAGTGCTCGAGGCGCATGTCCTCGAGGTTGATGCCGATCTCCCCGATGAACGCGAGGAGTGCGGCGATCTGGCCCGGGGTGTCGTCGACGAGGACGACTACCTGGGCGAAGCGCTTGGTCGTGCCGTGCTTGCCCGGCAGGCGCTCGACACCGCGGTTGCCGGCGGCGATCGTCTCGGCGATGGTGCGCGGCGAGCCCTGGCCGTCCGGGTCGTCGAGTGCTCGGAGCACCCGGTCGAGGTCGTCGCGCAGGTCGGCGAGCACCGGTCGGATGTTCGCGGCGTTCGCACCGATGATCTGCACCCAGAGCCCCGGATCGCTCGCGGCGATGCGGGTGACGTCGCGGACGCCGCCGCCCGCGAGGTCGAGCGACCCGTCCGGTGCCTCCTGCAGCCGCGCGGCCATGAGGGTGGAGACGAGCTGGGGCGCGTGCGAGACGTAGGCGACCGCGAGGTCGTGCGCACTCGGCTCCATGGGCACCACCGTCGCACCGACGTCGAGGGCGAGGTCCTCGACCACCGCGGCCCGCTGGTAGGAGATGCCGTCGTGCCCCGCGATGACCCACGGGCGCCCGACGAACAGGTCGGCCCGTGCCGCGGTCGGACCGCTGCGCTCGCGACCGGCCATCGGGTGCGACCCGATGTAGCGCGCGACGTCGGCACCGGCGGCACGCAGGCGCTCGAGCGGCCCGGTCTTCACGCTCGCCACGTCCGTCACGACGGCGCGCGGGAAGGCGGCGAGCTCGCGCTCGACCACCGTCGCCACGACGTCCGGGGGCACCGCCACGACCACGAGCTCCGGCTCGTCGCCCGCTGCGGGACGACGACCGGCGCCGTAGTCCACGGCGAGCGCCAGCGCGGCAGGCGACACGTCATCGAGGACCACGTCGACGCCCTTCTCGCGCAGGGCGAGCCCGATGGAGGCCCCGAGGAGCCCGGCCCCGACGACCCGCACGGGTCCGCGGAGCCGCCGGTCGATGTCCGGTTCGGCGAGCGGGGCGGGGGCGTCGGTCACGCGGTCAGCCTACCGAGGCCTCAGTCGGTGGTCTCCTCGTCCCCGGCGCCCTGTGGAGCGACCTGCGCCTCGCGGGCGATGCGCAGGAGTGCACCGAGCTCGACCGTCGACAGCTCACGGACCCGGCCGACCGGCAGCGAGCCGAGCTGCAGCGGTCCGAAGGAACGCCGGACGAGTTCGAGCACCGGGTGGTCGACGGCCTCGAGCATGCGGCGGACGATGCGGTTGCGCCCCGAGTGCAGGGTGACCTCGACGAGCGACTCGCCGCGCGCCGACTCGAGCAACCGCACCTTGTCCGCGGCGATCGGTCCGTCCTCGAGCTCGACGCCGTCGAGGAGTCGCTGCACGGTACCCGGGTTGACGTTGCCCGCGACCTTCGCGATGTACGTCTTCGCGACGCCGAACGACGGGTGGGCCAGCACGTGCGCCAGGTCGCCGTCGTTCGTCAGGAGCAGCAGCCCCGAGGTCTCCGCGTCGAGCCGGCCGACGTTGAAGAGCCGTTCCTCGTACCGGTCGACGAACTCGGACAGGTCGCGCCGGCCCCGCTCGTCCTGCAGGCTCGACACGATCCCGGTCGGCTTGTTGAGGAGCACGTACCGCCGCGAGGTGTCGACCTGCACCGGCACGCCGTCCACCGCGATCGCGTCGGACTCCGGGTCGACCCGACGCCCGAGGGCGTCGACGACCTCGCCGTTGACGGTCACGCGACCCTCGACGATCAGGTTCTCCGCCACCCGGCGGGACGCCACGCCCGCAGCGGCGATGACCTTCTGCAGGCGCTCACCGTCGGCCTGGAGGCTCGGCTCGCCCCCGGTGGGCGCGCTCCCCTCCGTCGCGTCCCAGTCCGGGATGATCGGACGCTCCGGCGTGCCCTCCAGCGGTGCGCCGTGCTCGTCGCGCGCGCCCGCAGGGCGCGGCGTCGTGCGGGCGTCGGCGCCGCGGGGTCCGGCTGCCCGAGCACCTGCTGCTCCCCGAGCACCCGCGCCACCGGGGCGGTCGCCGTTGCGCGCGGTCGTCGTGCCACCGACGTAGCGGCGGCCGTTGTGCCAGACGGTGCTCGGTCGACCGTCCGGGGTCCGGCGGTCCTCGCGCGCCGGGTCGCGGCGGCGGTCATCGCGCCGGTCGTCGCGCCGGTCGTCACGACGGTCGTCACGCCCACGGGAGGCACCGGCACCCCGGTCGTCACGCCCGCGGTACCCACCACGGTCGTCGCGGTCACGGCCGCCGCCCCTGCGGTCGTCGCGCCCGCGGTCGTCGCGGCCGCGGTACCCGCTCGTGGAGCGGTCGTCCTCGCGGCGGACGAACCCGCCGTCCCCGCCGCGGCGGTCGTCGTCGCGACTCACGAAGCGGCCGCGGTCACCACCCGGTCGGTCGTCCCGCCCGCGGTACCCACCGCGGTCGTCGCCGCCCCGGTACCCGCCGGTGCCGCGATCATCACGACCCCGGTACCCGCCCCGGTCGTCGCCGCCACGGGCGCCGGCCGGACGGTCGTCACGGCCGCGGTACCCACCACCGGTCCCACCGGAACGGTCGTCACGGCCGCGGTACCCACCACGGTCGTCGTTGCCCCGGGCACCACCGGAACGGTCGTCGCGCCCGCGGTACCCACCACGGTCGTCGCCGCCCCGGTACCCGCCGCCGGAACGGTCGTCACGCCCGCGGTACCCATCGCGGTCCTCGCCGCCCCGGTACCCGCCGCCGGTCCCACCGGACCGCTCGTCGCGCCCCCGGTACCCACCTCGGTCGTCGCCGCCCCGGTACCCGCCGCCGGAACGATCGTCGCGCCCCCGGTACCCGCCGCCGGCTCCACCGGGCCGCTCGTCGCGTCCCCGGTACCCACCACGGTCGTCGCCACCCCGGGCGCCGCCCGGACGCTCGTCGCGCCCGCGGTACCCACCGCCGGTCCCACCGGACCGCTCGTCGCGCCCCCGGTACCCACCGCGGTCGTCACCGGACCGGCCACCCGCACGAGCGGAGCCGCCGTCGCGGTCGCGGGGCGTGCCTCCCGTCCGGCCACCGTCGCGACCCGACCCGCCGTCGCGACCCGACCCGCCGTCGCGACCCGACCGTCGGGGGCCTCCTCGTCGTTCGTCCTCATACGCGGCCATCGGGGATCCCTTCGTTCTGCTCGAAGCCGCCGACGCCGTCCTCGAGGAGGGGCGAGATGAGCGGCAGCTCGTCGAGCGAGTTGATGCCGAGCTGCTGGAGCAGCAGGTCGGACGTGACGTAGTTGATGGCGCCGGTCTCGGCGTCGGTGAACGACTCCTCGATGAGACCGCGCGCGACGAGGGTTCGGACGACCCCGTCGACGTTCACCGCGCGGATCGACGCGATCTGCGACCGGGTGATCGGTTGCTTGTAGGCGACGACCGCCAGGGTCTCGAGGGCCGCCTGCGACAGCCGTGCCGGGCGCTCCGCCTCGACGAACTGCTCGACGACGACGTCGAGCTCCCGGCGGACGTAGAACCGCCAGCCGCCGCCGACCTCTCGGAGCTCGAAGCCGCGGCGGACGGTCCCGGCCACGCCGTCGAAGTCCGCGACGAGCCGCTCGATCGCCTGGCGCACGGCCGGGACCGGCGCGCCGACCGCGGCGCCGAGTGACACCAGCGACTGGGGCTCGTCGGCGATCATGAGGATCGCCTCGAGCTGGCGGTCGACCGGGAGCTCCGTGCGGGCGTGGCCGGCGTCGCGCAGCTCCTGCTCGATCGCGCGGGCGTCGGCGACCTCGTCCGCTCCCCCGGGTTCGGCGCTCGACGCGGCGGCGCGTGCGTCATCCGTCATAGTCGGCTCCCAGGTTCGCGAGGCTCTCCTCGGACCAGTCCTCGGCGGTCCACCGGAGTGTCAACTCCCCCAGCGGTTCGAGCTGTTCGAACGAGATCGACGCGTTCCGGTACAGCTCGAGGATCGCCAGGAAGCGAGCCACCACGATACCCGTCTCCGAGACACCGGCGACCAGCTCGCGGAACGAGACGTCCTCGTCGGCACGGGTCCGGAGGATCGACACGACGATCGCGGCCTGCTCGCGGATGCTCACGAGCGGCGCGTGCAGGTGGTCGAGTCCGACCGTCGGGATCTCCCGCGGGGCGAACGCGAGCGTCGCGATCGCCGCGAAGTCCTGTACGGACAGGGTCCACACGAGCTCGGGCGTCCGCGCTCGGAAGCGCTCCTCGAGCCGCACCCGGCGGACGTGGCGGCGGGACTCCTGCTGCCACTGCTCCCCGAACCACTCGGCGGCCTGCTTGAACGCCCGGTACTGCAGGAGCCGGGCGAACAGCAGGTCGCGGGCCTCGAGCAGGGCGACGTCCTCGGCGTCGACGAGTTCGCCCTGCGGCAGGAGCCCGGCGATCTTCAGGTCGAGCAGGGTCGCGGCGACGACGAGGAACTCGCTGGCCTCGTCGAGTTCGTCGGCGGACTCCGCCTGGCGCACGTACTGGATGAACTCGCCGGTGACGGCGCCGAGCGACACCTCGGTGATGTCGAGCTCGTGCTTCGTGATCAGCGACAGCAGCAGGTCGAACGGGCCGTCGAAGTTGCGCAGCCGGACCCGGAAGCCGGACGGCGTGGTCGCGTCAGGCGACGGCGCCACGCTCGACGAGCTCCCTGGCGAGCGCCCGGTAGGCGTGCGCCGCGGCGTGCTCGGGTGCCGTCTGCGTGATCGGACGTGCCGAGACGGTGGCGTCCGGGAACTTGACGGTCCGGCCGATGACCGTGTCGAGCACGTGGTCGTCGAAGGTCTCGACGACGCGCTCCATGACCTCGCGGGAGTGCAGGGTGCGCGAGTCGTACATGGTCGCGAGGATGCCGTCGAGCCGCAGGGCGGGGTTCAGGCGGTCGCGCACCTTGTCGATCGTCTCGATGAGGAGCGCGACGCCGCGCAGGGCGAAGAACTCGCACTCGAGCGGGATGAGGACGCCGTGCGCCGCGGTGAGCGCGTTGACGGTGAGCAGGCCGAGCGACGGCTGGCAGTCGACGAGGATGAGGTCGTAGTCGTTCGACACCTTGCGGAGCACGCTCGCGAGGATCTGCTCGCGGGCGACCTCGTTCACGAGGTGCACCTCGGCCGCGGACAGGTCGATGTTCGCGGGGATGACGTCGAGCATCGGCACGTTCGTCGGCTGGATGACCTCGCGCGGGTCCTTGACGGCGCCCATGAGCAGGTCGTAGACCGTGGGGATGTCGTGCGTGCGGACGCCGAGGCCGGCGGACAGGGCGCCCTGCGGGTCGAAGTCGACGGCGAGGACCTTGCGGCCGTACTCGGCGAGCGCGGCGCCGAGGTTGATGGACGTCGTGGTCTTGCCGACGCCGCCCTTCTGGTTGCAGAGCGCGATGATGCGAGCCGGGCCGTGACCGTCGAGTTCCTCGGGCACGGGGAACTGCCGCACGGGCCGACCGGTGGGGCCGACCGGGGTCTCGCCGGTGCCGGGGGTGCTCGTCGGGTTCGTCCTCACCCGGTCATCGTACCGGCGTGCCCTGCCCGGCCCGGGCCGCACCGCCGCGGCGCCGCGTCACCGGACCGTCGGACCACCGGACCGCAGCCGGACCGTCGGACGCGAGTCGTGCCTCCCGTCCGGGCCCGGACCGGCGTCACGCTCGCCGCAGCGCCACCCGCATGCTGTCCACCCGGTCGGCGATCACGGCGTCTGCCGTCCAGCGCTGCTGCAGCCGGCCGACCAGGGCCTGCACGTCCGCCTGGTGGAGTCCGGGGTGCAGCGCCAACCCGACGGTCAGTTCGGCGCCCGCGAAGCGGCCGAGGGGGTCGCCGGGCGACAGCTCGACGCGGGCGACCGCCGGTTCGTCGGCGACGGAGTCGGCGAACGCCTGCCCCACCTCCGGGTCCTCGAAGCAGGGCGTCCACGGCAGGTCCTGCCCGATCGCCCACACCGCGGGCCGGCGCAGGACGAACTCGGTCGGTGCCGTCGGGTCGAGGACGACGAGCTGCGTCTCCTCGCTCGCCGCGGCCATCGCCACGCGGCGTGCGTCCGCCGGCACCGGTCGTGCGGTCGCGTCCCAGGAGCGCATCGCCTCGGCCGAGGTGAACGCGGGCATCACGCTGCGGCCGTCGGGTCCGGCGACCGTGACGATCGACAGCTCCTGCGTCTTGTCGACGAGCTTCCCCTCGGCGGTGTGCCCGACGTCACCGGCCTCGGCGACGAGCGGGATGAGCAGCCGGGCCCCACGCAGCGCCTCGACGACCGCGGCCTGGGACCCGCCCTGCTGCAGGGCCGTGATCGCGGCGACGAGTGCCGGGTCGGCCAGGCCGTCGTCGTCCGCGTAGGCGTCGTCGTGGGCGTCGAACGTCCGTCCCGCCCAGGGGTTCCCCGCCGAGTCGGCGGCACCGCCCGGGGTGTGGGCGTCGTCGGTCGCGCCCGGCTCCGGCGCCTCGGGTCCGGTGCCGCGCCCGTTCGAGATGCCCGCCACCGCGGCTACTCCGACGCGATGTCGAGGGCGGCCGGCAGGGTGAACGCGCCGGAGTACAGGGCCTTGCCGATGATCGCGCCCTCGAGGCCGTGCGGCACGAGCTCGCGCAGGGCACGGAGGTCGTCGAGCGTCGAGATCCCGCCCGAGGCGACGACGGGCTGGTCGGTGCGGTCGCAGACCTCGCGGAGGAGCTCGACGTTCGGCCCCTGCAGCGTGCCGTCCTTCGTGACGTCGGTGACGACGTACCGGGCACACCCGGCGGCCTCGAGCCGGTCGAGCACCTCCCACAGGTCGCCGGCGTCCTCGGTCCACCCGCGGCTCGCCAGGGTGGTGCCGCGGACGTCCAGGCCGACGGCGATCTGCTCGCCGTACTCGCCGATGACGCGCGCCGCCCACTCCGGCTTCTCGAGCGCGGCGGTGCCGAGGTTGACGCGGGCGGCCCCGGTCGCGAGCGCGGCCTCGAGGGAGGCGTCGTCGCGGATGCCGCCGGACAGCTCGACCGAGACGCCCTCGACCTCGTGGACCGCCTTCGCGATCAGCCGGCGGTTGTCGCCGCGGCCGAACGCCGCGTCGAGGTCGACGAGGTGGATCCACTCGGCACCCTGGTCGCGCCAGGTGCGGGCCGCGGCGACCGGGTCGCCGTACGCGGTCTCGCTGCCGGCCTCGCCCTGCGTGAGGCGGACCGCCTGACCGTCGACGACGTCGACGGCGGGCAGCAGGACGAGGGGCGGGGTGGCGGTGAGGTCGGTCATGGTCCTGTCGGTTCTGTTGCTGGTGCGGTCACGCGGGTGGTCGGGAGCGGCCGGGAGGCACGGCTCGGCTCCGGCGGTGCCGTCGCGTCGGACACGGTGCCGGTCCGGTGTCGGTTCGGGGCAGACGGGTCAGAGCGAGTCGACCCAGTTGCGGAGCAGCCGGATGCCCGGCTCGCCGGACTTCTCGGGGTGGAACTGGGTCGCGGTGAGCGGGCCGTTCTCGACCGCCGCGACGAAGCGTTGCCCGTGCTCGGCCCACGTCAGCCGCGGGGCGCGGAACGGGCCGTAGGCGTCGAGCGGGAAGTCGGTGACGCCGTAGGAGTGCACGAAGTAGAAGCGCTCGTCGCGCAGGCCGTCGAACAGCACGGAGTCCTCCGGTGCCTGGACGGTGTTCCACCCCATGTGCGGCAGCACCTCGGCCCGGATCTCCTCGACGGTGCCCGGCCACTGGCCGAGGCCCTCGACGTCCGCGCCGCGCTCCACACCGCGGGCGAACATGACCTGCATGCCGACGCAGATGCCGAGCACCGGTCGCCCGCCGGCCAGGCGGTGGTCGACGATCTCGCCGCCGCGCACCCCCTCGAGCTGGTCGACGACCGCGGCGAACGCGCCCACGCCCGGGACGAGCAGGCCGTCCGCGCGCAGGGCCTCCTGCTTGTCGGCGGTGAGCGTCACGTCGGCACCCGCGCGCTCGAGCGCCTTCGCCGCCGAGTGGACGTTGCCCGACCCGTAGTCGAGGACGACGACGTTCGGCCTGGCGCTCACAGTGCGCCCTTCGTGGACGGGATGCCGTCGACGCGCGGGTCGAGTTCGACGGCGCGGCGCATCGCCCGGGCGAAGGCCTTGAACTCGGCCTCGGCGATGTGGTGCGGGTCGCGACCGCCGAGGACGCGGACGTGCACGGTGATCCCGGCGTTGAACGTGATCGCCTCGAACACGTGCCGGACCATCGACCCGGTGAAGTGGCCGCCGATGCGGTGGAACTCGAAGCCGTCGGGCTCGCCCGAGTGCACGAGGAACGGTCGGCCGGACACGTCGACCACGGCCTGCGCCAGGGCCTCGTCGAGCGGGACGAGCGCATCGCCGTAGCGACCGATGCCCGACCGGTCACCGAGGGCCTGCTTGAGGGCCTGCCCGAGCACGATGCCGGTGTCCTCGACGGTGTGGTGCACGTCGATGTCGGTGTCCCCGGTCGACCGCACCCGGAGGTCGATCAGCGAGTGCTTGCTGAACGCGGTCAGCATGTGGTCGAAGAACGGCACGCTCGTCGAGACGTCGGACGAACCGGTGCCGTCCAGGTCGAGCGACAGCTCGATGCTCGACTCGCTCGTGCTCCGGCTGATCGAGGCGGTGCGGGCGGTCATGCGTCCACCCTAACCGGCGGCTGCACGGCGGCCACGCGGCGCATGGCCTCGAGGAACGCGGTGGTCTCCTCCTCGGTCCCCGCGCTCACCCGGAGGTGGTTCGGGATCCCGAGGTCGCGGACGATGACGTCCTGCTCGAGGAGCGCCTCGAACGCGGCGTTCGGGTCCGCGACACCACCGAAGAGCACGAAGTTCGACCACGTCTCGTAGGTGCGGTACCCCATCGCCCCGAGCTCGGTGACCATCCGGTCACGCTGGCGCTTGATGTCGTCGACCATCGCGAGCATCGCCGGGGCGTGCCGGAGCGCGGCGATCGCGGCGGCCTGGGTGAGCGCGGACAGGTGGTACGGCAGGCGGACGAGTCGGAGGGCGTCGACCACCGCCGGGTCGGCAGCCAGGTAGCCGACGCGGGCACCGGCGAACGCGAAGGCCTTGCTCATCGTGCGGGACACGACCAGTCGCGGTCGTCCCGGCAGCAGGGTGATGGCGCTCGGCGCGTCGGCGGGCATGAACTCCGCGTAGGCCTCGTCGACCATGACGATGCCGTCCGTCGCGTCGTAGGCGGCACGGATCGTCTCGATGTCGAGCGGGGTGCCCGTGGGGTTGTTCGGGCCGCAGAGGAAGACGATGTCCGGACGGTGCTCGGCGATGGCCGCGACCACCGTCTCCGGGGCGATGCGGAACTCGTCGTCGCGCTGCGCCGGGATCCACCGCGTGCCGGTGCCGGCGGCGAGGATCGAGTGCATCGAGTACGTGGGCGGGAAGCCGAGCACCGAGCGGCCAGGACCGCCGAAGGCCTGGAGGAGCTGCTGCAGGACCTCGTTGGACCCGTTCGCCGCCCAGAGCTGCTCCGGGGTCAGCTGCTGGTCCGCCGTGAGGCCGCCGTTCAGGTACGCGGTCAGCGACCGACGCAGCTCGGTGAACTCGCGGTCCGGGTACCGGTTGACGGTGGCCAGGGCCTGCCGGATCGAGGCCACGATGTCCTCGGCGACGTCCTCGGGCACGGGATGCGTGTTCTCGTTGACGTTGAGCTGCACGCGCACGTGCTTCTGCGGAGCGCCGTAGGGGCTCTGCCCACGGAGGTCGTCGCGGATCGGGAGGTCTTCGAGCGAGGTTGCCACCGATCCATCGTAGGCCGGGCCCCGTGTGCGGCGACCGGCCGTCCGGACGGTGGACCGTGCCGGCCAGGGTCCGCCGGGCTGGAGGCTGCGGTCAGTCGCCAGTCGTGTACTTCGCGGGGATGGCGATCTGCTCGCCGGCCTGCAGCGAGGACCCGTCCAGCGCGTTGAGGCTCACGACGTCCTGCACGAAGTCGCGCGGGTCGGCCTGCGGCGCGGTCTCCTCGGCGAGCTGCCAGAGCGTCTCGCCCGGCTGGATCGTCACGGTGTCGAAGTGCACGGGCTCGCCGGCGCGGGAGGAGTCTCCGGCCGAGGCCTGACCGCCGTTGAGCACGGACAGGGCGACGATCACGAAGACCGGGAGCGCGACGAGCGTCGTCAGGACGATGCGGCCGCGGCGCGTGATGCGCAGGCGCGTACGGACGGCGGGCGTCGCGGTGCGCTGGTCAGCGATGGCCATGGTGCTCATGTCGTTCTTGCCTTCCCGTTCGGAGGAACCGAAGTCGTGTACCGAACATAGTTTCGAATCCGACCCCACACAAGTCCCAGGAAGGAATCTGTGGGGAGTTTCTTGCCGACACGCTCGAACAGGTGTTTGTCCGGCCTGCGCCGGTCGGATACTGTTTCGATCGACTGGGACGAGTCAAGCGGAGACCACCGACATTCCTGCCCGACCGCCCGGCACCGACGAAGGGCGACACGACGTGGCGGACGAACTGCGGGTCCAGAAGCCGTTGACGGCGAAGCAGCAGGCGATCCTCGACGCGATCCGCGCGTCGATCGCCAGCCGGGGCTACCCGCCGAGCATGCGCGAGATCGGTGACGCCGCCGGGCTGTCGTCGCTGTCGAGCGTCTCGCACCAGCTCGGGCAGCTCGAGCTGGGCGGGTGGATCCGCCGCGACCCGAACCGCCCCCGTGCGCTCGAGGTCCTCGTCGACGAGCCGACCCCGGACGTCGACACCCCCGACGTCGACGCGACCACCCTCGTGCCGCTGGTCGGGCGCATCGCCGCCGGTGTCCCGATCACGGCCGAGCAGCACGTCGACGAGATCGTGCCGCTCCCCCGTCAGCTCGTCGGGACGGGCGACCTCTTCATGCTCAAGGTCGTGGGCGAGTCGATGATCGACGCCGCGATCTGCGACGGGGACTGGGTGGTCGTCCGCTCGCAGCAGACGGCGGACAACGGGGACATCGTCGCCGCGATGCTCGACGAGGAAGCGACCGTGAAGGTCTTCCGCCAGCGGGACGGCCACACGTGGCTGCTCCCTCGGAACACCGCGTTCGAGCCGATCCTCGGCGACGCGGCCACCGTGCTCGGCAAGGTCGTGGCGGTCCTGCGCTCGATCTGACGCCGGAACAACGCGGAGCAGCCCGCGCCACGGTCTTCCGTGGCGCGGGCTGCTCCGCGTTGTGCGCAGTCACGCCGCACCGTCCGACGGCGGGACGGAAGCAGGAGACCGCACCGCACCACCCAGCGGCCGGACCGGCGCGCCGGAGCCGCCCCGTGCCTCCCGGCCGGGCGTGCGGCGCGACCGCCTGCGGGACTACGCCGTCGCGACCGGCGCGACCACGAACGGGTCGAGCTCGGCGACCTGCCGCTGGAAGACCCGCACCCGCAGTCGCGTGCCGTCCTCGACGTAGTCGGTGGACTCGACCGCGCCCGCGTCGTGCAGCGAGGACACGAGGTCACCGCGGTCGTACGGCACCACGACGGTGAGCTCGACGTCCGGCTCGGGCAGCCGCGCCTCGATCGCGGCGAGCAGCTCGGGCACGCCCTCGCCCGTGCGGGCGGACACGAACACCGCGTCCGGCACGAGACCGACGAGCACGAGGCGCTGCGCCTCGTCGATCAGGTCCGCCTTGTTGAACGCGACGACCTCGGGGATGTCCCGCGCACCGACGTCGCCCATCACGTCGCGGACCGTCGCGAGCTGCGCGGCGGGGTCCGGGTGCGACCCGTCCACCACGTGCACGATGACGTCGGCCTCGCCGACCTCCTCGAGGGTCGACCGGAAGGCCTCGACGAGCTGGTGCGGGAGGTTCCGCACGAAGCCGACGGTGTCGACGAACGTGAACTCGCGGCCGGCGCTGCTCTCCGTGCGGCGCACGGTGGCGTCGAGCGTGGCGAACAGCTGGTTCTGCACGAGCACGCCCGCGCTCGTCAGCCGGTTCAGCAACGACGACTTGCCGGCGTTCGTGTAGCCGGCGATCGCGACGCTCGGCACCTCGTTGCGGTGCCGGTCCGCGCGCTTGGCCTCGCGCGCCGGACGGAAGCCGGCGATCTGCCGACGCAGCTTCGACATGCGCGTGTTGATGCGGCGGCGGTCGAGCTCGATCTTCGTCTCACCGGGACCACGCGAACCCATGCCCGCACCGCCGGAGACCTGACCACCGGCCTGGCGGGACATCGACTCACCCCAACCGCGCAGACGCGGGAGGAGGTACTGGAGCTGCGCGAGTTCGACCTGCGCCTTGCCCTCGCGGGTGGTGGCGTGCTGGCTGAAGATGTCGAGGATCACCGCGGTGCGGTCGATCACCTTGACCTTCACCACGTCCTCCAGCGCGCGGCGCTGCGACGGGGCGAGCTCGGTGTCGGCCACGACAGTGTCGGCCCCGGTGGCCTTGACGACCATCGCGAGCTCCTCGGCCTTGCCCTTGCCGAGGTACGTGGCGGGGTCGGGGTTCGGTCGGCGCTGCAGCAGCCCGTCGAGCACCACGGCGCCCGCGGTCTCGGCGAGTGCGGCCAGCTCGCGCAGGGAGTTCTCGGCGTCCTGCGCGTCGCCCTGGGGGTACACGCCGATGAGGACGACCCGCTCGAGCCGGAGCTGCCGGTACTCGACCTCGGTGACGTCCTCGAGCTCGGTGGAGAGACCGGTGACTCGGCGCAGGGCCGCGCGGTCCTCACGCTCGTACTGGTCGCCGTCGCCGGACCAGCCGTGCTCGTCGACCGATCGTGTCTGGATGGCCTGGGCCGGAGCGAAGATCGCCGACGTCGCCCGGGTCTCGGCATTGCGGAGGACGCGTTCCACGACACCTTCGGCGCTGTCGTCGGATCGTCCGTCGTTCATGGTGGTTTCCGTCATCTTCTCCACAGGGTACCGCCGCCACGCCCGGGACACACGGGTGCACCGGTACGGTTCTTCCATGGCGAACGACCACTACTTCTCCGCCGATCCCTCGTCGGAGGTGCGGGAGCGCCAGGTGCACGTCACGCTCGCGGGCCGACCGCTCACCCTGTCGACCGCCGCCGGCGTCTTCAGCCCGGACGGCCTCGACCGCGGGACGCGGGTCCTGCTCGGCTCGGTGCCGCCGCCGGCGGCCGAGGGCGCGCTGCTCGACGTCGGCTGCGGCTGGGGACCGATCGCGATCACGATGGCGCTGGAGTCGCCCGGCGCCGCCGTGTGGGGTGTCGACGTCAACCAGCGGGTGCTCGGCCTGGCACGGGCGAACGCCGCCGCCGCCGGCACGACCAACGTGACCGTCGCCCTGCCCGACGAGGTCCCGGCGGACCTGCGGTTCCGGACGATCTGGTCGAACCCGCCCATCCGCGTGGGCAAGGACGAGCTGCACGCGATCCTGCTGACCTGGCTCCCTCGGCTCGAGGTCGGTGGGGACGCCTGGCTCGTCGTGTCGAAGGACCTCGGCGGGGACTCCCTGCAGCGGTGGCTGCGGGAGACGCTCGACGACGGCTTCCAGGTCGCACGGGCGACGACGGACAAGGGCTTCCGCGTCATCCGGGTCCACCGCACGGCGCCGTAGCACTGGTACCAGGGCGCACCGACACCGGGGTGCACGGGCACCGGGGTGCACGGGCACCGGGTCCCCGACGCGGCAGCAGCACCGAGACCGGGCCCCGGCGGCGCGGTCTCAGACCGTCAGGTCGCCCGAGAACACCAGCTCCGCCGGCCCGGCGAGCGCCACGTGCTCGCCGTCCTCCGCCGCGAACATCCGCACGGTGACCACCCCGCCCGGCACCCGCACACGCCAGGTGTCCGGCGCCGACGACCCCGCCCAGTACCGCGTCGCCAGCGCGGCCGCGACCGCGCCCGTCCCGCAGGACAGCGTCTCGCCGCTCCCGCGCTCGTGCACGCGCATGGTGATCTCGCCGACCCCGTCCTTGACGAGCGGGTCGCCGGGCAGCACGAACTCGACGTTCGCGCCGGCGGCCGGAGCCGGGTCGAGCACGGGCACGTAGGTCAGGTCGACCTCGGCGAGCTCGTCCTCCGTCGCGACGGCGACGACCACGTGCGGGTTGCCGACGTCGATGCCGATCCCGGGGCGCGCACCGTCGAGCTCCTTCGCCCGGACCATGACGTCGTCCGCGCCGCCGCCCTCGATCCCGAGGTCCCACCGGCCGAGGTCGGCCGAGAAGCCGTTCGTCGTGCGCTGCACGTCGACGAGCCCCTTGCGGCTGCCGACCGTGAGGGTCTCCCCCGGTGCGAGGTCGACGAGCCCGGACTCGGTGAGGTACCGGGCGAAGACGCGGATGCCGTTGCCGCACATCTCGGCGACCGAGCCGTCGGCGTTGTGGTAGTCCATGAACCAGGTCGCGGCGGGCTCGACGGCGACGAGCGGGCGCCCCTCCGGGATCGCGTCGGAGCGCACCGCGCGGATGACCCCGTCGGCGCCGACGCCGAAGCGCCGGTCGGCGATGGCGCGGATGCGCTCCGGGGTCAGGTCGACCGTGGCGTCGGGGTCGGCGAACAGGACGAAGTCGTTGCCCGTCCCCTGGCCCTTGGTGAAGTGCAGCTCGGTCACGGCACGATCCTACGGGCCGCGGCCCGCAGCCCGGCGACGTCGGTCCCGCTGACGTCGAGCACCTCGGCGTCGTACCGCTTGAACCAGGAGACCTGCCGGCGGGCGTACTTCCGCGTGGCGACGGCGGTCGCGTCGACGGCCTCCTCCGACGTCGCCCGGCCGTGCAGGACGTCGAGCGCCTGCGAGTACCCGATCGCGGCCCGTGCGGTGCGCCCCTGTTCGAGCCCGTCGGCCCGCAGGGCGTCCACCTCGTCGACGAGCCCGTCCCGGAACATGCGTGCCGCGCGCGCGTGGAGCGACGCGACGAGCTCGCTCCGCTCGCGGTGCAGGTGCACCACCCGGGCGGCTCGCCAGGGACGCGGCGCGGACGGGAGGCGCGGGGTCACGACCTCGGACCGGCTCGCGATCTCGACGGCGCGGACGAGACGACGCGGGTTGCGCACGTCGACGTCGGCGGCGGCGGCCGGGTCGAGGGCGCGGAGCCGTGCGAGGAGCGCGTTCGGTCCGTGCTCGGCGTGCTCGCGCTCGAGTTCGGCGCGGAGCTCCGGGTCGGTCCCCGGGAACGCGAGGTCGAAGAGGACCGCGGAGACGTACAGACCGCTGCCCCCGACGAGCACCGCCGTGCCGCCGCCCGCGGTGATCCGCTCGACGTCCGCCCGGGCGTCGCGCTGGTACGCGGCGACGCTCGCCTCGTCCGTGACGTCGAGGACGTCGAGCTGGTGGTGCACGATGCCACGGCGTTCGTCCTCCGACAGCTTCGCGGTGCCGATGTCCATGCCGCGGTACAGCTGCATCGCATCGGCGTTGACGATCTCGGCGGGGCGACCGGCGTCCCGGAGGTGCTCCGCGATCGTCAGGGCGACCTCGGACTTGCCCGTGCCGGTCGCACCGACGACGGCGATCAGGTCCGGCAGGTCGTCCGGGGTCGCCGCCGCTGCCGCCTCAGCGCCCGACACGGAGGCTCGGCAGACCGAGCGACACCGGCCGCGGACCCGCACCCGCCGCGGCGGGGGTGGGCACGCCGCAGCTCTCGGCCTCGGCCCGGTCCCACGCGTCGCCCGCGCGGGTGCGGCGGATGCGCAGCGGCCCCTCGTTGTCGGCGATGAGGAAGTGCGGGGCTGCTCGCGTGACCTCGACGGTGACGACGTCGCCGGGACGGGGCACGTCGGACCCCTCCGGGACGGCGAAGTGCACGAGTCGGGAGTCCTCGGCGCGTCCGGACAGCCGGTGCGTCGTGTCGTCCTTCTTGCCCTCGCCGGTCGCGACGAGGACCTCCACGCTCCGACCGACCTGCTTCGCGTGCTCCTCGGCGGTGATCCGGTCCTGCAGCGCGATGAGCCGGTCGTAGCGCTCCTGCACGACCTCCTTCGGCAGCTGGTCGGGCATCGTCGCCGCGGGGGTGCCGGGGCGGATGGAGTACTGGAAGGTGAAGGCCGAGGCGAACCGCGACTGCTCGACGACGCGGAGCGTGTCCGCGAAGTCTTCCTCCGTCTCACCGGGGAAGCCGACGATGATGTCCGTCGAGATGGCGGCGTGCGGGATCCGGGCACGCACGCGGTCGAGGATGCCGAGGAACCGCTCGCTGCGGTAGCTGCGGCGCATGGCCTTGAGGATCCGGTCGGAGCCGGACTGCAGGGGCATGTGCAGCTGCGGCATGACGTTCGGCGTCTCCGCCATCGCGTCGATCACGTCGTCGGTGAAGGCGGCCGGGTGCGGGCTCGTGAAGCGGACGCGCTCGAGCCCCTCGATCTGGCCGGCGGCGCGGAGCAGCTTGCCGAAGGCCTGCCGGTCGCCGAACTCGACGCCGTACGAGTTCACGTTCTGCCCGAGCAGCGTCACCTCGACGGCACCGTCGTCGACGAGCGCCTGGATCTCGGCGAGCACGTCACCCGGACGGCGGTCCTTCTCCTTGCCCCGGAGCGACGGCACGATGCAGAACGTGCACGTGTTGTTGCACCCGACCGAGATGGACACCCACCCGCTGTGCGTCGAGTCGCGCTTCGTCGGCAGCGTCGACGGGAAGACGTCGAGGGCCTCGAGGATCTCGATCTGCGCCTCGTCGTTGTGCCGTGCCCGCTCGAGGAGCGTCGGCAGCGACCCCATGTTGTGCGTGCCGAAGACGACGTCCACCCAGGGCGCCTTCTCGAGGATGACGTTCTTGTCCTTCTGCGCCAGGCACCCGCCGACCGCGATCTGCATGCCGGGGTGCTCGCGCTTGATGCCGGCGAGCTGCCCGAGGTTGCCGTAGAGGCGGTTGTCCGCGTTCTCGCGCACCGCGCACGTGTTGATCACGACGACGTCCGCCTGGCCGCCGTCCGCTGCCACGTACCCCGCCGCCTGGAGCGACCCGCTCAGACGCTCGGAGTCGTGCACGTTCATCTGGCACCCGTGGGTGCGGACCTCGTAGGTGCGGGGGCGGGCTGCGACGGTGGCCATGATCGTCCAGTGTAGGTCGGCTGCAGCCCCCGACGGCGCTACTCGAAGCGGACCCTGCCGCCACCGGACGGCGGCCGGCGGGACGGTCCGTCGAGGGCACGCTGCACGGCAACCCGCACGACGCCCGACCCGTAGCCCTTGCGCATGAGGAACCCGCTGAGCCGGCGTTCGGCGGTCGCACGGTCGAGCCCGCGGAGCTGCCCGGCACGCTTCTGCGCGAGCTCGATCGCCCGCACGAACTCGTCGTCGGCGTCGTCCTCCGCGGCGTCCAGGGCGGCGTCGATGGCCGCCTGGTCGATGCCGCGGCGACGGAGTTCCGCGACCACGCCCTGCCGCCCGAGCCCCTTGCGTTCGTGGAGCCGGTCGACCAGGTCGGTCGCGAGCGCGACGTCGTCGAGCAGGCCGACGCGGACGAGCCGGGCGACCTCGTGCTCCACGACGTCGGCGTCGAGGTCCTGTCCGCCGAGGAGCTTCCGCATCTCGGACTCGCTCACGCCCTTGCGCCCGAGTGCGCGCATGCTCACCCGCTCGGCGTCGGCACGCTGCTCGTCGATCGGCCGCGGCGCGTCGGCCGGGTCGATCTCGTCACCGCTGCCGATGGCGAAGACCGAGGCGCCCGTGGCGTCCGCCGTGTCGGAGTCGTACCCGCGCTGTTCGGCGCGCGCGCTCCGTCCCGAGCCGTCGCCGACGACGGGCGACAGCCACTCGGCCTGGGCGTGCTGCCCGCGCAGCGGCACGACCTCCGGGGCGTCGGCGGGGTCGTCGACCTCGGGCACGGACACGGGGCGGAGTCCGGTGGCCGTGTCGTCGGTCGCCGGATCGTCGTCGGGCGACGACGTCGCCTCGACGTCCTGCGGTCCGTCCGGATCCGTGTCCGGCGCGGGGCGACCACGGCGGGACCGGGCACCGAACAGGTCGGTGACCGGTGCCAGGCCCTCGCCGTGGTCGGGTGCGTCCGTCACGCGCCCTTGCGCTCCGCGAGCTTCGGAGCGATCGACTCGACCGGCGCGTCACCGGCGTCGGCCTTCGCGCCACCGACACCGACACCGACACCGAGCTTCGCGAGGATCTTGCCCTCGATCTCGGCAGCGGTGTCCGGGTTCTGGATGAGGAACGAGCGCGAGTTCTCCTTGCCCTGGCCGAGCTGGTCGCCGTCGTACGTGTACCAGGCGCCCGACTTCTTCACGATGCCGTGGTCGACACCGAAGTCGAGCAGCGAGCCCTCTCGCGAGATGCCCGTGCCGTAGAGGATGTCGAACTCCGCCTGCTTGAAGGGCGGCGCCATCTTGTTCTTGACGACCTTGACGCGGGTGCGGTTACCGACCGCGTCGGTGCCGCTCTTCAGCGTCTCGATGCGTCGGATGTCGAGTCGGACGGAGGCGTAGAACTTCAGCGCCTTACCGCCGGCGGTCGTCTCCGGGCTGCCGAAGAACACACCGATCTTCTCGCGCAGCTGGTTGATGAAGATCATCGTGGTCTGCGTCTGGTTCAGCCCACCCGCGAGCTTGCGGAGCGCCTGCGACATGAGGCGCGCCTGCAGACCCACGTGCGAGTCACCCATCTCGCCCTCGATCTCGGCGCGGGGCACGAGCGCGGCCACCGAGTCGACGACGATCAGGTCGATCGACCCGGAACGGACGAGCATGTCGGCGATCTCGAGCGCCTGCTCACCGGTGTCCGGCTGCGAGACGAGCAGGGCGTCGATGTCGACACCGAGCTTCTTGGCGTACTCCGGGTCGAGCGCGTGCTCGGCGTCGATGAAGGCCGCGATGCCACCGGCGCGCTGCGCGTTGGCGATGGCGTGCAAGGTCAGGGTCGTCTTGCCCGACGACTCCGGGCCGTAGATCTCGATGATGCGCCCGCGGGGCAGCCCGCCGATGCCGAGCGCGACGTCGAGTGCGACCGAACCGGTCGGGATGGTGGCGACGGGGGCGCGCTCGTCGGAGCCGAGGCGCATGACCGTGCCCTTGCCGAACTGCCTGTCGATCTGGGCGAGAGCGGTCTCGAGGGCCTTCTCGCGGTCTGCCGGTGAGGGCATGGGGTGCTCCTTCGTGCTCGGTGTCGGCTGCCTGTAGGCTGTCGCGCTCACACCGGCCGGTGCTGCAGGGCCGGGGGTCGAGCGACAAGGCGTCGGGCTGTTCCCGATGACTCCGAACCTAGGGCGGGCCACCGACATCACTGCCCGTGACCGCGCGACCTGTGGACCGAGGTCAGGACAGCGCCGTTGTGCAGGAACCTAGCACCGATCGAACACGCGTTCGAGCAACACGCCGAACAGACGTTCGGACGCCCCCTGGGGTCGCCGAGCTCAGTCGCGCGGCTCCGCGAGCCCCTTGCCGTGCCGCTTGTCGAGGGGGACGTCCTGCGAGTCGCACAGCGCCTCCCACACCCGACGGGCGTCGATGCCGGCGTCGAGCGCGTCCGCGGCCGAGCGACCACCGAGGTCCTCGAGCACGACGTCGCGCGACACCACGGCGCCGTAGGCCTCCCCGAACACCTGGTCGACGGCTCGCCAGAACTCACTCACGCGCATCGGACCAGCGTAACGACGAACGCCCCCGCCGGCGGACCGGCGAGGGCGTTCGTGTGCAGCGGTGCGTCAGCGCACCGCGAGGTCGTTGTCGAACTCGGCGACGAGGTCGTCGGGCAGCGTGTCGGGGACCGGGGTGAGTCCCTCGACGACCGCGAGACGGTCTCCGACCTCACGCATGATGGTCGAGATCGGGGTGTCGAGTGCGTCGGCCACCGATGCGAGGATCTCGGAGCTGGCCTCCTTCTGACCACGCTCCACCTCGCTGAGGTACCCGAGAGCAACGCTGGCCTTGGACGCGACCTGACGGAGGGTCCGGCCCTTCTGCAAGCGGAAGTCCCGCAGCACGTCGCCGATCTCCTGACGAACGAGAACCATGTGGACTCCTCCTCTCTGTCGTCTCCGCGCCCGCCCCGGTCCCGGTGACCTTGGTCGGGTTCAGCAACAGTAGCGTTGCCGTTCGCAGCATGCTAACCACGGCAACTGCTGTCCTGCTGGAGATTGCGTGGGATGTAACCCAGTGGCAACAGGGCCTATTCCCCGCTGCCGACCTTGGCCGACATCCGTGCCAGGAGTTCGGAGACGGTGGCCTCGCGGATTGCTCCGCGGTCCCCGTCGAGGTGCAGTTCGACGGCCTCGGCGCGCTCGGCGGACGCGATGCCGACGAAGACCGTGCCGACGGGCTTGCCGTCCTGCGGGTCCGGCCCGGCGACACCCGTGGTGCTGATCCCCCACGTCGCCGGTCGACCGTCGACCGCCACGGCGGTGCGGACGCCCGCGGCCATCTGGCGCGCCACCTCCGGGTCGACCGCCCCGTTCGCCGCGAGCAGCTCGGCGGAGACCCCGAGGAGCGTCGTCTTCACCGGTGTGGCGTAGGCGACGACGCCGCCGTGCACGACGGCGCTGGCCCCCGGCACGCCGACGAGCGTCGCGACGACGAGTCCACCGGTCAGCGACTCGGCCACGCCGACGGTCTCGCCCCGCGCGGTCAGTCGCGCGACGAGCGTCCGCGCCACCGCTGCCAGGTCGCCGTCCGTGCCGGAGCCCGTGGCGGTCATGCGCCCGTGCGGTTGTGCTTCCACGCCTGCCACAGGTAGTCGGCACCGCTGAGCACGGTCGCCAGCAGCGCCGCCGTCATGAGGATGCCGTTGACCCAGTGCGCCAGGTCACCGACCACGTTCCACCACGGGAACAGCGCGAGGGTGATCGCCACGGCCTGCAGCACGGTCTTGATCTTGCCGCCGCGGCTCGCCGGGATGACCCGGTCTGACAGCACTGCGAACCGGAAGACGGTGATGCCGATCTCGCGGACCATGATGAGGACCGTGACGACCCAGGGCAGCTCGCCGAGGATCGAGAGGGCGACGAGGGCTCCCCCGATGAGCACCTTGTCGGCGATCGGGTCCACGAGCTTGCCGAAGTCGGTCACCAGGTTCTGGCGGCGGGCGATGATGCCGTCCGCGCTGTCCGTGACGATCGCGACGACGAACACGACCGCGGCCCACACGCGCAGCGACGTGTCCTGGCCGCCGTCGGCGAGCAGCATCACGAAGAAGAGGGGCGCCATGAGGATGCGCACCACCGTGATGACGTTCGCGACGTTCGCCGTCGAGGCCGGGCCCTCCCCCTTGCGGAGGAGCCGTCCGCGCCACGGGAACCGTGCGCCGTGTGTGGTCTCCGAGCTGGTCATGCGCTCACTCCCTGCCCGTCAGGCCCCATGCGTCCTCGTCCGGACCCTCGTCCTCGACCTCAGGGTACCCGCGGGTCATGTCCGCCACCGGGTCCGAGCCGTACCGGTCGTCGTCGGCGCCGGCTGGGCCGGAGGCCACCACGCTCGCAGCCGCACCCGACCCGTCGGCCGGTGCCGGGCCTCCCGACCCGACCGGCGCGGACGCCGCGGCCGGCGGCTCCTCGCCGCGGAGCTTCGCGAGCACACCCGGCAGCTGGTCGGGCGTGACGAGCACGTCGCGGGCCTTCGAGCCCTCGGACGGGCCGACGATGTCGCGGGACTCCATGAGGTCCATGAGGCGTCCGGCCTTCGCGAACCCGACGCGGAGCTTGCGCTGCAGCATCGAGGTGGAGCCGAACTGCGTCGAGACGACCTGCTCGACCGCCGCGAGCAGGAGCTCGAGGTCGTCGCCGATGTCGGCGTCGATCTCCTTGCGCTCGACCACGGCCTGGACGTCCTGGCGGTACTCGGGTCGGGCCTGCCGGGTGACGTGCGCGACGACCTCGGCGACCTCGCTCTCCTGCACCCAGGCGCCCTGCACGCGCACGGCCTTCGACGACCCCATGGGCAGGAAGAGCCCGTCGCCCTGCCCGATGAGCTTGTCGGCACCCGGCTGGTCGAGGATGACCCGGGAGTCCGTGACGCTCGTGACCGCGAAGGCCACGCGCGACGGCACGTTGGCCTTGATGAGGCCGGTGATGACGTCGACCGACGGGCGCTGCGTGGCGAGCACGAGGTGGATGCCGGCGGCGCGCGCGAGCTGGGTGATGCGGACGATCGACTCCTCGACGTCACGCGGCGCGACGAGCATGAGGTCCGCGAGCTCGTCGACGACGACGAGCAGGTACGGGTACGGCTTGAGCTTCCGCTCGCTGCCCGCGGGCAGCACGATCTCGTCGTTCCGGACGGCCTTGTTGAAGTCGTCGACGTGCCGGAAGCCGAACGACGCGAGGTCGTCGTACCGCATGTCCATCTCCTTCACGACCCACTGCAGCGCCTCGGCCGCCTTCTTCGGGTTCGTGATGATGGGGGTGATGAGGTGCGGCACACCCGCGTAGATCGAGAGCTCGACGCGCTTCGGGTCGACGAGGACCATGCGGACCTCGGACGGCTTCGCGCGCATGAGCAGCGAGGTGATCATCGAGTTGATGAAGACCGACTTGCCGGAACCGGTCGAACCGGCGACGAGCAGGTGCGGCATCTTCGCGAGGTTCGCGACGACGAAGCCGCCCTCGACGTCCTTGCCGACGCCGATGGTCATCGGGTGCTTCGACTTCGTGGCGGCGCCGGACCGGAGCACGTCGCCGAGGGAGACGATCTCGCGGTCCGTGTTCGGGATCTCGACGCCGATCGCGCTCTTGCCCGGGATCGGCGACAGGATCCGGACCTCGTTCGAGGCGACGGCGTAGGAGAGGTTCTTCGACAGGGCCGTGACGCGCTCGACCTTGACGCCCGGGCCGAGCTCGATCTCGTACCGGGTCACCGTCGGCCCTCGCGAGAAGCCGGTGACCTTCGCGTCGACCTTGAACTCGGTGAGCACGCCGGTGATCGCGGCGACGATGTCGTCGTTGGCCTGGCTCCGGGCCACCGAGGGCGTCCCGGCGCTGAGCGTCGTGGCCGCGGGCAGGCGGTACGGCGCGGCCGGGTCCTCGTCGGCGGCGTCGGCCGACGGCAGCCCCTCGGGCGCGGGCTCGGGCGCGGTCGGCGAGACCACGGGCCCGGCGCTGCTCGGGACGACGGCGGCCTCGGGGCGTGCGACCGCGGCGGGCTGCTCGGGGACGGGCGTGCCGAAGTCGCGCAGGGCCTGCTCGGCGACGGCGAGGTCCTGCTCGACCTCCGCCGCCCCGTGCACGGTGTCCTGCTCGGCGGAGTCGTTGAGGTTGACCGAGGCGGGCTCGGCCGGGGTGTGGTCGACGAGCCCGGCGGCCGCGCCCGCGTTCGGGGACGCCGCGGCAGCACCCGCGCTCGCACCGGCAGCCGGGGCGGCCGGCGCACCCGCCGCGGGCAGGACGGGGCTGTCGTACGCCGGGTCCTCCTCGCGCCCGGACTTGTTCCGGCGCCACCAGGGGATCGTGTTCTCGGCCTCGTCGCCGTCGGCGGCGGCCCGCTCGTCCTCGAACCCGATGTCCTCGAACAGCGGGAAGTCGGTCTGGTCCTTCGTCCGGCGCTTCGACGTCCGGGCACGCGGGGCCGCCGGCGCCGGGGCGTCCTCGGCGTCGACCTCGGCCGCGTCGACCGGCGCGGGCGCACCGAACAGGTACGCGTAGAGCTCGTGGAGTCGCCGACCGGTCTTGTTCGGCGGCGTCTTCGTGATGATGAACAGCGAGAGCACGAGGAGCAGCACGGCGACCGGCACCGCGACCCACACGGTCGCGACGGCGACGAGCCAGCTGATGACGACCCACCCGAGCACGCCACCCGCGGCGGCGAGGGCGACCATGCCGTCGGCGGCGCTCGGCTGCCCGCCGAACACGTGGCAGAGCGAGGCGATCGAGACGAGCATGAGCCCGAGCCCGATGCCGATCCGGGTGTTGTCGTGCACGGACGCCGGGTGGCGGAAGAGCCAGCCCGCGAAGACGACCATGATCACGGGCAGCGCGAACGCCAGCCGGCCGAACAGCCCGCCGAACGTGTACGCGTCGAGGCCGATCGACACGGGGTTCGTCGGGTTGAGCCACTCCACCACGGCCCCGGCGATGGCGAGCACGAAGAGCAGGAACGGGAAGCCGTCGCGCCGTTCCTCGGGAGCCAGGGTCTCCTTGCCGAGCAACCGGAACAGCGCGCCGACGCCGTGCGCCATCGCGAGCCAGGTGGTCACGAGCGGGTTCTGCTCGCGGAACACCGGGGTTGGTGCGGCCTGCGGCAGCTTCTTCGTCGTGGCCTGCGTGCGCGACGAACCGCGCGCCCCGCTCCCGCGGGACGACGTGGACGCGCGTGCGCGCGTGGTCGACTTGGTGCCTCCGGCCATGGGACAGACCCTAATCCCCGTCCGGGACATTCCGTGGACGCCCCGCCACCGGGAGCGGAACGGCCGGGAGGCACGGCGAGCGTCCGCGGGGAACGCTCGCCGTGCCTCCCGGCCGGCTGCTGCGCGGTGCCTACGCCTCGATGACCACCGGCACGATCATCGGCCGACGCCGGTGCTTCGTGTTCACCCAGCGGCCGACGGTCCGGCGGACCACCTGGCTGAAGGCGTGCGCGTCGCGGGTGCCGTTCGCGGCCGCCTCCGCGATCGCCTTGGCGATCTGCGGACGGACGTCGTCGAAGACCGAGTCGTCCTCGGCGAAGCCACGCGACTGGATCTCCGGTCCGACGACGCACTGGCCGGTGGTGAAGTCGACGGCGCAGAAGACGGAGATGAACCCCTCCTCCGCCAGGACGCGACGGTCCTTGAGGTCGGCGTCGGTGATCTCGCCGACGGTCGAACCGTCCACGTACACGTACGCGATGTCGAGCTGACCCGCCACGGTGACCTCGCCGTCCTTCAGGTCGACGACGATGCCGTCCTGCCCGAGGATGACGTTCCGCGGCGGCACGCCCGTCTGGATCGCGAGGTCCGCGTTGGCGTACAGGTGGCGGTGCTCGCCGTGCACGGGCAGCACGTTCTTCGGTCGCAGGATGTTGTAGCAGTAGAGCAGCTCGCCGGCCGAGGCGTGTCCGGAGACGTGGACCTTGGCGTTGCCCTTGTGCACGACCTTCGCGCCGAGCTTCGTCAGCCCGTCGATCACGCGGTAGACGGCGTTCTCGTTGCCCGGGATCAGGCTCGACGCCAGGATGACGGTGTCGCCCTCGCCGATCTCGATCTGGTGCTCGAGGTTCGCCATGCGCGCGAGGACGGCCATCGGCTCGCCCTGCGACCCGGTCGACATGTAGACGATCTGGTCGTCGGGGACGTTCTTCGCCTTCTTCGTGTCGATGAGCACGTTCTCGGGCACCCGCAGGTAGCCGAGCTCGGCGGCGATCGTCATGTTGCGGATCATCGACCGGCCCATGAAGGCGACCTTGCGGTTCGCCGCGGCCGCGGCGTCGAGGACCTGCTGCACGCGGTGCACGTGCGACGAGAAGCTCGCGACGACGACCTTCTTGCGGGCGCGCGTGATGATGTTCTCGAGGACCGGACCGATGTCGCGCTCCGGGGCGGTGAAGCCCGGCACGTCGGCGTTGGTCGAGTCCGGCAGGAACAGGTCGACGCCCTGCTCACCGAGCCGCGCGAAGGCACGGAGGTCGGTGATGCGGTCATCCAGCGGGAGCTGGTCCATCTTGAAGTCGCCCGTGTGCAGGACCCGACCGGCGGGGGTCGTGATCGCGACGGCGAGGGCGTCCGGGATGGAGTGGTTCACGGCGACGAACTCGAGGTGGAACGGGCCGAGCTGCTCCGTCTGGTCCTCCTGCACGACGAGCGTGTAGGGCTTGATCCGGTGCTCCTTGAGCTTCGCCTCGACGAGTGCGAGCGTCAGGGTGGAGCCGATCAGGGGGATGTCGCCCTTGAGCTTGAGCAGGTACGGCACGGCGCCGATGTGGTCCTCGTGCCCGTGGGTGAGCACGACGCCGAGGACGTCGTCGAGGCGGTCCCGGATCGGCCCGAAGTCGGGGAGGATGAGGTCGACGCCCGGCTGGTGCTCCTCGGGGAAGAGCACGCCGGCGTCGACGACGAGCAGCTTGCCGTCGAACTCGTACACGGTCATGTTGCGACCGATCTCGCCGAGACCCCCGACGGGGATCACGCGGAGGGTGCCGGGTTCGAGCGGCTGCGGTGTGGAGATCTGGGTGGGCATTCGGTCCTGACTGTCGTGCGACGCGCTCCGGGCGAGCCGCGGTCTTCCTAACGTGTGGTGCCTGGCACCTTCGGCAGTGCGCCGCCGGCCGCCGCGTTGCGGTCCGGGCGGAAGTTCGAGAAGTCGGCGCCCGGGATGTCCCGGACCGCTTCGAGGGAGGTCTCGATGGCGTAGGCCTCGGTGTCCTCGGGGCCGACGAGCGGCAGGCGGACCCGCGGGCTGCCGATGCGCCCGAGCCCGTGCAGCACGTACTTCGCGGCGACGGTGCCCGGCACGTGGGTCATGATCGCGCGGACGAGCGGCTCGACGCGCTTGTGCTCGGCGGTGGCGGTCGCCAGGTCTCCGCGGTTCACGGCGTCGACGATCGTGCGGTACGGGGTCGACGTGATGTTCGCCGTCACGCCGATGAGCCCGGTCGCGCCGATCGACAGGTGCGGGAGCACGTTCGTGTCGTCGCCGGAGAAGTACATGAGGTCGGTGTTGTTCAGCACCCGGGAGACCTCGGCGAAGTCGCCCTTGGCGTCCTTCACCGCGAAGATGTTCGGGTGCTTCGACGCCCGCACGAGGGTTTCGTAGGTGATCGGGATGCCCGTGCGCCCCGGGATGTCGTACAGGATGACCGGCAGGTCGGTGGCGTCCGCGATCATCCGGAAGTGCGTGAGCACGCCCGCCTGGGTGGGCTTGTTGTAGTACGGCGTGACGATCATGACGCCGTCCGCGCCGGCCCGCTCGCTCTGCTTGTAGAGGTGGATCGCGTGCGCGGTCTCGTTCGAGCCGCCGCCGGTGATGATCTTCGCCCGACCGGCGGCCACGGACTTGCCGACCTCGACCAGTCGGAGCTTCTCCGGGTCGGTCAGCGTGCTCGTCTCGCCCGTGGTCCCGGTCACGACGATGCCGTCGGCACCGGCCGTGATGCAGTCGTCGATGTGCTGCTCGACGCCGGGCCAGTCGACCTCGCCGTCGGCCGTGAACGGCGTCACGAGGGCGACGAGGACCTGACCGAAGGGATTCTCACGCTGGGACACGCGCACCAGCGTACCGGGGATGCGCGCCGCGGCTGCCGTCCGGTCGGACGGTGCGCGGCTCCCGGACGGTCGGGAGGCGCGGTCGGGAGGCGCGGCTCGCCCCCGCCACGGCCGGTCCCGCCCGGCACCGGTGGCGGTCCACCGCGAGCGGCGCGGCGCGCTACGCGCGGCGGCGCCACTCCAGGAAGCGGTAGCGGGTGCCGTCGACGCGGGACTCCTGCCACGGGCCCTCGTCGACGAGCTCCCACGCGTCGTCGAGCCCGGGCGCGCGGGTGTCGCCCGGTACGTCGAGGTCGACGATCGTCTCGGAGACCCGATCGGCGAAGGGCAGGGCGTCGGTGTAGACCGCTCCCCCGCCGATCACCCACACCGGCTCGTCGGTGTCGAGCGCTGACGCCAGGTCGTGCACGACCTCCGCGCCCTCGGCGGACCACGACGCGTCACGCGTGAGCACGACGTTCCGGCGTCCGGGCAGCGGACGGAAGCGCGGCGGCAGCGAGTCCCACGTTCGGCGACCCATCACGACGACACCGTCACCGGTCACCTGCCGGAAGTGCGCGAGGTCCTCGGGCACGTGCCACGGGATCCCACCGTCGGCACCGATCACCCCGGAGGCGGTGCGCGCCCACACCATGCCGACGCCGCGGACGGGCTCGGTCCAGCCGGAAGCGCCTGTCCCGGTCATCAGACGGCGACCGCGGCCCTGATCGCCGGGTGGTGCTCGTAGCCGACGACGGAGAAGTCCTCGTACTCGTAGTCGTCGATCGAGTCACGCGGTGCGATCTCGAGCGTCGGGTACGGGTACGCCGTACGGGACAGCTGCTCGCGGACCTGCTCGACGTGGTTGTCGTAGACGTGGCAGTCGCCGCCGGTCCACACGAAGTCGCCGACCTCGAGCCCGGTCTGGGCCGCGATCATGTGCGTGAGCAGCGCGTAGGAGGCGATGTTGAACGGCACGCCGAGGAACATGTCCGCGCTCCGCTGGTAGAGCTGGCACGAGAGCTTGCCGTCGACGACGTAGAACTGGAAGAACGCGTGGCACGGGGCGAGGGCCATGTCGGGCACGTCGGCGACGTTCCACGCCGACACGATGAGCCGTCGCGAGTCCGGGTTCGTCCGGATCTGCTCGATCACCTGCGCGATCTGGTCGACGTGCTCGCCCGAGGGCGTCGGCCACGAGCGCCACTGCACGCCGTAGACCGGGCCGAGGTCGCCGTCCTCGTCCGCCCACTCGTTCCAGATCCGGACGCCGTGCTCCTGCAGCCAGCGGGCGTTGCCGTCGCCGCGGAGGAACCAGAGCAGCTCGTACGCGACCGACTTGAAGTGCACGCGCTTGGTGGTCACGAGCGGGAAGCCCTGCGACAGGTCGTAACGGAGCTGCGCCCCGAAGATGCTGCGGGTCCCGGTGCCGGTGCGGTCGCCCTTGGGGGTCCCCTCCTCGAGCACCCGGCGCAGCAGGTCCTCGTACGGAGTGGGCACTGCAGGGGTCGGGACGGTGGGGTCGGGCTGCACGGTCTCGGTCACACGAAGACTCTACGTGGCGTGAGTACCGTGGCGGTCATGTCGACCCAGCCGCTCTCGATCCTCGTCGCCGGTGCGTCCGGCTTCATCGGGACCCCCCTCGTCCGTGCCCTGCGCGACGCCGGACACCACGTCACGACCCTGGTGCGCCGCGCCCCGCGCTCGGCGTCCGAGTTCCGCTGGTCCCCCGGCACCCGCCCGCTCGACCCCGCGATCCTCGACGGTGCCGACGTCGTGGTCAACCTCGCCGGCGCGAACATCGGCAAGCTGCCGTGGACCGAGTCGTACAAGCGTGAGATCCTCGACTCCCGGGTGCACGCCACCGAGACCCTCGTCGAGGCGATGCGGCACGCCACGACGCCCCCGGCGCTCTTCCTGTCCGGGTCGGCGTCGGGCGTCTACGGCGACCGCCCGGTCGACGTCCTCGACGACGACGCGACCGCGGGCACGGGCTTCCTCGCGGAGGTCTGCACCCGGTGGGAGGCCGCCGCGACCGCCGCACCCGAGGGGGTCCGCGTCGTGCTGCTCCGCACCGGGATCGTCGTCGGACAGGGCGGTGGCGCGCTGGCGCCACTCGTGCCGCTGACGAAGGCGGGCCTCGGCGGGAAGCTCGGCACCGGCGGGCAGTTCTGGCCCTGGATCGCCCTCGAGGACGAGGTGGGCGCGATCGTCCACCTCGCCACCAGTCCGGACGCGGCCGGGGTGACGGGACCGGTCAACCTGGCGGGACCGGAGGCAGCGGTCGCGACCCGGATCACGCGCCGGGTCGCCGAGGACCTGCACCGGCCCTACCTGTTCAGCGTGCCCGCCTTCGCGCTGCGGACGCTGCTCCGCCAGGCCGCGGACGAGATGCTGCTCTCGAGCCAGCGCATGGTCCCGCGGAAGCTCACCGAGTCCGGCTACCGGTTCCGGTACGAGCGCGCCGAGGACGCGGTCGACGCCGCGTTCTAGTCGGCCCTGGCGGTCCGGTCCGCCCTGGCGAGCGCGGTCCGCATCGCCACCCGGGCACGCTTCCGGTCACCGGCGGCGTCGTAGACGACCCCGAGCCGGTACCACCCCCGCCAGTCGTCGGGATCGGCCTCGACCGCGTCCCGGTACCGCGGGAAGAGCTCGTCGGCGGCCTCGCGGGTGGGGCGGCCCGACGGACGGACGGGGACGACGTCGTCCGGGGTGCCGCCCTCCCGTTCCAGCCGCGCGCCGAGCCGGGTGATGCGCACGCCGAAGCGCAGCTCGAGCACGAGGAGCAGCGCGCCGATCGCGGCGACGACGAACAGGGCCACGCCGATGCCGATGCCGATCGGCTGCCCGGTCCGGACGAACGCGACCGCGCGCTGGCCCACGAGCACGATGTAGAGCGCGAGGAGCAGGGTCATCAGCGCGGCGCCCCAGAACGGGGAGCGGAGCGACCGCCAGAGCGTCGACACGGCTCAGCCCACGCCGAGGACGCTGCCGAGCCCGACGGTGAGCCCGCGGGCACCGACCACGGCGGACAGTGCGGCGCGGATGCCGGCGACGTACGCGACGTCGTCGTTCGTGTCGTGGCGGATCGTGACGGTCTCGCCCGGGCCGCTCAGGAGCACGTCCTGCACGGCCTTCACGCCGGGCAGCCGGAGCGAGTGGATCGGGACGCTCGCGACCTGCTGCCCACGGGCGCGCTGGTCCACGTGGGGGGCGTCGACCGGGCCCACGTCGCGCCGGGCGTCGGCGATCAGCTCCGCGGTGCGCACGGCGGTGCCCGACGGGCTGTCGATCTTGCCCGCGTGGTGCGTCTCGACGATCTCGACGGACGGGAACCACGGCGCGGCGATGGTGGCCAGGTGCGTCGCGAGCACGGAGCCGATGGAGAAGTTCGGCA
This sequence comes from Curtobacterium citri, assembly GCF_030362955.1. NCBI lineage: Bacteria > Bacillati > Actinomycetota > Actinomycetes > Micrococcales > Microbacteriaceae > Curtobacterium > Curtobacterium citri. The sequence continues at coordinate 62,619 of NZ_JAUCML010000002.1, forward strand.
CGACGAGGACGCCCTGCTCGGGCCGGTCCTCGAGCCCGGCACGGAGCGACGCCAGCCGGTCGAGCGACCAGCCGGAGGTCCCCACGAGCACGTTCGCGCCGCTCGCCAGCGCGTGCTCGACGATCGCCGGGCTGAGCGCCGGCACGGTCACGTCCACCACGACGGCAGCTCCCCCGAACACCGACGGCGGCGCCTCGTGCACGGCGTCCTTCGAGGACAGCGACGCGACGAGCTCGAAGCCGTCGAGCGACTCCACGACGGAGGCCACGAGGCCCCCGAGACGACCGGTGGCGCCGACGACGGCGACGGGAGTGACCATGCCCCCATCCTAGGATCGACCCATGTCGCTCCAGGTCAGGTCCGTACCCGCCGACGCCCCCGAGGTGGACGCCCTGCTCGACGCCTACCTCGACGAGCGCGAGGCGACGTTCCCGAGTGCGCAGGGCTCCTACTCGCGCAAGCGCACCCCGGCGGCCGAGTTCGTCGCCCCGGACGGTACCTTCGCGCTCGCGGTCGACACCGCGGACGGCACCGAGGTCCCGGTCGGCTGCGGCGGTCTCCGACGGATCGCGGACGACGGCGACGACGTCCGGTTCGAGGTCAAGCACGTCTACGTCACCCCCGGCGGACGCGGACGGGGTGTCGCGACCGCACTCATGGACGCGCTCGAGCAGGCGGCGCGGGACCTCGGTGCCACGAGCGTGGTCCTCGACACGAACGACTCCCTGGTCGCCGCGGGTGCGATGTACCGGAGTCGGGGCTACCAGCGGGTCGAACCGTTCAACGAGAACCCGAACGCGACCGCCTGGTACCGCAAGCCGGTGCGCTGAGGCGAGCAGCGCCTCCAGGCCGGTGCCCGCCCGGACGCCGGACGCCGGACGCCGGACGCTAGACGGGCTGGTCGACCGGCAGGCCCGTGCGCAACTCGACGGGCAGGTGCGCCAGGTCGTTGAGCGTGACGACCTCGGCCGGCTTCGCGGAGCGGATGCGGATGATCGTCAGCGCGGTGTGCGCGACGTTCGTGCCCATCCAGCGCCACTCCGGGGCCTGGAACGCCTCGCGCACGAACCACCCGATCACCGCGTTGTGGGTGATGAGCAGGTCGTGCCGGTCCTCGCGCGCGGGGGTGAACCACTCGGCGACCGCGTCGCCCATCTGCGCCTGGCCGGCGACGATCTCCTCCTCGGTCACGCCGCCGTACCAGCCCTGGTAAGCGTGCGGCATGTCCGGGGTCGGACCCGAGGGGATGCAGTCGAAGAGCAGCGTGGACGCTTCGGGCTGGACGGCCGGCAGCCGCTGCGCGAGGAACGACGCCGTCTCGCTCGGGGCGTCGAGCGGCGAGTGGTACACACCGTCGAAGGGCACCCCGCCGAGCCGGTCGGCGACGAGCATCGCCTGGCGCTTGCCCCGCTCGGACAGCTTGCCGTCGCGGAGCCCGTGCTCGGCGTCCTGGTGTTCACCGTGGCGCACGAGGTACAGGTAGTGGGACACGTCCGTCACCCCTCGGCACCGATGGCGGCGGCGAGTCGGTCCCGCTCGACCGCGCCGACGACCGAGGTGATCGTCGGACGGGTGAGCAGGTCCCGCGCGAGGTCGAGCACGTCGGCGGCGGTCACGCGGTCGACCCGCTGCAGCGCGGTGCCGAGGTCGGTGAACTCGCCCGTGCCGAGCTCGGAGCGCCCGAGCCGGGTCATGCGGGCGTCGGAGTCCTCGAGCGAGAGGGTCAGCGCCCCCTCGATCTGCCCCTTCGCGCGTCGGAGCTCGTCCTCCGTGATGCCGTCGTCGACCATGCGGGCGAACTCGGCGTCGATGATCTCGACGACCCCGGCGACGTTGTCCGGCGCGCACCCGGCGTACACGCCGAACGCGCCGTTGTCGAGGTACGCCGGCGCGAACGACGAGACGGCGTAGGCCAGTCCGCGACGCTCCCGGACCTCCTGGAACAGCCGGGAGCTCATGCCGCCACCGAGCACGGCGTTGAGCACGCTGAGCACCGGTCGCCGGTCGTCACGCAGGTCGAGGCCCTGCGATCCGCGGAGCATGCTGACCTGCTCGGTCGGACGGTGCGCGACAGTGAGCCGCGGCACGGCGGGGTCGGCGACGGGCTGCGGGGTCCGACGGGCGAGCGGCGACGCCTTCGGGGCGTCACGGAAGACCCGCTCGACGAGCTCGCGGAAGCGGTCGTGGTCCACGGCACCGGCGGCCGTCACGACGATGCCGTTCGGCGCGTAGTGCTCGCGGTAGTGGTCGAGCACCTCGTCGCGGCCGACGGCGCGGATGCTCTCCGGGGTGCCGCCGATCGGGCGGCCCAGCGGGTGCCCGTCGAACGCGGCGGCGAAGAAGGCCTCGCCCGCGACGTCCGCCGGGTCGTCGGCGGCCATCGCGAGTTCCTCGAGGATGACCCCGCGCTCGACGTCGAACGCGTCGGCCTCGAGCACCGAGCCGGTCACCATGTCGCCGATCACCTCCACCGCCATCGGGACGTCGGTGTCCCGCACGCGTGCGTAGTAGCAGGTGTACTCCTTCGCGGTGGCAGCGTTGTGCTCGCCACCGACGGAGTCGAACGCGATCGCGATGTCCAGGGCGCTCCGGCTCGCGGTGCCCTTGAAGAGCAGGTGCTCCAGGAAGTGCGTCGAGCCGAACTGCCCCTCGCGCTCGTCGCGGGAGCCGACACCGACCCAGAAGCCGAGGCTCGTCGAGCTCGCCCCCGGGACCGACTCGGTCAGGACCCGGACCCCGGACGACAACACGGTTCGACGGACGAAGGCGCCGCCGGACGTCAGGAACGACGTGTCCTGCGACCCGAGCGGCAACGGCACTGGCTGGTTCATCGGGTAGGAGCCTACTGATCCGCCACGGCCCGCTGCCCAGTTTCCCCAGCCCGGAGCCACGTGCCTCGAAGTGGGGTACATCGAGTGAGGATAGAAAGACTCGTCTGTCTGTCCTCCCTGTGGTACAGTTTCTTCCATCGGGTCGGAAGCCCCCCTAGATTCCGACCCGGTGGCTCGGGACATCAGTCCTGCGCGCGGGAGTCCCCCCACTCCCCCGCGAAGCCGATGAGTCCGAGGAGCAGCGCTGTGACGGTCGATTCCCCCCAACCGGCCGTCCAGCGTCTCCCGGGCCCGAGCACGAACCTCGCGTCGCCGGACGGGTCGAGCGTCCCCCCGGCTCCCCGTTCCGGCGGCGCGAAGGTCCGCATCCTCGAGACCGCGACGCGGCTCTTCTACGAGGAGGGCATCCGCGGCGTCGGCGTCGACCGCCTCATCTCCGAGGCCAGCGTCACGAAGGCGACGTTCTACAAGCACTACGGGTCGAAGGACAACCTGATCCTGGCCTACATCCGGTCGCAGGACGAGCGGGTCCAGCGCGCCTTCGAGCAGCTCGTGGCGGACGCGGACAGCCCGACGGACGCCGTCCGCGCGTGGGTCGCCGCCGTCTCCGACGAGGTCGGCCGCTCCGAGTTCCGCGGCTGCGCCTTCCTCAACGCCGCTGCCGAGTACCACGACCCGCGCGACCCGGTCCGCCAGGTCGTCGCCGCGCACCGCGACTGGTACACCGAGCAGCTCGCTTCGTTGCTGCAGCGTGCCGGACACCCGCTCGCGGGCGACGGCGCCGACGAGCTCATGCTCGCGCGCGACGGCGCGATGGCCGGTGCGTACGCCGGCGACGCGATCGCGGCGACGGCGGCGCTCGGCCGGGTCGCCGAACGGGTCCTGACCGTCTGACGCTGACCGCCTGACGGTGGCCACCTGACGGACGGGAGGCGCGTGGCGGCGCCGCCACGCGCCTCCCGTGGCGTCCCACCCACGCACCAGGGCCCGGGTGTTGGCTGGGCACATGGCCAACGACCCCAACTGGAACCTCCCGGAGGTCCCGTCCTTCACCCTGTCCAGCCCCGACTTCACCGACGGCGGCGTCCTGCCCGACTGGGCACGCGGCTCCGACGCCGGCGGTGGTGGCGAGGACCGCTCCCCCGCCCTCGAGTGGGAGGGCGCGCCCGAGGGCACCCAGAGCTACGTGCTCACCGTGTACGACCCCGACGCCCCGACCGGTTCGGGCTTCTGGCACTGGAGCCTCACGGACCTGCCGGCCTCGGCGACCTCGCTGCCGCAGGGCGCCGGGACGGACGACGCGCTGCTGCCCGCGGAGGCCCTGCGCCGCCGCAACGAGTACGGCACCGACACGTTCCTCGGTGCCGCACCGCCCGCCGGCCACGGTCCGCACCGGTACTTCTTCACGCTCAGCGCGCTCGACGTCCCCGTGCTCGAGGCCCCGGCGGACGCCACCCCGGCGGTCGTCGGCTTCGTGCTCCGCGAGCACCTGCTCGGCCGCGCGCAGCTGATGGGCACGCAGGAGACCCCCGCGTCCTGACCCGCACCGCCCACACGGCCCGCAACGGCGAACGGCCGCCGCTCCAGCAGGAGCGGCGGCCGTTCGGGTGTCCGGGGATCAGCCCTCGGCGGGCGCCTCGGCGTGGGTCGCGTGGTCGTCGCGGCCCTCGGTGTCCACCTCGTCGGCGACGACCGGCGCGAGCGACAGCTTGCCGCGGTCGTCCACCTTCGTGACCTCGACCAGGATCTTCTGGCCGACGCCGAGCACGTCCTCGACGTTCTCCACGCGCTTGCCACCGGCGAGCTTGCGGACCTCGGAGACGTGGAGCAGACCGTCGCGGCCCGGGAGCAGCGACACGAACGCACCGAACGTCGCGATCTTGACGACCGTGCCGAGGAACTGGTCCCCGATCTCCGGGTTCGTCGGGTTCGCGATCGCGTTGACCTGGGCGCGGGCGGCCTCGGCCGACGGACCGTCGACGGCGCCGATGTAGACCGTGCCGTCGTCCTCGATCGAGATGTCGGCACCGGTCTCGTCCTGGATGCCGTTGATCGTCTTGCCCTTCGGGCCGATCAGCTCGCCGATCTTGTCGACGGGGATCTGCACCGAGATCACGCGCGGGGCGGTGTCGGCCATCTCGTCGGGGGCGTCGATCGCCTCGGTCAGCACGCCGAGGATCGCGGAGCGCGCTTCCTTGGCCTGCTTCAGCGCGGCGTCGAGCACCGACGACGGGATGCCGTCGAGCTTCGTGTCGAGCTGGATCGCCGTGACGAACTCCGAGGTACCGGCGACCTTGAAGTCCATGTCGCCGAGGGCGTCCTCGGCACCGAGGATGTCGGTCAGCGCCGCGTAGCGGGTCTGACCGTCGACGGTGTCGGAGACGAGGCCCATCGCGATGCCCGCGACCGGCGCGCGCAGCGGCACACCGGCGTTGAGGAGCGACAGGGTCGAGGCGCAGACGGAGCCCATCGACGTCGAACCGTTGGAGCCGAGGGCCTCGGACACCTGACGGATGGCGTAGGGGAACTCCTCGCGCGACGGCAGCACCGGCACGAGGGCGCGCTCGGCGAGGAAGCCGTGCCCGATCTCGCGACGCTTCGGCGAACCGACACGACCGGTCTCACCCGTCGAGTACGGCGGGAAGTTGTAGTGGTGCAGGTAGCGCTTCTTCGTGACGGGCGACAGCGAGTCGATCTGCTGCTCCATCTTGAGCATGTTCAGCGTGGTGACGCCGAGGATCTGCGTCTCGCCGCGCTGGAAGATCGCCGAACCGTGGACGCGCGGGATCACGGCGACCTCGGCGTCGAGCGGACGGATGTCGGCGAGACCGCGACCGTCCATGCGGACCTGCTCGGTCAGGATGCGGCCGCGGACGACCTTCTTCGTGACCGACTTGTAGGCGGCGCTGACCTGGCCGTTGGCGCTGTCGGGGAGCTCCCCGGCCTCGACCTTGGCGGCGACGGCCTCCTTCACGCGGGCCTTGAGGGCGTCGTCCTTGTCCTGACGCTCGAGCTTGCCGGCGATCTGGTAGACGTCCTTGAGCTCGTCGAGGGCGATGGCCTCGACGGCGTCGTAGACCTCGGGGGCGTACGGCGGGAAGACCGGGTAGTCCTGGATCTCCTTGGCCGACTGCGCGGCCATCTTCGCCTGCGCCTCGACGAGGACCTTGAGGAACGGCTTGGCCGCCTCGAGGCCCTGCGCGACGATCGCCTCGTCGGGCTTCGTGGCGCCGCCCTGGATGAGACCCCAGGCGTGTTCGGTGGCCTCGGCCTCGACCATCATGATCGCGACGTCCTCGTTGCCCTGGTCGTCGGTGACGACACGCCCGGCGACGGTGAGGTCGAACACGGCCTCGGCGAGCTGCGAGGCCTTCGGGAACGCGACCCACTGGTCGCCGATGAGGGCGAGGCGCACACCGGCGATCGGGCCGGAGAACGGCAGACCGGAGATCTGCGTCGACGCCGACGCGGCGTTGATCGCCAGCGCGTCGTAGAACTCGTCCGGCGCGATGCTCAGGACGGTGATGACGATCTGGACCTCGTTGCGCAGGCCGTCGACGAACGACGGACGCAGCGGCCGGTCGATCAGACGGCAGACGAGGATCGCCTCGGTGCTCGGACGGCCCTCACGGCGGAAGAACGAGCCGGGGATCTTGCCCGCGGCGTACGAGCGCTCCTCGACGTCGACCGTCAGCGGGAAGAAGTCGAAGCCCTCGCGCGGGTGCTTGCCGGCGCTGGTGGCCGAGAGGAGCATGGTCTCCTCGTCGAGGTACGCGGCGACCGCGCCCTGGGCCTGCTGTGCGAGTCGGCCGGTCTCGAACCGGACGACGCGCTTGCCGAACTTGCCGTTGTCGATGACGGCCTCGGCGAACTTGATCTCGGGACCCTCCAAAAGGGTGCCTCCTTGACGTGTTCGGCAGACCTGGGCGACGGCACTCGATGGTGCGTGCGCGCCGAGGGGTCGGGACGCATGTCTGGTCAGCAGTAGAAGCACTCGGGACGGACGGACTGCCCGCGAGCCACCACCGATGACCAGCTCCGTGCCCGGTCTGCGCAGTGTGTGTTGTGACGCCCGGGGAAACGGTCCCCGGACGAGGAGGACTTTACCAGTCCTCAGGTCGCTCGCGGGTGTTGCTCCCGGCGAACGGGCGTGTCCCCGGTAGCCTGCCGCCATGCGCTTCACCCCTTCGCGGGGCGTGCTCGTCGCGGCGGCCGTGGTCGTCGGCGCGCTCGTCGCCCCGGTGGCCACCGCCCTCCCCGCGACGGCGGACACCCAGCAGTACCCGAGCTGGCAGGACGTGCAGCGGGCGAAGGGCAACGAGCAGGCCGCGGCGGCCGAGGCCACGAAGGTGCAGTCCGCCCTCCGGTCCGTGCAGGCCGACGCGGCGGCGAAGTCGCAGGCCGCGCTCGAGGCGTCAGCGGCGTCCGACCGCGCCGCGGCGGACCTGGCCTCCGCCACCCAGGCGGCCACGAGCCTCCGGTCCCAGGCGGACAGCGCCGACCGGACGGCGGCCCGCGCCCGGGAACGAGCCGGCCAGCTCGCCGCCACCCTGTACCGGGACGGCAGCGGCAACGCGATGACGACGCGGATCGCGACCGCCGACGACCCCCGGCAGCTGCTCTACCAGCTCGGAGCGATGGACCAGCTCTCGACGACGTGGGAGGGCGTGCTCGACGAGGCCTCGGTCGCCGGACACACCGCGTCCGCCCTGCACGACCAGGCCGAGCGGGCCGAGTCCGAGCGGACGACGCTCGCGCGCGCCGCCGAGGAACGGTCGGCAGACGCCCGCTCCGCCTCGGACGCGGCCGCACGGAGCGTCGCCGACACGCAGCAGCACAGCGACGAGCTCTACGCCCAGCTCGCGGAACTGCGGGACACGACCGCCGAGACCGAGCAGCGGTACGAGCTGGGTGTGCAGGTCGCGGCCCAGAAGGCGGCACAGCAGCGCGCCCGCGAACGAGCCGCCGCGGCAGCCGCGGCATCGGCGGCCGCGGCTGCCGCAGCGGCGTCCACGCCCGCCGCCACGAGCGGCGGATCGGGCACGTCCTACCCGAGCACGGACGGCGTCGCCGTCGACCCCGCCGGCGCGCAGGCGTACGCCCGCGGCGCCATCGGCTCCTACGGGTGGGGCGGCGACCAGTTCTCGTGCCTCGTGTCGCTGTGGAACCAGGAGTCCAGCTGGCGGGCGAACGCGCTCAACGCCTCGAGCGGGGCCTACGGCATCCCGCAGTCACTGCCGGCGAGCAAGATGGCCGTCGCGGGGGCGGACTGGCGGACGAACGCCGCGACCCAGATCGACTGGGGGCTCGCGTACATCCACGACGCCTACGGCTCCCCCTGCGCCGCGTGGAACCACGAGATGAGCGAGAACCCGCACTGGTACTGACCCCCACGGGGCGACCCGCTCAGTGGCCGAGGCCGCCGAGCAGCGACGCGAAGTCGGTCGGTGCCGCGAGCACGTCCACCTGCTGCGGCGCCCGCCGGGAGGCGCGGATCGCCCAGGCCAGGTCGACCCCGGCCCGGCGGATGCGTGCGTCGAGCGCGGCCGCGTCCTCGGGGCTCCCCCAGTCGTCCGTGGCGGCGAAGACGCCGGTCGGCACGACGGCGGCGCGCAGGTAGGCGAACACCGGTCGCAGTGCGTGGTCGATCGCCAGCGAGTGACGGGCGGTGCCACCCGTCGCGGCCAGCAGCACCGGCAGGTCCGCCACGGCGTCCTTGTCGAGCACGTCGAGGAACGACTTCGCGAGACCGCTCACGCCGGCGGTGAAGACCGGCGTGACGAACACGACCGCGTCGGCCTCGAGCACGGTCGCCTGCGCGGCGGCGAGCCCCGGCGCGGCGAACCCGGTGAGCATCGCGTCGACGATCTCGTGGGCGATCGGGCGCAGCTCGACGTGCCGGACGTCCACCGCGGTGCCGGGCTGGTCGGCCTCGACGGCGGTGACCGCGGCGCTGGCCAGGCGGTCGGCGAGCAGACGGGTGGAGCTGGGCTCGGAGAGTCCGGCGGAGACGACGGCGATGGTGGTCACGGGAGCACTGCCCTTCGGGAGTCTTTCAATGCGTTTGCATGAACATCGTACCGAACCGCGCCGCCCACGGCGACATTCCCCGGGAACGAGGAACGCCCCGGTCCTCACGAGGAGGACCGGGGCGTTCGGTCACGCAGTGTCTGCGAGTCGACCAGTGGCGCTACTGCCTAGCGGCGGAGGCCGAGACGCTCGATGAGCGCGCGGTAGCGGTTGATGTCGACGTCGGAGAGGTAACCGAGGAGACGGCGACGCTGACCGACCATGAGCAGCAGACCACGACGCGAGTGGTGGTCGTGCTTGTGCTCCTTGAGGTGCTCGTTCAGGTCGTTGATGCGACGCGTCAGAACGGCGACCTGGACCTCGGGGGATCCGGTGTCGCCCGGGTGGGTCGCGTACTCTTCGATGATCTCCTGCTTGACCTTCGCGTCAAGTGCCATGGATGATCCCCTCTCTGTCCGTTGCGCGGTGCCCGTACCTGATGCACGAGCGCTCTTGATCCGCGGCCGTTCGACGGCAACCGGACGAGACTACCAGAGTTCAGACCGTGCGGGCGCGGAGCCGCTGACGCCGGGGTGCGGGCAGCAGACTCCGGAACAGTCCGACGAGCGTCGCGCCGAGCATGCCGCCGAGCCCGTTCGACAGCACGTCGCGGGGGTCGGCGACCCGGTACGGCAGGTACAGCGCCTGCGCCACCTCGATGCCGACGGAGAGCCCGACGGCGACGACGGCGCCGAGCAGCCACCAGCGCCGCGGCAACCAGAGCGCCGCGAGCATGCCGACGGGCACGAACATCCCGATGTTCGCGAGGAACTCCACGCGGTCGTACGAGAACCACGTGCCGTGCGGCAGCCGCTGCAGCCAGGCGATGGCGTGCTGCACGAGCTCGCCCTGCGCGTGGGTGAAGACCTGCGGCGTGAGCGTCATCCGCCAGATCACCCAGGCGTAGCCGACGGTGACGGCGAGCAGCAGGAGCTTCCGGAACATCCGGTCAGTATCGCCGTGCCGTCCTGGCAGGAGCCCGCGTCCCACCTGGGTGGACGCCCGGCTCCGCTGGCACCGAGGCTCCCGCTCCTGCGAGCATGGGGGCATGCCGCACCAGGGGGAACGCGACCACCGGACGTCGGTCCGGTCCGGTGCCGGTCGTCGGCAGTGGGCGTGGCTCGGGGTCGGCGCACTGGTCGCGGGCGGGCTCGTCGCCGCCGTCGTGCTCGCCGTCCTGCCCGCGCGCGATCCGGACGGGATCGGCCCGGACGGACGCTCGAGCGACCGGCCGGTCGCGGCGAGGGCCACGGCGGCCGAGGCGTTCCCCGGCGGTCTCGCGCGCCAGCCGTCCGCCGTCAACCAGGCGGCGCGGCAGGCGGCCGAGGCGCGTGCGGACGGGCGGGACACCACCGCCGCACGCATCGACGTCATCGCCGACGAGCCGGTGGCGACCTGGCTGACCGACCCGTCCGAGCGGGCCACGGCGCAGACGGTCCGACGGGTGGTCCGCAGCGCCGAGCAGCAGGACCGCACCCCGGTGTTCGTGCTCTACGCGATCCCGGACCGCGACTGCGGCAGCTACTCGGCCGGCGGCACGAGCGACGACGCGTACCTGCCGTGGGTCCGGTCGGCGGTCCGGGCGATGGCCGGGTCGCACGCCGTGGTCCTGGTGGAACCGGACTCGATCGCGCAGATCCACGTGTGCGAGCGCCTCGGGCACGACCGGCTGCGGCTGCTCGACCGGGCGGTCGACGAGCTCGCCGGGCACGGGCTGACGGTCTACCTCGACGGCGGCAACGAGGACCGGGTGCCGGTGGCGACCATGGCCGACTGGCTCCGCCGGGCCGGGGTGGACCGGACGCAGGGCTTCGCCACGAACGTCTCGAACTTCTACCGGGTCGACCAGGAGCGTGCCTACGCCGACCGGTTGGCGGACGCCGTCGGCGACGATCCCCACTACGTCATCGACGTCTCGCGGAACGGGCAGGGGTGGCGCGGGACCTGGTGCAACCCCGAGGGCGTCGGCCTCGGGCAGGCACCGCACGTCACCCGCGGGACGACCCGCCTCGACGCCCTGCTGTGGGTGAAGACGCCCGGACTGAGCGACGGCACGTGCAACGGCGGACCGGCGGCCGGGCGGTGGTGGGAGTCGTACGCACTGGCCCTGGTCGAGCACCGCGTCCGCGACTGACCGCCCGTCGGACGTCGGTGGTTGCATGTCGCCATGACCGCCACCGACCGTCGCCGCTCCGTCGTCCCGCCCTACCTGCTGCGCGCCGTCGCCGCGGCCGGTGAGCACCCCCGCGCCGCCTCGGCGGCAAGGACCGCCCTGGCCGAGATGTCGGCCGTCGCCGCACCCAAGCACGAGCACCGCGTCCGGCCGCAGGGCGTCACGGGCACCGTCGACCGGTCCCCGCAGCGCACCGTCGCGGACGCGCACGGCTCGACGACGCTGCCCGGCACCGTCGTGCGGCGCGAGGGCGACCCGGACTCGGGCGACGCCGCGACCGACGAGGCGTACGCGGGCCTCGGGGCGACGCACGCGTTCTGGCTCGACGTGTTCGGACGGGTGTCGATCGACGGCGCGGGTCTCCCCCTCGACGCGACCGTGCACTACGGGCAGGACTACGACAACGCGTACTGGGACGGCAGCCGCATGGTGTTCGGCGACGGGGACGGCGAGGTCTTCCGGCGCTTCACCGTCGCGCTCGACGTCATCGGGCACGAGCTCGCGCACGGCGTCACCCAGTACACCGCGGACCTGACCTACGAGGGGCAGTCCGGCGCGCTCAACGAGTCGGTCAGCGACGTCTTCGGCTCGCTCGTCGCGCAGTACGCCGCCGGACAGACCGCCGACCAGGCGACGTGGCTCATCGGCGAGGGCCTCTTCACGGACGCCGTGCACGGGGTCGCGCTGCGGTCCATGCGGGCACCGGGCACCGCCTACGACGACCCGGTGCTCGGCAAGGACCCGCAGCCGGCGACGATGGCCGACTACGTCGAGACGACCGAGGACTCCGGCGGGGTGCACCTGAACTCCGGCATCCCGAACCACGCCTTCTACCTGGCCGCCACCGCGATCGGCGGACACGCGTGGGAGGGTGCCGGCGCCGTCTGGTGGGACGCCCTCACCTCGGCGGAGACGACCGCCGGGATCGACTTCGCGGGCTTCGCCGGGGTGACGGTGCGCGCCGCCGCGGACCGCTTCGGCGACGGCTCGGCGGAGCACACCGCGGTGCGGGACGCCTGGCGCACGGTGGGCGTGCTCGCCGCGTCGTGACGGCGTAGAACCGGAGCATGCACATCGTCGTCCGCCGCAGTGGTGGACTCGCCGGGACCTCGCGGGGCTGGCGGGTCGACACCGAGTCGCGCGACGACCCGGACGCCTGGTACGACCTGGTCGGCGCGCTCCCCCGCGAGGAGCCCGTGCGCCGGAGACGCGCGGTCCCCGACGACTTCACCTGGACCGTGACGGTCGCCAGGACCACCGTGACCATCCCCGGCAGTCAGCTGGACGGCCCGTGGGCGGCCCTGGTGCGCCGCGTCCGCGACGAGGGCGACCCGGACTGAGCGGGGTGCGGGAGCACGCGCCGGGTGCCGGCACGCCGGGTGCCGACGTGCCGTGTGCCGACGCGCCGACGCGCCGTGTGCCGTCGTGCTCTGTGCCCGACGGGAGGCGCGCGGCGCTGCCGCCACGTGCCTCCCGTCCGTCAGTCGGTGACGTCGACGACCACGAGCCGTCGCGTCGGACGCGTCATCGCGACGTAGACGGCGGCCGCGGCGCGCGCCGCGTCGGCTCCCACCCGGTCCGGGTCGACGAGCAGCACGCCGTCGAACTCGAGGCCCTTCGCGTCGGCGCCGGTGAGCACCGTGACGGAGCCGGGACGCGGCGAACCGAGCCCGCGGACGTCGGCGTCGGTCCGTGCCAGGCGCTCCCGGACCGCGGCCACGTCGGCCTCGGGCACGACGACCCCGATGGTGCCCGAGCCGATCCGGTCGCGCTCGGCGTCGACCCGCTCGGCGACCGCGTCGAGCAGCGCCGCACGCGGCACCGTGACGCGGTCGACCGGGTCGCCGTCGCGCACGGCCTCGGTCCGGGTGACCGTCAGTCCGGCGGCGGCGGCGAACGCCCCGGCGGCCTGCACGATCGAGCGCGGGGTCCGGTAGTTGACCGTGAGCTCCTCGATGCGGTGGTCGAGCGGCACGACCGGCGCACGGCCCCGACGACGCCGGGCGAGGGCGCCGAGCACGTCGTCCCACGTCCGCGCGGCTGCCGGTGAGGAGCCCTGCGCGGTGTCGCCGACGATCGTGAAGGACCGCAGCGGGTTCCGACGGGCGAGCACACGCCACTGCATCGGCGAGAGCTCCTGCGCCTCGTCGACCACGATGTGTCCGTAGGTCCACTCGCGGTCCTCGGCGGCGCGCTCGGCGGTCGTGCGCGGGTCGCCGCCCTCGGCGAAGGACCCCGCGACCTGCTCGGCGCTGACGATGCCCTCGACGCCCATGTTCTCGATCGCCTGGCGCGCGTTCTCGATGTCCCGGTTCCGGCTCGCCTTCGCGGCGCGCTTCGCGGCCCCGCCGGTCGGGTCGAACGGGCCGAGGAGCTCGGCGGCCTCGTCGAGCAGCGGGACGTCCTCGATCGTCCACGCGGTACCACGGGACCGCTGCAGCAGGGCGCGGCGCTCGGGCGTCCAGTCGGGGGTCAGCGAGGCGAGCCAGTTCGGCCGCGCGTACAGGTCCTCGAGGAACTTCTCCGGGGGCAGCGGCAGCCACGCGGTGTTGAGCAGGACCCGGGCGTCGTAGGAGCTGCGGATGTCCTCGCGCAGGACCTTCTCGTCGGCCTCGTCCACGGTCGTGCCGCGCGCCCGCAGCTGCTCGGCGAGCAGGCGGGTCATGGCGTCGAGCGCGATCTTGTTGAACGTGACGCGGGCGACGTTGTGCGGCTTCCCCCGGTCCTGCGCGCGCTTGAGCGCGTCGGCGACGAGCTGCGGCGGCACGGTGAGCCGCTCGCCCTCGACCTCCAGGGTGACCGACGTCGTCGGGACGACCTGGCGGGACCGCACGGCCCGGTGGAGCAGCGAGGCCATCTGCGCCGACCCCTTGACCGCGGCGACGTCCCCGTGGTCGTGCGTCGTCGCGTGCACGCCCGGGTAGAGCGACCCGAGCGACGCCATCACGACGCCGGTCTCGCCGAGGGACGGCAGCACCTGCTCGATGTAGGTGAGGAAGGCCGGCGACGGACCGACCACGAGCACGCCGGAGCCACGGAGCCGCTCGCGGTGCGAGTAGAGCAGGTAGGCGGCGCGGTGCAGCGCGACGGCGGTCTTGCCGGTGCCGGGGCCGCCCTGCACGACGAGCACGCCCTCGAGGGGCGACCGGATGATGCGGTCCTGCTCGCCCTGGATGGTCGCGACGATGTCGGTCATCCGGCCGGTGCGCTCGACGGTGACGGCCGCGAGCAGCGCCCCCTCGCCCTGCAGGTGGGTGCGCTCGTCGTCGTAGAGCGCGGCGTCGAACACCTCGTCCTCGACGCCCTCGACCGTGCGGCCCTCGAGGGTCAGGTGTCGGCGGGCGCGCATCCCCATCGGGTGCGCCGCGGTCGCCTGGTAGAAGGCGCTCGCACCGGGGACGCGCCAGTCGAGCAGGAGCGGCCGGTGCTCGTCGTCGCGCAGGCCGACGCGGCCGATGTACCGGAAGGCGTCCTCGGTGGAGTCGGGGTCCGCGACCTCGAGCCGACCGAACACGAGCCGGTCGCCGACCCGCTCGAGCGTCGCGACGGTGTCCTCGTAGAGCCGGGCGTACGCATCGCGTTCGCTGCGGCTCTGGTGGTTGCCGCCCACCGCCTGGCGGCGGGTCTCGGCGAGGCGCTGCTCGGCGTCGGCCGTCAGCTCGTCGAGACGGGCGAAGAGCCCGTCCACGTACCCACGCTCACGGTCGATCTCGGTCGGTTCGGACACACGCCACCCTTCGGGAAACAGGGGTGTCCAGTGTAGTCCCGCCGGGCGACCACGAGGGGCGTCGTGACGCCGGACGGACGGGAGGCGCGTGGCGGACCCCGCCACGCGCCTCCCGTCCCGGGCACTCGGCCCTACATCTCCTCGTGCGTGTCCGGGTCGCCGTCCCACAAGCGACCGCGCTCGAGCCCGGAGATCGCGCGGACCTCGTCGTCGGAGAGCTCGAAGCCGAAGACGTCGAGGTTCTCGCGCTGCCGGTCCGCGTCGCCGGACTTCGGCACCGGGACGGCACCGAGCTGGACGTGCCAGCGCAGGACGACCTGGCCCGGCGTCACCCCGTGCGCGGCGGCCGCGTCGAGCACCGGCTGCTCGGTGAGCAGCTCGGACTGCTTCGCCAGCGGGCTCCAGCTCTCGGTGACGATGCCGTACTCGGCGTGCACCTTGCGGAGCTCGGCCTGCGGGAAGTACGGGTGCAGCTCGACCTGGTTCACCGCGGGCGCGACACCGGTGGCGTCGATGATCGCCCCGAGGTGCTCGGGCGTGAAGTTCGAGACGCCGATCGAACGGACCTTGCCGCTGTCCCGGAGGTCCACGAAGGCCTTCCACGTGTCGACGAACCTGCCGACCGACGGGTTCGGCCAGTGGATGAGGTACAGGTCGACGCGGTCCAGCCCGAGGTTCCCGAGCGTCTCGTCGATCGACCGGTGCGCCTCGTCGTAGCCGTGGTGGCGACCGGGCAGCTTCGAGGTGACGACGAGGTCCTCGCGGTCGACCTCGGACTCGCGGACGGCACGGCCGACGGCGTCCTCGTTGCCGTAGTTCAGCGCGGTGTCGAGCAGCCGGTAGCCGCTCGTGATCGCCGCACCGACGGCAGCGGTGCCCTCGTCGCCGTTCAGCCCGTAGGTGCCGAGGCCGAGCTCCGGGAAGCGGTGGCCGTCGTTCAGCTCGATGGTGGGCGCGCCGACCTGCATCAGCGGACCCCGAGCAGGTCGATGATGAAGATGAGGGTCTTGCCGGACAGGAAGTGTCCGCCGCCGGCGGGGCCGTAGGCCAGCTCCGGCGGGACGACGAGCTTGCGGCGGCCGCCGACCTTCATGCCGGGGATGCCCTCCTGCCAGCCGCGCACGAGCGCCGCGAGCGGGAAGTCGATGGGCTCGCCGCGGTTCCAGGAGCTGTCGAACTCGTCGCCGGTCTCGTACTCGACGCCGGCGTAGTGCACCTTGACCGTCGAGCCGGCGGTGGCTTCGTCGCCGGAGCCCTCGACGATGTCGGTGATCTCGAGCTCGGTGGGGGCCGGGCCCTCGGGGGCGTCGAACTCGGGCTTGCTGTTGAGGTCAGTCATGCCGGCCAGTCAACCAGGTCGGTGCGCGGCCGATCCGGGCCGCGCGGTGGTCTCGCTGCCCGCGAACGGGCACGATCCGTCGCGGTGGACGGACCGTTGCGACCGATTCCGCCCGCTCGTGCGGCGGGGGCACCAGAATGGTTCCACCGTGACACGACCTGACATCGCCCCGCGCCGCCGCCTGCTCGCCGACCTCACCCCGCTCCGCCGCTCCCCCGCGTTCGCGCGGCTCTGGGCCGGTACCGCGATCGCCGGCATCGGCACGCAGATGACCACCGTCGCCGTCGGCCTCGAGGTCTACGAGATCACCCGCTCGACCTTCGCCGTGGCGCTCGTCGGCGTCATCGCCCTCGTGCCGATGATCGTCGCGGGGCTCTACGGCGGCATGCTCGCCGACGCCTTCGACCGGCGGCTCGTGGCCCTGGTGTCGTCGATCGTCGCCTGGGGCGCGGTCGCGCTCATCGCCACGCACGCCTGGCTCGGGCTGCACAGCGTCGCGCTGCTCTACGTGCTCGCGACCGTCAACGCCGTGGCCGCGACGGTGAGCAACGCCTCGCGGTCGGCGATCGTCCCGCGCCTGGTCGGCACCGACCTGCTCCCCGCGGCGAGCGCCCTCGGCGGCATCGCCTCCGGGTTCCAGGTCACCGTGGGTCCGGCGATCGCCGGGGTGCTCATCGCGAGCGTCGGCTTCGCGCCGACCTACACGATCGACGTGGTCCTGTTCACGTTCGCGTTCCTCGGCGTCCTCACCCTGCCGCGCATGGCCGCCGACCGCGACGCCCTGCGGCCGGGGTTGGGCTCGCTCGTCGAGGGCGCCCGGTTCCTCCGACGCTCCCGGAACATCACGATGACGTTCGTGCTCGACATCGTCGCGATGACGTTCGGGCAGCCCCGCGTGCTCTTCCCCGCGATCGGCGCGCTCGTGATCGGCGGTGGATCGATCACGGTCGGGACGCTCACCGCCGCCTACGCGATCGGCGCGCTGCTGTCGAGCGTGTTCTCCGGTCCGCTCGGCCACGTGCGGCGCCAGGGCGAGGCCGTGGGCTGGGCGATCACCGCCTACGGAGCGGCGATCGCGGCGTTCGGCGTGGTCATCGCGCTCGCGCACGTGCTCGGCGGTCGCTCGGGCGAGGCCTTCAGCACCGGGATCCTGCCCGCGCTCGGGCTGGCGGCACTGTTCCTCGCCGCGGCGGGCGGCGCCGACAACGTCAGTTCGGTGTTCCGGAACACGATCCTGCAGGCGGCGTCGCCCGACGGCATGCGCGGGCGGCTCCAGGGCATCTTCATCGTCGTCGTCACCGGCGGCCCGCGGCTCGGCGACCTCTACGCCGGCCTCGTCGTCGCGGCCGGCATCGCGTACCCGCCGGTCATCGGCGGCGTGCTCATCATCGGGCTCGTCGCGCTGCTGCTCCGGCTCGTGCCGTCCTTCCGCCGCTACGACGCGCTGCACCCGCACGCGAACTGACCGCCGTCGCGCCCCGGGCGAGAGGACGAGACTCGCCCCGGCGGACGAGACTCGCGCGCGGACGCCGCGGAAGTGTCCGCCGGGCCGAGTCTCGTGGAGCGGGTCCGGTACCGTTCACTCCATGCCCGACAGCGCCTCGCGCGACCTGCAGCGGACCGGTGTCCGCGCGGTCGTCCGGCGCACCTACCACTCGGTGATCCGGCACCGGGTCGTCGACGCCGCCGCGTCGCTGACGTTCTTCGCGCTGCTCACGGCGTTCCCGGCGGCGCTCGCGGTCGTGTCCGCCCTGTCCGTCGTCGACCGACAGGGCGACAGCGTGAACGACATCGTCGAGGTGCTCGGCTTCATCGTCCGACCGGAGACCGCGCAGCACCTCGAAGGGCCGCTCCGGCAGCTCCTGACGCTCGACGACCCGTGGGTGGGCTTCTCGATCGGGCTCGTGCTGACGCTCTGGTCGCTCTCCGGGTACGCGACGGCGTTCGGTCGCGCGATGAACACGGCGTACGAGGTCGAGGAGGGCCGCCGGATCTGGAAGTTCCGCAGCATGATGCTCCTCGTCACGCTGCTCGTGATGGTGGGCGGGGCGATCGCGATCGTCATCCTGCTCGGCACCCCGACGGTCTCGGCCGCGATCGTGCGGCAGCTCGGGTGGGCGCCCTGGATCGACGACCTGTGGAACGTGGCGAAGTGGCCGGTGCTCGCGGTCGTCCTCGTCGTGATGGTCGCGGTGCTCTACACCGCGACGCCGAACGTCAAGACCCCGCGGCTGCGGTGGGTGTCGGCCGGGGCGGCCTTCGCGATCCTGACCTGGGCGCTGGCGACCGTCGGCTTCTCGGTCTGGGTCGAGACGGTCGGCAGCGGCGGGAACCGTGCGTACGGCTGGCTGGGCGGCGCGATCCTGCTGCTCGTCTACCTGTACATCTCGAACTTCGTGCTCGTGGTCGGCGGGGAGCTCGACTCCGAGGTGATCCGGCTGCGGCAGCTGCTCGCGGGCATCGAGGCCGACGAGACGATCCGGCTCCCGCTCCGCGACGTCACGCGGAACTTCACGCTCGCCCGGTGGCGGGACCAGGACGTCCGCGCGGCGCAGGACGTCCGCACCGCCGCGCTCGAGCGGGCCGCGGAGGACGACGAACCCGACCTCGAGGCCGAGCGCCTGCGCGAGCTGTCGCAGCAGGTCCGCGTCGGCGAGCGCCCGCTGCCGTAGGGCGCGGCGCTGCCGCCGGCGCTCGCCGTCAGCGCTCGCCGCCGGCGCTCGCCGTCAGCGCTCGCGAGCGGCCTCGTCCAGCATCTCCTCGGTGACAACCGGGATCGCGCCCGTCGCGAGCTCGATGCCCGACAGCCGCGCCGGCGACAGGACGCGGTGCACCTGGTCCTCGTCCATGAGCCCCGCCGCCGTCACGAGCGTCGCGATCGGCGTCGAGGTCGTCAGCGCCGTGTGCGCGATCGACGCGGCGGCCGCGTACCCGATGTAGGGCGTCAGGGCCGTCACGACGCCGACGTTGGTGTCGACCTGCGCCGCGAGCTTGGCCTCGTTCGCCTCGATCCCGGTCACGCAGTGCACCCGCAGCGTCGCGCACCCGCTGGCCATCCACTGCAGTGACTGCAGGATCGAGTGGGCGATGATCGGCTCGAAGGCGTTGAGCTGGAGCTGCCCGCCCTCGGCCGCCATCGTCACGGTCGTGTCGGCACCGGCGACGGCGAACGCGATCTGGTTCACCACCTCCGGGATCACCGGGTTGACCTTGCCCGGCATGATCGACGACCCCGCCTGTCGCGCGGGCAGCGTGATCTCGCCGAGCCCGGCCTGCGGACCGGACGCGAGCAGGCGCAGGTCGTTGCAGATCTTCGAGAGCTTCGCGGCGCTGCGCTTCACCGTGCCGGACAGGGTCATGAACGCACCGGCGTCGCTCGTGGCCTCGATGAGGTCCGGTGCCGTGACGATGTCGAGCCCGCTGGCGACCTGCAGCTGCCGACGGACCTCGTCGCGGTACTGCGGGTCCGCGGTGATGCCGGTGCCGATGGCCGTCGCACCGAGGTTCGTCTCGGCGAGCAGCGGCGTCACGGTCCGGAGCAGCAGGACGTCCTCCTGGATCGTGTGCGCGAACCCGGTGAACTCCTGCCCGAGGGTCATCGGCACCGCGTCCTGCAGCTGGGTCCGTCCGATCTTCAGGACGTCCTGGAACGCCCGACCGCGCTCGGCGAAGGCGTCGGAGAGCAGTTCGAGCTGCTCGGTGAGCCGCCGCACCCCGAGGATCATCGCCAGCTTGATGCTCGTCGGGTAGGTGTCGTTCGTCGACTGGCTGCGGTTCACGTGGTCGATCGGGTGCAGGTACGCGTAGTCGCCCTTCTCGCGCCCGAGGATCTCGAGGGCGCGGTTGGCGAGCACCTCGTTCGTGTTCATGTTCGTCGAGGTGCCGGCACCGCCCTGCACGATGTCGACCACGAACTGCTCGCGGAGCGCCCCGTCGCGGACCTCCTGCGCGGCTCGGTCGATCGCGTCGGCCCGTTCGGGGTCGAGCACGCCGATCGCCTTGTTGGCGCGTGCCGCGGCCTGCTTGACGGTCGCGAGGGCCTCGATCAGGTCCGGGTACACCGCGATCGGCACCGAGGTGATCGGGAAGTTCTCGAGGGCCCGCAGGGTGTTGATGCCCCAGTAGGCGTCGGCCGGGACCTCGAGGGTCCCCAGCGAGTCGGTCTCGGTGCGGGTGCGTGCTTCGTTGCCGGTCACCCTGCCGAGGCTAGCCCGTCCGGTCGGTGCGGTCCGGCAGGTCGGCGCGCGTGGTGACCGGTGGACGGACGGAAGGCCCGTGGCGGCGTCGCCACGGGCCTCCCGTCCGTCAGGTGGTGACGTCCGTCAGTGGAACTGCGGGACGATCAGGTAGATCCCGTAGAGCACGGCGAGACCGGAGAGGGCGAAGCACGCGACGGCGAGCGCGCGGAACGCCCGGACGCCGGACTGGACCCTCCCGGGCTGGGGGAAGCCGGCCGTGGCCGGGCCGACCGTGCCGTCGTCCTTCACGGTGTACTTACCGGCGCGGGTGTCGGCGGCGCTCCAGAGGCGGAGGCCGATCGAGTAGACGAGCACCACGAAGCACGCGGCGACGACCGCGACGATCGCGACGGTGAGGAACGCGAACCAGTCGATACCCATCAGCGGCGTCCTCCGTTGCGTCCGGCCATGCGGCGCAGGGTGCGCTCGCGGCTGAGCTCGGCTCGACGCTCGGCGACCCGGGCCGCGCGCTTCTTGCGCTGCAGGTCGCGCAGCTCCTTGCGGGTGAAGACCGCGTTCGCGGCGACGTCGACCTCGATGGCCGAGGCCTGCTCGTGGGGCTTCCGGAGCGACCAGAGGTACAGCCCCAGGATCACGGCGGCACCGACGACCGCGTCGATCACGAGGCCCCCGATGCCGAGCCGGGCGATGCCCGACGCGACGGCCCCGACGGCCGCGGCGGCCGGCAGCGTGATGAACCAGGCGATGACGATCTTGCCCGCGGTCGACCACTGGATCTTCGACCCACGGCGGCCGAGACCGGCGCCGATGATCGAGCCCGAGGAGACCTGGGTCGTCGACAGGGCGAAGCCGAGGTGGCTCGACGCCAGGATGGTCGCGGCGGTCGACGCCTCGGCCGCGAAGCCCTGCGTGGCGCGGATCTCGGTGATGCCCGACCCGAGCGTCCGGATGATGCGCCACCCGCCGGTGTAGGTACCGAGGGCGATCGCGAGGGCGCACGCCACGACGACCCAGAACTGGACGCCCTGGTCAGCCGACTGCGCGCCCGAGGCGATCAGGGTCAGGGTGATGACGCCCATGGTCTTCTGCGCGTCGTTCGTGCCGTGCGCGAGCGACACCATCGAGCTCGTGAAGACCTGGCCGATGCGGAACCCGCCGCGCTCGTTCGGGAACACCGGACGGCGGGTGACCCGGTAGGCGATGCGCGTCGCGAGCAACGACACCAGCGCGGCGATCACCGGCGACAGGAAGGCCGGGATGATGACGACCGTCAGCAGCGCGGCGTAGTTGACCGAGTCGAAGCCGGCGCCGACGATCGCGGCGCCGATGAGCCCGCCGAACAGCGCGTGCGAGGACGACGACGGCAGGCCGCGCAGCCACGTGATCATGTTCCACACGACCGCGCCGATGAGTCCCGCGAAGATCATCTCGGGGGTGATCGCCACCCCACCGGGTCCCTCGTTGATGAGGCCGTGCGAGATCGACGTCGCGACGGCGGTGCTGAGGAACGCACCGACCAGGTTGAGCACCGCGGCGACCGTGACGGCCACCTTGGGCTTCATGGCACCGGTGGCGATCGGCGTCGCCATCGCGTTGGCGGTGTCGTGAAATCCGTTTGTGAAGTCGAAGAAGAGGGCCAACGCGATGACCAGGACGACTATGAGTGTGATGTCCACCGCGGGCAAGTGTCCCAGGCAGGACCGCTGAGCACAAACCCTGCCGTTCACCCGTTGTTCACCAGGCCTGCGGGATCGTTCAGGATCGGAACGACCCGGATGGGAGGATGGACCCCATGGACACCGCGGAACTCCTCATCCTGCTGATCGGTTCGCTCGCGGTGACCGGCTTCGCGCGCGCCAAGGGGCTCCCCGCACCGCTGCTCGTCACGGCCGTGGCGCTGGCGGTGTCGTTCCTCCCCGGACTGCCCGAGATCGAGATCGACTCCGAGGTCATCCTCACCGTGGTCCTGCCGCCGCTGCTCTACTCGGCGGCCCTCGACGTCTCGTGGCAGAGCTTCCGGCAGTCGATCAAGCAGATCCGTCGCCTCGGCATCTTCCTCGTGATCGTCACGGCGGCGGCGGTCGGACTCGCGGCGTACGTCCTCATCCCCGACATGGACTGGCCGGCCGCGATCCTGCTCGGCGCCGTGGTCGCGCCGCCGGACGCCGTGTCCGCCGCCGCGATCGGGCGCAAGCTCGGCCTCCCCCGCCGCGTGATGACGGTGCTGTCCGGCGAGAGCCTCATCAACGACGCGGCGTCGCTGACCCTGGTCAGGGTGTTCACGCTCATCGCCGCGGGCACGTCGCTGACGATCTGGCAGGACCTCGGCATCTTCGGGCTCGCGATCGGCGTCGGCCTGGTGGTCGGCATCGTCCTCGGCGTCGCGGTGCACTGGATCCGGATGCGCATCAACGATCCGGTCGTCGAGACGATCATGAGCATCCTGCTGCCGTTCGTCGCCTACGTCCTCGCCGAGCACCTGTCCGGCTCCGGGGTCATCGCGGTCGTCACCGCGGGGCTCTACATCGGCTACAACTCGCCGAAGGAGGGCTACGCGACCCGGCTGCAGGAACGCCCGCTCTGGACGAGCATCGACGTCATCCTCGAGGGGTTCGTCTTCGCCCTCATCGGGCTGCAGCTGAAGACCGTCGTCCAGGACCTCCTCGAGAGCGACCGCAGCCTGACGCAGACGCTCACCGCCGCCGCGGTCGTGCTCGCCGTCGTGATCCTCGTCCGGCCCCTCTTCGTCTTCGAGTCGTACGCGCGCAACCGGTTGAACCGGCTGTGGCTCAGACCCCTGCGGGTCCGGCTGTCCCGGGGGCACCGGTCGCTCCGCTGGCTCCGCGGCACGGCCGAACCGAAGCTGAACTGGCGGGAGCTGACCGTCATCTCGTGGACCGGCATGCGCGGCGTGGTCACGCTCGCCGCCGCGGTGGCCGTCGTCGCCGACCCCGTGGAGATCAAGGCACAGGACACGATCTTCATCATCGCGTTCGTCGTCACGGTCGGCACGCTCCTGCTGCAGGGCCTCACGCTCCCCTTCGTCATCCGCGCGCTCAGGGTGCAGGACCCGGCGGAGGGCGAGGAGGACGTCCGGAGCGAGATGCGCCTCAACCAGCGCACGACCGAGGCCGCGATCGCGCTGCTCGAGCGCCGGCGTCCGGCCTGGGCCCAGCAGTACGGGCACCAGGCGGTCGACAGCGTGGTGAACCGGCTGAAGGCCCGGCTCGAGCGGCAGGCCGAGACCTTCCGCCGCGACGCGGAGGAAGAGGAGGACGAGGAGCGCAACGCCCCGATGCGCCTCCGCGGGGCGCAGATCCAGGACATCCGGCGCGAGCTGCTCGACCGGCGGCGGGAGATCGTGCTCGAGGAGCGCGAGAAGGGCAACCTCGACGAGGAGGTCATGCGCCGCGTGCTCGTGACGCTCGACGCCGAGGAGCTCGCGATGGACTCGGCGCAGGCCTCCCGCAGTCGTTCCTGACCGGCGTCCCGCTCTCGGCGCACCGTGAGCGGACCGGGCGTATCGTGGCGCTCCGATCCCAGGAAGAGGAGCAGAGCGCCGAGTGAGCGAGCCGCGGAACGACGTCCCCAGGAACACCGACCTCCCGGAACGAGACGGAGCGCCGCGGCAGACCGCCGCCCCCAGGCAGCGGCAGACCCGGCCCTCGACCCGCGGCGGCTCGAAGCCCCGCCGGGGTGCCCCGGTCGCCGGCAGCCGGACCAGCGCGGGCGGCCGCTCCCGCGTGCGCCAGGCCCCCGTGCCGGAGCCGCAGCACATCAGCCGGTACCGCCGCTGGTACGGCACGCTCCACCCCTCGCTGCAGCTGATCGGCCTGCAGCTCTGGATGCCGCTGTTCTTCATCGTCGGCTTCTGCCTCTGCTACGTCTTCGCCTTCCACGCCCCGCACCCGCACGACGTCCCGGTCGCACTCGTCGGGAGCGACCCCACGCTCGTCGCCGCCGTCGACAAGGCCCTGCCCGGTGAGTACGTCTTCCACGTGGTCGACTCGCTCGCGCAGGCGAAGCGGGACGTGCTCGCGGGCACGATGGCCGTCGCCTACGACCCCTCGACGAACGAGGTCTTCAAGGCCAGCGCCCACCAGTTCCAGGTCGCCTCGCTCGTCCCCGCGACGCTGTCCGGCGTGCTGACGGGCATCGGCGTCGCCGCACCGACGATCACCGAGCTCGCGCCCCTGCCCGCGTACGACGAGTACGGCACCGTCGCGATGTACGTCATGCTCGCCTGGTGCATCGGCGGCTACATGGTCGCGATGTTCATCGGCATCATGGGCGGCCCGCTCCGCCACCGCGTCCGCATGGCGGTCATCGTCGTCGGCGGCCTCGTCATCTCGCTCATCACGAACACGCTCGCCGGGCCCGTGCTCGGGGCGATCCACGGACACTGGGTCGAGCTCGTCCTCATCGCCTGGGGGTGGATCGTGGCGATCGGGCTCGCGGTCAACGGCCTGAGCTACTTCGTCGGCCGGTTCATCGCCGCACCCGCGATGATCTGCTTCGTCTTCCTCTCGATGCCGTCGTCCGGCGGCGCGTACCCGAAGTGGTTCATGCCCGAGCCCTTCGCGTGGCTCAACCACGTCGTGGTCGGCTCGAGCATGGTCGACATGATCAAGCACGAGATCTACGGCGTCGGCCCCGGGTTCGGCCGCGGTCTCGTCACGATGGCCTGCTACGCCGCGGCGGGCCTCGTGCTGATGTTCTTCGGCAAGGCGTGGTGGGAGCGCCGGCGCATCGCGGCGATCGTCGGGAACCGCACGACGATGTTCCAGGACGCGCAGACCGCGAACCGGGAGTTCCTCGGCCGCCAGCGCGACGCCGAGCTCGAGCGGCACGGTCTGACGTCGACCGAGACGGGCACGCTGAGCGTCCTGCGCGACGAGGACTGGCAGGACGAACGCGTGGGCGGTGACGTCTTCACCGGTGCCCGCGACGGGCTCGAGGGGCAGGCGCCGCAGACCGGTCGCATCCCCGTGGTGCGGTCGGCGGACCGACCCGGTCCGGCGCGGACGCCCGGAGCGGGGAACGGTCCACGCACCCGCCCGGTCGCGCGACCGGAGGCACCGCGCACGGAGGTCGCCCGCACCGCGGAGCGGGCGCACGGGCGGCACGCGGACCGCTGAGCGCGTCCGACCCGGCGTATCCTGGCCGGATGGACTCCCGCACCGTCTGGCACCGCACGCTCGTCACCGTGGTCGTCGTGTTCCTCGTGCTCGCGGCCGTGCTGTACGCCGCGAGCGTGCTGCTGGCGCCCGCGGACGGGCGGAACACCGCCGGCCTCTTCGTGGGGTGGGCGATGTTCGCGGTCATCGGTGCGATCGTCGTCGGGATCGTCGACTTCTTCGTCCGCCCGCTCGGTGGTCGGAGCGGGGACGCCGACGTCCTCGCGGCGGCCGAGGAGGCCCGGACCGGCAGCACCCGGACGCACGCGTCGCGCTGAGCCGCGACCGCACCGGCCGTGTCCCGGACGCGCCCGTCGGGCTGAACGGGCGCCGGGTCAGACCCCGCGACCGCTGAAGCCCGACACCGTCGCGTCGTCCGCGGCGAAGGTGAACCGCGCGTCCACCGTCCCCCCGGCGAGCACGCCGGGCAGCCAGTAGCGCGCGTCGTCCCACATCGCGTCGTACGGCACCGCGTCGACGGGGATCCACCGCGGCTCCAGCTCGTCGCTGCCCGTCGGGCTCCCCTGCCAGCGGCGGCAGACGAACACGTCCGAGACCTGGGACCAGGACGGGCGGTACGGGAACCGGTAGTCCAACGTGCCACGCGCCTCCAGGTCGGTGGGGTCGAGCCGCAGGCCGACCTCCTCCCGGACCTCCCGCACGGCGGCCGCCACCGGCGGCTCGCCCGGCTCCCGCTTCCCACCGGGGCCGACGAGCCGCCCGGTCCCCAGGCCACGACGCTTCTCGCCGAGCAGCACCTCCGGCCCCGCGACGCCGTCGCGCAGCAGGTAGACGACGACCACCGGGGCGTGCTGGGACTTGCTCTCGTCGCGCTCGGTCACGCGTCCAGTCTGTCGGACGATCTGTCGTACGCTCTCCTCATGGCACGCGTGCTGCGGGGGCACCATGGCTGAGCCCCGCAGGACCGGGCGCAGCCTCGAAGTGCTGCGCGCCGAGGCCGCCGAGGAGATCGCGGTGCTCGTCGAGCACCGGAGCCGCGCGGGCGAGGACCCGTGGGAGTTCATGCCGACGCTGCCGACCGTCGACGAGCAGGTCGTGCTCATCCTCCGGGCCGAGGCGGTCGAGCTCGACGCCGCGATCGGGCAGCGGAGCGCGCACTGGGCCGGGCACCCGGCGTCCGGGCAGGGCACCGAGCTCGGCGAGGAGTACCACCGCCTGCGCCGCATCGCCCTGCTGCACCCGGAGCTGACGCCCGCGGTGTGGAAGCTCATGGGCGCACTGCCCGGGCCCGGCTGACCCGCACGGACGCCGGCTGCGGTTGGATGGGGGCATGACCGACACCGTCCTCGCCGTCCTCAACCAGCCCTCGCGGCACGCCGACCCGCACGACCCCTCGGCCGACGCGTACACCTGGGTGGAACCGCTCGAGGAGCACCTCCAGGTGCAGGACCTCGGCGCGATCCGCGGCGACGGCGTCTTCGAGACGATCACGGTCGTCGACGGCCGACCGCAGGCGCTCGAGCCGCACCTGGCACGGTTCGTCCGGAGCGCCGCGATGCTCGACCTGCCGGAGCCGGACGTCGACGCGTGGCGGCAGGCCATCGAGGCCGTCTGCGCCCGACTCGACCCGGTGCACGAGGCGTTCGCGAAGACCGTCATGACCCGTGGCGTCGAGGGCTCCGGGCGTCCGACGGGCTGGGTGTACGCGGCACCGTCGGGCGACCAGACCCCCGCCCGCACCGAGGGCATCGCGGTCGTGACGCTCGACCGCGGCTACCGGCACGACGTCGAGCGCACCTCGCCGTGGCTGCTGCAGGGTGCCAAGACACTGTCGTACGCCGTGAACATGGCGGCACTGCGCGAGGCCGAGCGGCGCGGGGCCGACGACGCGCTGTTCGTCTCGACGGACGGCTACGTCCTCGAGGGCACCCGCGCGAACCTCGTCGCCTCGATCGGGGGGCGCCTCGTCACGCCGCGCACGGACATCGGCATCCTCGCCGGCACGACGCAGGCCGACGTCTTCCGCTTCGCCGAGGCGGAGGGCATCGCGACGTCGTACGAGCTCCTGACGCTCGCCGACCTCGAGGCGGCGGACGCGCTCTGGCTGCTGTCGAGCGTCCGCCAGGCCGCGCCGATCCGCTCGGTGAACGGTGTCGCGCGCGGGATGGACCTGCCGATGACCGAGCGGATCAACGACTTCCTGCTCTCCCGCGAGCAGTAGCCGGTACCCCGGGACGGCCTGGAGGCGCGTGGCGGGCTCGCCGGACGCCTCCAGGCCGTCGTCGGGTCACCAGCGCGGGGTGGTGACGCCCGTCCCGTCGGCCCACTGGTAGACGGACGCGCCGTCGATCCAGACGCGCGTCGCGCGACTGGTCGCCGCCAGCGGGTCGCCGTCCCAGAGCACCAGGTCGGCGTCGAAGCCCGGCTCGATGCGACCGACGCGGTCGCCGAAGCCGAGGAAGTCCGCCGGGTTCACGGTGAGCGCCTCGAGGGCGGTCTGCCACGGCAGGCCCTCCTTGACGGCGGCGGTGGCCTGGTCGACGAGCATGTTGATCGGGACGACCGGTGCGTCGGTGGTGATCGCGACGCGCACCCCCGCGGCGGCGAGCCGCGCGAGGTTCGGGATCCCGCGGTCGCGCAGCTCCACCTTCGAGCGGCTCGTGAACAGCGGGCCGTAGATGACCGGGACGTCGCGCTCGGCGAGCAGGTCGGCGATCTTGTGCGCCTCGGTGCCGTGGTTGACGACGAGCCGGTAGCCGAACTCGTCGGCGAGGCGCAGCGCGGTCGCGATGTCGTCGTGCCGGTGCACGTGCTGGTCCCAGGCGAGCTCGCCGTCGAGCACGCGGACGAGCGTCTCCTTCGTCAGGTCGCGGGTGAAGGGCTCCCCCTTCGCGGCGGCGGCGTCGCGGGCGGCACGGTAGTCCTGCGCGGCGACGAAGGCCTCGCGGATGACCTTCGCGACACCGAGGCGCGTCGAGGGGGTCTTGCCCTTCTCGCCGTACACGCGCTTCGGGTTCTCGCCGAGGGCGCTCTTCACGCTGACCGCGTCGGAGATGAGCTGCTCGTCGATCGTGCGCCCGCCCCAGGTCTTGATCGCGACGGTCTGTCCGCCGATCGGGTTGCCGGAGCCGGGCTTCACCACGATGCTCGTGATGCCGCCGGACAGGGCGTCGCGGAAGCCCTCGTCGTCGATGTCGACGGCGTCGATCGCCCGGACGGCGGCCGTGTTCGGGTCCGTCATCTCGTTCGTGTCGTTGCCCGCCCAGCCGTTCGCCTCCTCGTGGATGCCGACGTGGCCGTGCGCCTCGACGAAGCCGGGGACGAGCCAGGCGCCCGCGGCGTCGACGACGGGCAGCCCGGGCGGCGGGGTCACGTCGGGGCCGACCGCGGTGACGCGGCCGTCCTCGACGACGACGGCGCCGCCGTCGAACGCGGGGGCGGTGACGGGGACGACGTGGGCACCGGTGACGACGAAGGAGTTGGTCATGCCACCACGCTACGTCCGCTGCGGGCAGGCGCCACGCGGATCGCGGATCGCGGGTCTGCATGCGACATGCGGATCGTTGGCGCCCGTGGGCTGCCGAGTCGTACCGTCCGGGGACGACCACGACCCAGGAGGTGCCGTGACCCACGCCCGTCGCCGTTCCCGCTCGTCCGCAGCACCCCCTGCATGGCCGGCGCACCGGACCGAGGACCGCCCGTGGCGGAGCAGTGTCCGGGGCGACCGAGCCACCCGGACGACCACGACCGTGCGGGTGTCCGTCCCGCCCTCGATCGCGGGTGCCCGGTGGGAACCCGACGAGGGCACCGAGGCACTGCTCGACCGGAGTCTCGACGCCCTGTCCGCCCTGGACCGCACGGACGGCGCCGGCCCGCTGCACCGGCTGCTCGCCCGGACCGACGCCGTGGCGACCTCGCGAATCGAGCACGAGTCCGCCGGGGTCGACGACGTCGCGCGGGCCCTCGTCGGGTCACGGGCGAACCCGAGCGCCTCGGCGATGGTGCACGCCGGTGACGCGCTCGAGCGCCTCGTCGCGGACGCGGGCGACGACCGACTCGACGAGACGACGCTGCTCGACGCGCACCGCCGGCTCATGCGGCACGACCCGGTCGACGGCCGGTACGCCGGCCGCTACCGCGCGGTGCAGAACTGGATCGGCGGCGGCCGCACCCCGCGGGACGCCGACCACGTGCCGCCCCCGCCCGAGCTCGTGCCGGCGCTCATGGCCGACCTGTTCGCGTTCCTCGAGCGCGACGACCTGCACCCCGTGGCACAGGCGGCGATCGCGCACGCCCAGTTCGAGTCGATCCACCCGTTCACCGACGGCAACGGGCGGACGGGGCGTGCGCTCGTGGCCGCGGTGCTGCGCCGACGGGGCTGTACCCGGACGGTCAGTGCACCGGTCGCCACCGTCCTGGTCGCCGAACGCGACCGGTACTTCGCCCACCTGGCCCGGTACCGCGACGGGGCGGTCGACGGGTGGGTGCGCGACCTGGCGATCGCGGTCGGGACGGTGTCCGACGAGGGGGTCGTCACCGGCCTGCTCCTCGACGAGGTCGCGCGTGACCGTGCGGCGACCACGTGCGCGACCGGCCCGCACGCGGTCCTGGGGCGCGCACTCGAGCAGGACGCCGTGCTGACCGAGGAGCACGCCGCGGACCTGCTCGAGGACCCTCGCGCGGACCTGCCACCTGCCGTGCTCGACGACACGGTCGCCGACCTCTGTCGCGCCGGGGTGCTCCGCCCGGTCACGACCCGCCGCTCCCGGCGCGCCTGGGTCGCCCCCGCCGTGGTGGCCGAGCTCGACGCGTTCACCGAGCGCGTGCGGGACGGCGTCGAGGCCCGTGCACGTAGGGTGGCGGGGTGAGCAGCGAGCACGTCCAGGTCACCCCGCCGACCGCCGCCAAGCGGCCCGTCACGCGGACCCACCACGGCATCGACTTCGTCGACGACTACGAGTGGCTCCGGGACAAGGAGTCACCGGACACCCTGGCGTACCTCGAGGCCGAGAACGCGTACACCGACGCGCAGACCGGGCACCTGGACGCCCTGCGGGACCGGATCTTCGCCGAGGTGAAGGACCGCGTGCAGGAGACGGACCTCTCCGTGCCGGTCCGGACGGGCGGCTGGTGGTACTTCACCCGCACGGCCGAGGGTAGTCAGTACGGCGTGCACTGCCGCGCCCCGATCGCGGGTCCGGACGACTGGACCCCGCCCGCCGTCGACGAGGACGGCGCGGCCCTGCCGGGCGAGGAGGTCGTCCTCGACGGCAACGCCCTCGCCGAGGGCCACGACTTCTTCTCGCTCGGCAGCTACGACATCAGCGACGACGGCACGCGGCTCGTGTACGGCGTCGACGTCGAGGGCGACGAGCGGTACACGCTGCACGTTCGCGACCTCACCGACGGCACCGAGCTCGGCGACGAGATCCCGAACACCGGCGCCGGTGCGACCTTCGACCCGTCCGGACGATTCGTGTTCTACCCGACCGTCGACGAGTCCTGGCGTCCGGACCGTATCTGGCGGCACACCGTCGGCACCGCCGCGGCGGACGACGTGGTGGTCTTCGAGGAGCCGGACGACCGGTACTGGGTCGGCGTCGGGGTCACCCGGTCGTCGCAGTACATCGTCATCGAGCTCGGCTCGAAGATCACGTCCGAGGCCCTGGTGCTCGACGCCGCCGACCCGACCGGCGAGTTCCGCGTCGTGTGGCCGCGGCGCGAGGGCGTCGAGTACGAGATCGAGCACGCCATCGTGGGCGGGAGCGACCGCTTCCTGGTGCTGCACAACGACGGTGCCGAGAACTTCGAGCTCGTCGACGTGCCCGCCGACGACCCGACCGACGAGCACGACCGCCGCGTGGTCGTCGCGCACCACCCCGAGCGCCGGATCGAGTCCGTGGACGCCTTCGCCGGACACCTCGCGCTCGAGTACCGGTCGGAGGCGCTCCCCCGCGTCGCGATCATCCCGATCGAGGGCGACGGGTACGGCGACGCCCACGAGGTCCCCTTCGACG
Organism: Curtobacterium citri; assembly: GCF_030362955.1. NCBI lineage: Bacteria > Bacillati > Actinomycetota > Actinomycetes > Micrococcales > Microbacteriaceae > Curtobacterium > Curtobacterium citri. The sequence continues at coordinate 94,112 of NZ_JAUCML010000002.1, forward strand.
AGGCGCTCTTCTCGGCCGGACTCGGCGGCAACCCCGAGTGGGACCAGCCGACCCTCCGCATCGGGTACACCTCGTTCGTCACCCCGTCCGAGGTGAGCGACCTGGACCTGGCCACCGGCGAGGTGACGGTCCTGAAGCGCCAGCCGGTCCTCGGCGGCTACGACCCGGACGACTACGTTCAGGAGCGGGACTGGGCGACCGCGCCCGACGGCACGAAGGTGCCGATCTCGCTCGTGTGGCGGCGGGACGCCGTGGACGCCGACGAGCCGGCACCCCTGCACCTGTACGGGTACGGCTCGTACGAGCACTCGATCGACCCGGGCTTCAGCGTGATGCGCCTGTCGATGCTCGACCGCGGGGTCGTCTTCGCGGTGGCACACGTGCGCGGCGGTGGCGAGATGGGGCGGCACTGGTACGAGGACGGCAAGACCCTCACCAAGAAGAACACCTTCACCGACTTCGTGGCGGTCGCCGAGCACCTCGTCGAGTCCGGTCGCACGAGCGCCGACCGGCTGGTGGCCGAGGGCGGCAGCGCCGGCGGCCTGCTCATGGGCGCCGTGGCGAACCTGGCGCCGGAACGCTTCGCGGGCATCCTCGCCGCGGTGCCGTTCGTCGACGCGCTGACGAGCATCCTCGACCCGGACCTGCCCCTGACGGTGATCGAGTGGGACGAGTGGGGCGACCCGCTCCACGACCCCGAGGTCTACCGGTACATGAGCGAGTACTCGCCGTACGAGAACGTCCGTGAGGGCGTGCAGTACCCGCGGATCCTCGCGGTCACGTCCATCAACGACACACGGGTGCTCTACGTCGAGCCGGCGAAGTGGACCGCCAGGCTCCGCGAGGTCGGTGCCCCGGTGCTGCTCAAGACCGAGATGGCCGCTGGGCACGGCGGCGTGAGCGGCCGCTACGACTCGTGGCGGGAGCGGGCGTTCGAGCTGGCCTGGCTGCTCGACGTGCTCGGCCTCGCCGACGTCAACCCGGCGGCGGCGGCCGCCCGGCCGATCGCCGCCGGCTGAGGACCGCGGGCCGGGCCGGGCCAGGACGACGCGTCCCGGCCCGGCCACTCAGACGCGGTTGAGCGCGTGCACCGCCTGGTCGTAGGACTCCTCGGCCAGGCGGACGCGGTCACCCGCGAGCACGCCGTACCCGAACGTCCCCTCCCCTCCGCGCTCGGCGATCCCCGCGTGCACCCGCAGGACGTCGAGCGCGTGCAACGAGCGCACCCGCTCGGTCAGCACGTCGGCCGCGTCCCCGGTGCGCGTCCACAGCGCGTGCGGGAAGGCGTCGTCGCCGAGCACGTCCATCGCCGCGCGGGCCCGGGTGGCCGCGCGCCAGGCCTCCTCGGTCGCGGTGCGCTCCGAGGCCTCGCGGTCGACGAGTCCGACGCTCTCGTCGTCGTCCGCGACGGCCTGTCGCACGAGTTCACGGACGCGCGGCTTCTCGATCGCCGACACGTCCTGCGCCACGTGCTTCGGCGACCGCAGCGCCCACGCGGTCGGTGCGGGCCGTTCGACCGCGTCGTCGAGGGCGTCGAGCAGCTCGAGGTACGGCTCGCCGTGCAGGAAGGCCGTGACCTCGCCCACCGCGACGGAGCGGCGCTCCCGGGTCGCAGCGAGGATCCGCTCGCGGGTCATGGCGTCGACGAGCAGGTCCTGGGCCGGTGACGACGCGTAGGGCAGGCGCTCCACGAGGTGCTCTGCAAGCGCGGCACGGGCGGTGACGGCCGCCAGGGCGTCCGCCGCCTCGGCGGCGCGGTCGGCCGCGGCGGTGTCGGGGAACGCCGGACGGTAGGCCGACAGGACGGCGGCGATGCCGAGGGCGGTCCGGGCCGTCCCGCGGAGGTCGGCCGACCCGCCGGCGCGGAGCACGGCCTCCTGGCCGAGGAGTGCCGTCCGCAGCTTGCGCAACCGCTTCGTGAGCGCACGGGCCGCGGTGCCCTTCTCGGGCTTGTCGGCGGTGCGGAGGCGGGCCGCCGGCGCACCCTCGAGCCCCCGCGCCAGCTTCGACGCGACCGCTGCCGGCGCGGCACCGACGGCGGCGAACCGTCCGTCGAGCGAGGCGAAGAGCTCGTGCGCGACCTGTTCGTCGACGTCGCCGACCGTCTCGACCTCGACCTCGCGCCACGTCCGGGGGGCCGCCGGTGCCGCGTCATCGAGGCGCTGCGCGACGACGGCGTCGTCCGCGAGCTCGGCGACCTGCTCGTCGTCCTCGTCGAGCAGCCGGGTGACCGTCCGCGTGGTCGTGATGCGCACGACGGGGCGCAGGCCGCGTCCGCGCCGCTCGGTGAAGAGCGCGCCGAGGACCTCGTCCGGCACGGTGTCGGCGTCCTCGGTCAGGGGGAAGTGCTGCTCGTGGCGGACGGTGTCCGACGCCGAGCGCTTGATGTGCCAACCGGCGTCGTGGCCGCCCGTCCGGCGCCGGACGGTGACACGGGACGCCACGAGGTCGTACCGCTCGGTGTCCCAGTAGGTGGCGTCGAGGACGAACGGTTCCTCGTGCTCGGTGCGGGCGATGCTGCCGATCCCGACCAGGTCGGGGAGGTCGTCGCCCTCGGGCAGGTCGTAGGTGCGCTCGATCTCGAGGTGGGTGTCCGTCACACGCTCCTGTCTACCAGGGCGTCCGGGGTTCCCCGAACCGGCGGGGTTAGCCTGTGGACATGAGCGAGACGATCACCCGCGACGCGTTCGTGCCCGAGGCCGGCGGCGTCACGATGTTCACCACGAGCTGGTGCGGCTACTGCGCCCGGCTGAAGAACCAGATGACGAAGGCCGGTGTCCCCTTCCGCGAGGTCGACATCGAGCAGACCCCGGGGACGGCCGAGCTCGTCGCCGAGGTGAACGGCGGCAACCAGACCGTGCCGACGCTGGTGTTCCCGGACGGGAGCACGGCGACGAACCCCTCGTTGGCCGAGGTGCAGTCGCGCGTCTGAGGCGCAGCGCGGGGCCGGCTGGCCCTGACGAACCACGAAACCGACATCGAACCAGGCGTGAGCCCGGGTTCAATGTCGGTTTCGTGGTTCGACACCGCGTGTGAGGCGCCAGCGCCCCGCGTCAGCGCGCCAGCGCGTCCTCGAGCAGCGCCACCATCGCGTCGAGCTGGATGTCGCCCGAGTCGGCGACCTCCTCGTCCGAGCCGTCGAGCGCGCGGGCGGCCAGGGACGCCTTCGAGTCGATGAGCTCGGCGATCTTGGTGTCGATCGTCTGGGCGGCGATGATGCGCCACGCGGTGACCGGCTCCTCCTGCCCGATGCGGTGCACGCGGTCGATCGCCTGGGTCTGCTCGGCGCTCGTCCAGGACAGCTCGGCGAGCACGACGTTGGACGCCACCTGCAGGTTGAGGCCGACGCCCGCCGCGGTGAGCGAGCAGACGATGACGGCCACGTCGGGGTCGTTCACGAACGAGTCGATCTCGGCCGTGCGCTGCGCCGGCGTCTGGTCGCCGCGGATCGTGGCGGTCTTCAGGTGCCGACGGGCGAAGACCTCCTCGGCCTGGTCCATCACGTCGAGGTGCTTCGCGAAGAACACGACCTTGCCGACGTTCGAGGCGAGCTGCGCCGCGTAGTCCGCCGCGAGCTGCGCCTTCGCGCGACCGATGCGTCGGACCATCGAGAACACGTTCTCGCCGGTCGACGAGGCGTCCTGGTCCTCGAGCTCCCACCGCGCGACCTGGCGGACGAGCTTGTGGTCGATGCCGACGACCGGGTCCTGCCCGGTGCGGCCGTCGAGCGCCTGGTGGTAGCGGCGCACGAGCTTCGCGGTGAGCTCGCGCTCGGCGTCACGGATCGACCGGCCCTCTTCCCCGTCGAGCTCGACCGGGATGTCGGCGATGCGGCGGGCGGGGATGTCCGCGGCGACGTCCACCTTGCGGCGGCGGACGATGCCCTGGTCGATGACGGCCTTGCGCGCCTCGACGAAGAACCCGGGGTCGGCCGGGGTGAGCCCGATCTCCTCGAGCTCGTTCATGAGCTTCGCGCGCGGCTTCTTGTCGTCGATCCAGCCGAGGAACTCCCAGATGGTGCGGAAGTCCTCGACGGAGTTGATGAGCGGCGTCCCGGTCAGCGCCATGAGCAGCGGCGACGACACCCGCGAGCGGATCTTCTCGGCGAGCTGCAGCACGAACCGGGAGCGCTGCGACTCCTTGTTCTTGATGAAGTGCGCCTCGTCGACGACCATGCCGCGGAACCCGAAGTTCCCGAGCCAGCCGGCGTGCCGGTCGAGGATCTCGTAGTTCACGATGACGATGTCGGCGAAGCCGTCCAGGTCGTCACCGTCGCCGTGGATGACGGTCGCGGTCCGGTTCGGCACCCAGCGGGCGGCCTCGCGCGCCCAGTTCGTCTTCACGACGTTCGGCACGACGACGAGCAGCGGGAACGCGTTCGCGGCGTCGGCGGCGAGCAGGGACTGCGCGGTCTTACCGAGGCCCGGTTCGTCGGCGAGCAGGAACGAGCGGTGCCCCTGGGAGGCGGCCGCCACGAGCTCCGCCTGGTGCTTCATGAGCGTGGTGCCGGACCGCGAGTGCAGCGACGACGGCTCGGGCAGCGGCATCGAGGCCGCTCCCCCGCCGGCGCCGTACTCGAACGACTTGAAGAGCGGACCGAACAGCTCCCAGTTCGCCAGGCGCCGCGGGTGCGCGACCGGCTGGTCGGCGAGGGCGAAGTCCGGCGCGAGGAACGGGTTCGCGAGCTGGCGCTGCACGACCGCCTGTGGCAGCACCGAGCGCACCGGCGTCTCGACGACCGGCGACGGCTCGGCGGCGATCACGAGGTCCTCCGGCTGCAGCTCCATGCCGCCGGCGATCATCATGTCGCGCTTCGCGGTCCGGGTCGCCTCGCCGACCGAGGCCTCCTCGGTGAGCAGCTGGATGACGCTCGTGTCGCGCGCCGCGGTCTTCGCCAGGATCGTCGCGACCCCGTCGAGCCGCTTGAGCTGCTCGGCGCGCTGCGCGTCGGAGAGCTCCGGGTCGGCCTTGACCCGCGCACGCTCCTCGCGCATGAGCAGCGCGACGGCCTGGAACTTCGACCGGTTCGACGCCTTGAGCGGTCCACGTTGCGCCGCCGCCTCGACCTCGCGCACGGCGCGGGCGAGGACGGGGATGACGCCGTCGTTGTCGAGCGGCCGGGTGCGGCGCGACGCGGTCCGCGTCCCGCCGGCTGCTCGCCGGGTGCCTGATCGAGCCAACGCTCCTCCTTGTTCCGCCCGTGTCCGGGCGAGCCGCCGTCTCGGCGGGAAGTCATCGACCGGCGCCTGGCGCGGCTCCGGCCCACGGGCCACCCTGGCCCGCTCGTTCGCCGGTCCCGTCACAGGACGTCCGGTGGAGTCCCGCGGTCCGCCCCGCGCCCGCACCCCGAGGGTGTCCGGCACGACGGTCCGCGCCGGGATCCGGCGCCGTCGCACGCACGTGGTGCCCGTCGGGCATCCACGGATCCGGTCCCCACGTCGGTCAAGCGACCGACTGTCGCGTCCGGAATCGACGCGGCACGTGACGACACGGTGCGTGCAGGCACAGTTTACTCCCCGACGACCGACGGAGGCGAGTCCACGGGACCCGCGCGCGTCGCGGTCGTCGACCGGCCCCGGTGCGCGGTCGCGCGGGCGGCTCTCGACGGTGACCGGGCGTCGGACGGGAGGCACGGGTCGACGCCTCCGCGTGCCTCCCGTCCGACGCGGTGCACGCCCGACGGGACGCGGCGCACGCCCGACTGGACGCGGCGGTGCGGGGGCGGTGCGGTCAGGCCTGCGGCGCGGACCGCGGGCGGAGCGTGCCGTCCGACGGCACGACCGGCGACGCCTCGGCGAGCGCCGCCCGCGTCGCCGTCAGCAGGTGCTGCGCGGTCTCGATCCCGTTCGCCGAACCGGTCGTCGCCTGTCCGCCCGCGTGTGCGAGGAGCTGCGCGCCGATCGCCGGACCGATGCGGTCCGCTTCGCCGGGGTTCCGTGCGACCCAGTCGCGCGCCACGGCGTCGGCGAGGCGCTCCGCGGCCGCACCGCGCTCGGCGTCGCCGCGCGACCGGTGCCAGAGTCCCGTGACGACGAGGTGCGCCACCACGGCGCCGATGTCGCGGACCGGGAAGCCCCACCCGGCGGTGTCGATGTCGAGCAGGCCCGAGATGCGCCACGGCTCGTCCTCGTCGACGAAGACCTGCTCGAGGTGCAGGTCCCCGTGCACGACCTGCTTCGTCGCGCTCCCCCAGCCGACCGAGCGGCGGCCGATCGCGTCGTAGAGCGCGTCGATCTCGGCGGCGTCCTGCGGCAGCGCGGTGACCAGCGTGCGACGGTGCCAGTCGGCGTGGTCCATCGCGTCGGCGCGTGCCTGCTGCGTCATCGGCACGGTCGCGATCCGCCCGGTGAGCGCCGCGAGCGAGGCGACGAAGCGCGGGTCGTCGGCGATCTCGGTGATGCGGCTGCCGGCCGGCACCCCGCGGATCCGCTCGAGCACGAGCAGGCCGTCCCCGCGGCTCGACAGCACCCGCGGCACCGGCAGCCCGGCGGCGGTGAACTGCTCGTGGGACTCGACGATCGGTGCGACCCGGTGCGGTCGCACGATCTTGAGGAAGAGGGTGCGCTCCGGGGCGTCGACGCGGACGACCGCCCGCTTGCCCGGGCGGTAGGCCGCGACGGAGAGCACCGGGTCGGTGACGGGCATGCCGAGGCCGGCCAGGAGCTCGGCCACGGCGTCACGGTAGGTGACCTGCGGCAGCACGGGCAGGCCGGGGTCGTTCGGGTACGCCCACACGGACACGGGCTCGCCGGTCGCGGGATCGGTGACGATGGCGCTGTTCTGGTCGTGGGCGCCGCCGGTGTCGACGTAGGTCAGGACGGTGGCGCGCTGGCCGGCCCGGTCCACGGTGTCGACCTCGTACCCGTAGAGGTAGCCGTTGCCCGACGGTTCGACGGAGTGCGCGCGTGCGGCGACCACCGAGGTCCCGGAGCCGGCGAAGGCCTGCGGGATGACGCGCTCATGGTTGGGCCACACGGGACCAGTCAACCGTGCGGACGTGCTTTCGTCGCCATCGTGCACGGCTCGGCGTGCGGCTCGTGGCTAGCGTGGTCGTCGTGAACCCGGTCGCGCGCCTCCGCAGTTCCAGCCGCACGCCGTTCCTGCAGGTCGTGAAGACCGCGGTGGCGGTGGTCGCGGCGGTGCTGCTCTGCCGGGTGCTCGTCGACGGACCGTTCCCGACCTTCGCCGCGATCGCGGCGCTGCTCGTCGTGCAGCCGAGCATCAACCAGTCCTTCGTGAAGGGGTTGGAGCGGAGCGCCGGGGTCGTGCTCGGCGTCGTGCTGGCCACCGGGTTCCACCTGCTGTTCGGCGACGCCGTCTGGGTCGTGCTCGTCGTCATCGTGCTCGCGATCCTGCTCAGCTGGGCGCTCCGACTGACCCCGACGTCGGCGACCCAGGTGGGCATCAGCGGCATGCTCGTGCTCACCGCGGGCGTCGTCACGCCGAACTACTCGGCGGACCGCATCCTCGAGACGGTGATCGGCGCGGTCGTCGCGCTCGTGGTCAACGCGGTCGTCGTGCCGCCCGTGCTCCTCGAACCGGCTCACCTGGCGGTCGCCCGACTCGCCCGCGACACCGCGGCCGCGTTCGAACGGATCGCGATCGGGCTCACCGAGGGGTGGGACGCCGACCGGTGGCACGAGGCTCTCCTGCAGGCCCGGGCGCTCCGGCAGCAGCACGCCCGCGCCGAGGCCTCACTCACCGCCGCCGGCGAGTCGCTGACGATGAACCCGCGGGGCGGTCGGCACCGGACGATCCTCGAGCGGGACGTCGCCGTCGCCGAACACCTGCGGGTCCTCGTGACGCGGGTGACCGGCATGACGCGCGCCGTCCGCGACAACACCGCGCCGGACCTGCGCTCGGACCCCGTCGTCGGCAGCATCGCGACCGAGGTCGCCCGGATCGGAGCGGACGTCCGGGCGCTGAGCGCACGGGTCGAGGCGACGCGGCTGCACCACGCGGAGCACGACGGCTTCGTGGGCGCGGAGCGGGACGACACGGACTCGGTGGAGCCGGCGCTCACGGCGCCGCTCGCGGTCGTCCGACCCAACTCGCGGCACTGGGTGCTCATCGGGGCGCTGCTCGAGGACATCCGCCGCGTGCGCGAGGAGCTGCTCGGCGAGGACGACTGACGGCGGCAGGACGCTCCGCCGGGTCGCCGGGTCGCCGGGTCGCCGGGTCGCCGGGTTGCCGGGGCGCCGGGTCGCTGGAGCGCTGGAGCGCTGCGTCGCTGCGTCGCTGCGGTCAGCGGACCAGGGTGACGGGCTCCGGACGTCCGACCGCCCGGGCTGCCTCGACCGCCGTGTGCACGATGTCCTCCCACAGCCCGGTCCCGGCACCGCTGACCGGTCCGACACCGTCCGGAGCGCGGTCGGCCACGGCACGGATGCTCGCGACGACGTGCTCCGCTCCGGCCTCGTGCGCGGCCCGGCTCGCCAGGTCCGGCACCGCGGTGCGGAGCTCGGCGACGACACGCTCACGTCGCGGGGCGTCGAGCTCGTCGAGGACGACGATGCCGACGCGCGCGGCGTCGAGCTCGGCCAGCAGGCGCGCGACCGCCGGGTGGTGCTGCGCTGGCGTGTCGGCGTGGTCTGATCGGTCGTGCACGGTTCCCCCCACGGACACCGCGTCGGGTACGCCGCGTCCGGTCCGGAGCCTAGCAACGAGTACCGCTCGGTATCACTCCCCACTCCACGGGACGCATCGTCCTGCCCCCGGCCGGGTGACACCGGCAAGGCGGGCCCGTCGTCCGGGCGCCGCTCTGCAGCCCGGTGCCCACGGGGTCACTGAGACGAGATTCAGCGACTTCGGAGGTCGGATGGCCCCGAACCGCCCGTTCCCTGCCACGATGGGGTCCGAGGAGGTCGATCATGCGCCTGTTGGTGGTCGAGGACGACGACGAGATGCGTGCGCTCATGGAGCGGGGACTCGCAGCAGAGGGGTACCGCGTCACCGCGGTCGAGAACGGGGTCGAGGCGCTCATCGCCCTCGGCGAGCAGGCCTTCGACCTCGCGGTGGTCGACGTCATGATGCCCGGCATGTCCGGCTTCGAGCTCGCGCGACGCATCCGCGAGCGCGAGGACCCGGTCCGCATCCTGCTCGTGACCGCGCGCGACGCCGTGGACGACCGGGTGTTCGGCCTCGACGCCGGCGCCGACGACTACCTGACGAAGCCCTTCGCCTTCGCCGAGCTCACCGCCCGGCTCCGCGCCCTCGGTCGCCGTGAGTCGACCGCCGGCCAGCGCACGATCGAGGTCGGCGACGTCGCGATCGACTCCGAGGCCCGCCGCATCTCCATCAAGGGGCAGCGCGTCGCCGTGAGCCCGACCGAGTTCGCGCTCCTGCGGCTCCTCGCCCGCTCCGTCGGCTCCGTCGTCGACCGCCCGAAGATCCTCGAGGAGGTCTGGGACGGCTCGCAGCACGTCGACCCGAACGTCGTTGAGCAGTACATCTCGTACCTCCGCAAGAAGCTGACGTCGCACGAGGCGACCGTCGCGATCTCGACCGTGCGGGGTCGCGGGTACCGCCTCGACCTGCTCGGGGCGTGACCGAAACGGCGCCGACCCCCGGGAGTCCCGGACCCCGACACGGGCTGCCCCGTCCGCTGCGGAACCTGTCGCTCCGCTCGCGGATCACGATCGGTTCGACCGCGATCGCGGCGGTCGTCATCGTCCTGCTCGTGCTCGTCATGCGCTTCCAGGTCGTCAGCGTCGTCGCGAGCGCCACGAGGACGCTCCTCGACGCCGACGTCGACCCGTACGTGGCGACGCTCGAGGTGGACAGCGATCCCGACCTGTCCGCACCCGGCAACGCCCAGCTCGTCGCCGTCGTCGCCCCGTCGGGACAGATCCGCCTGTCGACGATGCCGCCCCGGGTCGAGCGCGCCCTCGGCAGCCTGACCAGCACCCAGGCCGGTGCCTCGGTCCTCGACGTGTCCGGCTCCGAGTACCGCGTGGTCATCGAGCACCCGGTCAACCAGGCCGGCCGCTGGACGGTCGTCGCCGCCCGCAACTCCCAGGCCGAGGCGATCGTCGTCGACGACCTCACCACCACCCTGTCGCTCACCGGACTCGCGATCCTCATCGCCTTCGGTGTCGCCTCGTGGATCCTCGCCACTGCCGCCTTGCGCCCGGTGAACCGGATGCGCCGCGAGGCCGAGCGGCTCTCGGTCGCCCCCGAGCGAGCCGAGCTCCCGGTCGGTCCGGCCCAGGACGAGCTCGCCTCGCTCGCCACCACGCTGAACGCCTTCCTCGCCCGGACGCGGCAGGCCACCGAGCGCGAACGACAGATGGTGTCGGACGCCAGCCACGAGCTCCGCACCCCGCTCGCCATCCTCACCACGCAGCTCGACCTCGCGTCACTCGACGGCGACGACGCCGCGGCGCTCGCGGCCCACATCGACCGCGCCAAGCGCAGTGTGGCCCGGCTGTCCCGACTCGCGAACGACCTGCTGACGCTCTCCAGGATCGAGGACTCGGAGCGACGCGAACAGGACGGCGGCCCGCAGCCGACGACCACGTGGAGCGACCTCGGTGACGAGGTCATGGCCGCCGTCGACCGCGTGCGGCTCATCGCGTCGGCGAAGGACATCACGGTGGACTTCGACCTCGAGCCGCCCGGACCCACGAGCCCGGCCGGTTCCTCCGAGCCGCACGGTGCACCGGTCGCGGCCCCGCGCTCGGACGCGTCGTCGGACCGCTCCGACGGCGTGGTCCCCGGTGGCGTCGGGACGGACGCCGGCGAGCCGCGCTTCCGGTTGGACACCGGCGGCATGGCGCAGCTCGTGACGAACACCGCGAGCAACGCGGTCGCGGCACTCCCCCGCGGGGGTGGCGTGTTCGTGTCCTGGCACGTCGAGGGGGCCGAGGGCGTCCTGCAGGTCACCGACGACGGCCCCGGGGTGCCGGAGTCGTTCATCCCGGTCGCCTTCGACCGGTTCACGCGCCCCGACGAGGCGCGGACGTCACGCCGCGACCCGGACCCGGCGACGGGCGGGGTCCCGCTGCCGGGCGGCTCCGGCCTCGGGCTCGCGATCGTGCGCGCCATCGCGGAACGGTCGGGAGGCACGGCCTCCCTCCGCAACGTGCGTTCCGGCGGGCTCGAGGTCACCGTCCGGGTGCCCGTGGTGCCTCCGCAGACCACCGCCTGACCGGCACCCGCGCACCGTCGCCGTCGGCCGTCGGCGCCGCCGACCGCGGCGGTCACTGGAAGTCCCGCGACCGCGTCCGCACCCCCAGCGGCAGGTGCTCGATCTGGTCGGCCACCAGGTTCACCACGCCGTCGGGCGACCGCTCGAGGATCCCCCGCACCACCACCGCCGGCGACTCCCGCGCCACCCGTCGGTACCGTCCCCACACGCCGACGCTGCAGATGACGTTCACCAACCCGGTCTCGTCCTCGACGTTGAGGAACGTGATCCCCGACGCCGTCGCCGGCCGCTGCCGGTGGGTGACGATCCCGCCGACCTCGACGCGACGCCCGGTCTCGGCCGTGGCCGTGTCCAGCACGCTCAGCACCCCTCGGGCGTCCAGCCTCGGCCGGACGTGTCGCACGGGGTGGTCGTCGGTCGACATGCCCGTGGACCACATGTCGGCGATGAGGACGTCCCCGCTCGTCATCTGCCCGAACAGCGGCGGCTGCACCGTCACCTGCGTGTCCGGCAGCTGGTCGGGACGCTCCGCCGCAGCCTGGGCGGCGGACCACATGCCGCTCCGCCGGTCGATGCCGAGTCCGACGAACGCGTCCGCCGCCGCGAGGGCCTCGAGCTGCGCCGTCGTCAGGCGGACCCGCCGGGCGAGGTCGGACATGTCGGTGAACGGCCCGTGGGCCTCCCGCTCGGCGACGATCGCCTCGGCACTCCGGCGACCGAGCGAGGCGACCTCGGCGAGCCCGAGGCGGACCGCGAAGGCCCCGTCGCGGCGGTGCTCGGCGGTGTCGTCCGGCCGCGAGCCGTCGAACGGCAGCACCGGGGGCTGTTCCTCGGCCAGGCACGCGTCGGCACCGTGGTGCACGGCTCCGTCGTGCTCGTCGAGCGGTTCGAGCGTCGCGTCGACACCCGAGCGCAGGACGTCCGGCCGGAGCACGCGCACGCCGTGCCGCCGGGCGTCGGCCACGAGCGTCTGCGGCGAGTAGAACCCCATCGGCTGCGCCCGGAGCAGCGCCGCCAGGAACGCTCCCGGGTAGTGCAGGCGCATCCACGCGCTCGCGTAGACGATGAGCGCGAAGCTGATCGAGTGGCTCTCCGCGAACCCGAAGTTCGCGAACGCCTGGATCTTCGCGTAGATCGCGTCCGCGTCCGCGCCGTGGATGTCGTTCGACGCCATCCCCGCGTAGAGCTTCTCGCGGAGCCGCTCGATCTTCTCGTGCCCCCGCTTCGACCCCATCGCGCGGCGGAGCAGGTCGGCGTCGTCGCCGGAGCACCCGCCGACCGCGATCGCCATCTGCATGAGCTGCTCCTGGAACAGCGGCACCCCCAGTGTCCGCTCGAGCACGGGCTCCAGTGAGGGGTGGATGTAGGTGATGGGCTCCTCGCCGGTCCGCCGCCGGATGTAGGGGTGGACGGCCCCGCCCTGGATCGGCCCGGGGCGCACCAGGGCGACCTCGATCACCAGGTCGTAGAACCGTCGGGGCAGCAGGCGCGGCAACGTCCCCATCTGCGCACGGGACTCGACCTGGAACACCCCGATCGTGTCCGCGCGGCACAGCTGGTCGTAGACGCCCTGCTCCTCCTTCGGGATGGAGTGCATGTCCCAGCGCTCCCCGCAGTGCTCGTCGGCCAGGTCGAACGAGTACTGCAGCGCCGCGAGCATCCCGAGCCCGAGCATGTCGAACTTCACGAGCCCCATGTACGCGCAGTCGTCCTTGTCCCACTGCAGCACGGTCCGGCCGTCCATCCGGGCGTGCTCGATCGGCACGACCTCGCCCACCGGTCGGTCGGTGAGCACCATGCCGCCGGAGTGGATGCCGAGGTGCCGCGGGAACCCGAGCACCTGCTGCGCCATGTCGACCACCGTGTCCGGGATGTCGTGGTCCTGGCTCTCGGTGACCGACCCCCAGCGCTCGACCTGCTTCGACCAGGCGTCCTGCTGCCCCGGGCTGTGCCCGAGCGCCTTCGCCATGTCGCGCACGGCGCCCTTCGGCCGGTAGGTGATGACGTTCGCGACCTGGGCGGCGTTGAACCGTCCGTACTTCTCGTAGACGTACTGGATGACCTCCTCACGGCGGTCCGAGTCGAAGTCGACGTCGATGTCGGGCTCCTCGTCGCGCATCGCCGACAGGAACCGCTCGAACGGCAGTCCGTACCGGATCGAGTCGACCGCGGTGATCTCGAGCAGGTAGCAGACCGCCGAGTTCGCCGCCGAACCGCGCCCCTGGCAGAGGATGCCGCGGTCGCGGGCGTACTGCACCATGTCCCGCACGATCAGGAAGTACCCCGGGAAGTCCTTGTCCGCGATGACGGAGAGCTCCCGCTCGATGCGCTCGCGCTTCTGCGGGTCGACGCCGTCCGCGCTGCCCGGGTAGAACCGCCGTGCCCCGCGCCAGGTGAGCTCACGGAGCCACGACATCGTGGTGTGCCCCTCGGGGACCTCGACGTCGGGCAGCCCGGGCTTCGCGGTCCGCAGCCGGAAGCCGAGCTCGTCGGCCAGCTCGACGCTCGTCTCCACCGCCCCCGGCCACCGCGCGAACCGCCGGGCCATCTCGGCCCCGGACCGCAGGTGGGCGGTCGGCGCGGCCGGCAGCCAGCCGTCGATCTCGTCGAGGCTCCGCCGGGCCCGCACGGCCGCCAGCGCGGTCGCCACCGGGAACCGGTCGGGCGTCGCGTAGTGCACGTTCCCGGTCGCGACGACGGGCAGCCCGTGCTGTGCCGCGAGGGCTGCGAGCACGTCGTTCCGCGCGCTGTCGAGCGGCTCGCCCTGGTCGGTGAGCTCGACGACGACCCCGGCCGTGCCGAACCGGTCGAGCAGGGCCCGCAGGGCCTCGTCGGCGGCGGACTCGCCGCCCTGCTCGAGGGCCCGGCGCACGGTGCCCTTGCGGCAGCCCGTGAGCACCCGCCAGTGCCCGTCCGCCTGTGCCGCGAGCTCGTCGAGGTCGTACTGCGGCCGCCCCTTCTCGGCACCGGCGGCGAGGTGCGCCCGGGTGACCGCCGCCGCCAACCGGTGGTAGCCGTCCTGGCCGTCGGCGAGCAGCAGCAGGTGCGTGCCCTCGGGGTCGGGCACCCCGTTCTGCGGTTCGGTCAGCCCGAGCGACAGCTCGGTGCCGTACACGGTGGCGACGGTCGGGTACGCCTCGGCGACCTCGGCCATCCGGGCGGCCCCGTAGAAGCCGTCGTGGTCGGTGAGCGCCAGGCCGTGCAGGTGCAGGCGCGCTGCCTCCTCGACCAGGTGCTCCGGACCGCTCGCACCGTCGAGGAAGCTGAAGGTCGAGTGCGCGTGCAGCTCGGCGTACGGCACGACCGGGACGTCGTCGTCGGACGCCGAGGGCGGCGGGACGTACCGGGAGCGCTTCCGCGACCAGGCCGGACTGTCCCCGCCGTCGCCGGCGTGCGCGCTGTCCGGACGCTTGTCGGACAGCGCTCGCTCGAACTCCGACCACGGGATCGGGGGGTTGCTGTAGCCCATCAGTGCTCCCTCACGTCGCGACCGCCTCGGCCCACCAGCGGTGGTCGGCGAGCACCAGGTACCAGGCACGGCCGTCACCGTCGACCAGCTGCAGCCGGTGCAGGCGCCGGCCGCCGGACTCCCACCAGCGCACGACGAGCGGCCACGGGCCCGCCCACGCGGTCACCGGGGCGAACCGTCCGCCGCGCTCCCCCTCGGCCCGGAAGCGCTCGGGCGCACCGGTCAGCGCACCGCGGTCGTCGACGTCCACGGTCTCACCGTCGGCGGCGACCACGTCCACCGGTCGGGGCCGCTCGAGCACGGTGGCGGGCGGCGGTCCGGGGAGCCGGCCGGGCCACGGTCGGTCCCGGACGGTCGCCAGCGCACGCTCGCCGCCCACGGGGGCGTCGCCCCACGGGACGAGCACGACGCGTTCGGCCAGGGTGCGCCCGCCGCCGATCCGCGGGGTGACCACGCCCTCGTGCCCGACGAGTCCCTGCACACGGGCGAGGGCGTGGTGCACCCGTTCGTCGGGTCCGGTGCCCCAGAGCCCGCGCTCGTGGTTCGCCGCGTCGTCGACCGCGACCGGTTCGAGCACGACCTGGACGACGGGTGCCTCGAGCCCCGTGGGGTCCACCCCGCCGGCGAGCTGCCACCGGACCCGGTCGACCACTTCGGCGGCGTCGAACCACCGCGGGTGCACCCAGGTCCGTTCGAGCAGCAGGTCGCGCTCGTCGACGATGCCGACCCGGATGGTGGTGGCGACCAGACCCGCCGATCGCAGCCGGGCGGCGAAGTCGTCCGCCGACCGCCGGAAGGCGAACGCCACCTGGTCGGCGCGGTCGAGCGGCGGTTCGAAGGACGCCTCGACCCGGAGCTCCGGCGGGACCGCACGCGACGTGACCTCGCGCGGGTCACGGCCGCCCGCGAGCCGGTGCAGGAACGCCCCGGCGACGCCGAACCGGTCACGCACCTGCTCGTCGCCGAGCGCGGCGAAGTCGCCGAGGGTGCCGAGGCCCAGCCGCCCGAGCACCGTCGCCAGGTCGGGGTCGCCGAGCACGCCGAGCGGCAGGTCCGCCAGGAACGGCGCCGACCCGCCGACCGGCACGATCCGCACCCGCTCGCCCGGGCGCACGGGACGGGCACGCGCCGCCTGCTCCGCCGCGAACGGCGTGTCCGCCACCCCGGCCCGCACCCCGGGGGCGCCGTGGTCGGCGGCGATGCCGGCGAGGGTCGCCGCAGCCGCACGCTCGCCGCCGTAGTACCGGGCCGGCCCCCGGGAGCGCAGGGCGACCGTTCCGGGGCGCAGGACCTCGACCCCGGGGACGGCTTCCTCGATCGCCCGGATGACCGGTTCGAACGCCCGGTGGTCGAGGGCGTCGTCGTAGGGCTCCACCACGAGCTCGGGACAGCGCGCCTGGGCCTCCCGCACGCGGAGCCCGCGCACCACGCCCTGCTGCCGGGCGCTGGCCGAGCTGGCGAACACCGTCCCCTTCGCCACCAGGGCGAACGGGTGGTCCGGTGGCGAGCCCGCCGCACGGGCCGCCGCGATCACGGGCCAGTCCGGGCACCAGAGCACGATCGTGCGGGTGGGCGGCGGCTCCGGCAGTGCTCCACCGCGCGCCAGCGCATCGGCCCGCACGGACACGGCACCGGGCACGGCGGCGCTCGACCGTGCCGCCACCCGCGGCGCGGTCGCCCGCGAGCGCCCGCGGGGACTCACGACGCCACCGCGACGGGACGCAGCACGGGCGACGACGACCCGGCAGCACCGGCAGCACCGACAGATCCGGCAGCCCCGACCGCACCGACGACCGCGGGACGAACCGCGCCGTCGGCCGCCGGCAGGAGCAGGTCGGCGCTGACCGGCCGTCCCGCTCCCGCCCGCCCCGAGGCCGTCACGGTCGCCCGGCGCTCCGCCAGGTGCCCGTGGCCGTCCCCGATCCCGCTCCACACCGACTCCGTCACCCGCAGCGTGACGTCGGCACCGGGCCAGGACCCCAGCGCGACGAGCGCCCCGCCGCGCTGCCGCAGCCGAGCGGCGAGCCGCGAGACGTCGCCGGGCACCACGCGGCCGAGCGGTCGGGTGAGGACGATCTGCGCGACGTCGGCGAGTGCGGCCGTCACGGTGAGCCACTGGTCCCCGGGGTCGGGCACGAGCACGAGCCGTTCGAGGTCGATCCCCATCGCGGCGGCGGCCTCGACCCCGAAGGACGGCACGCCGACGACGGCACACCAGGCACCCTCGGCCGACGCGGCCTGGAGCATGGTCATCGCGAGGAGCACCGACTCCTGCACCGCGTAGGACCCGCCGACGCGGATCGCACCGCCGGGCAGCAGGGACTGCAGCGCCGCGGCGGTGGGCAGCCCCTGGACGTCGACGCGGGTCGCCTCCATCTCGGACACCCGGGAGCGCAACGCGGTGATGCGCTCGAGCGCCGCCCGCGCGTCACCGAGGTGGTCCACGCGCCGGGTCGGCCGTGCGGAGGCCGGCGACACCGCGCCCGTCCGGGCAGGACCGGTCCGCCCGGACGTCCCCTCGGACCCGGGCGACAGGAGTGCCGCCGCCGACTGCATGCCCTCATATTCGAACATGTGTTCGATGATGTCAACCGGGTCCGACATCCGTGGACAACCTGGTCGAACACGCGTTCGACACGCCCGGCGTCACCAGGACAGGGTGGCTCCCAGGGCCCCGAGGACCGACCGGGTCTTCGTCTCGACCTCGTCGGCCTCGTCCGCCGCCGTCGAGGACCACGTCACCGCACCACCGGCGCCGAACGACCGCGACCGCTCGACGCCCCGACCGTCGAGGACCGTGACCAGTGTGCGGATGGCCACCGACAGGTCGACCGAGCCGTCCGCCGAGAAGTACCCGATGACCCCGGAGTACACGCCCCGCGGAGCACCCTCGAGCCGGTCCGCGATCGCCGTCGCGCTGCGCTTCGGCGCGCCGGTCATCGACCCCGGCGGGAACGCCGCGTGCACGACCGCCGCCCGCGAGACCCCCTCCGGCAGCACCGCCGACACCGTCGACACGAGCTGGTGCACGCTCGCGTAGGTCTCGACGGCGCAGAGCCGCTCGACGTGCACCGACCCGGGCACCGCCGTGCGGAGCAGGTCGTTCCGCAGCAGGTCGACGATCATGACGTTCTCGGCCCGGTCCTTCGCGCTCGTCGCCAGTCCGGCCCGGACGACCGCGTCGCGCGCCGGGTCCGGGTCACGCCGCCGGGTCCCCTTGATGGGCTCCGCGACCACCGTGCCCGCCGCGTCGACGCGCAGGAAGCGCTCCGGCGACCGGCTCGCCACCCGCAGGGGGCCGAGCCGCAGGTACGCACCGAACGGCACGGGGTCCGCCCGCCGCACCCGCAGGTACTCGTCCAGGTGGGGGTCCGTGCCGGGGCCGACCCGCGCCTCCCGTCCGACCGTGCCCACCGCGAAGGCGGTGGTGAGGCACACCTGGAACGCGTTCCCCTCGCGGATCTCGGTGCGGCAGTCCTCCACGGACGCCTCGTAGGCGGCGCGCGGCACGCGCCCGGTGGCGACGGCCGGGAGGCCCGTGGTCGCGTCCGGCGCGGCGCCCCGCGTCCGCGACCCGTGCGGGTCCTCGAGCCACGCCCGGTTCGCCGCACCGGCCGTCGGCTCGTCCTCGCCCACCAGGGCGAGCGCCCAGGCGCGCCCGTCGGCGTGCACGACCACCGCGCGGTCGACGAACCGCAGGTCCGCGTCGGCGTGCCCGTCGGCGGTGCGGTCCGGACCGTCCGACTCCCGGCCGAGCTCGTACCCGAGGAACCCGACCCACCCGAGCGCGAAGCCGCAGCCGGGCACGGGCGCATCGAGCACCGGCGTGCGCTCGAGCAGGTCGCCGAGCACGGCGAACGCCCGGCGGTCCTCCGTGCGGGACACCCCGAACCACCGCTCGGCGGCGGGTGGGACCTCGAGGACGGCCCGGCGGTCCTCGTGCCGGAACCGCGTCGCGAAGGGGCCGTCCGTCAGCGCGAGGACCGACCAGGCGGCCCGCTCGCGGCCGGTGTCGGGGGCACCGTCGGGCAGACCGGAGTCGAGCCAGACGACGTCAGCGGTCGTCGCCGCCGCGAGCGCGCCGAGGTCCGGCGTCCGGTCGAGCCGTCGCGCGACGACCCGCGCTCGGCTCAGACCGCGGCGATCGTCCACGACGCGGCGTGTGCGGCACCGGGGGCGAGCACGACGAGGCCGGACCCGGACCCGGCGTTGAAGGCGTCCGGCGCGCAGGTCATCGGCTCGACCGCGAGCCCGACACGGTGGTACTCGGGGACGACGTGGTCGGCGGTGTGCACCTGCGCCCAGCCGCACTCCGGACCGAAGGACACCCGGACGCCGTACCCGTCCACCGCGGTGAGCACGATGGTGGCGGTCCCCGCGGCGTCGCGCTCGAACCCGGTGAAGGCGTGGTCGATGAACCGGTCGCCGATCGGGGTCGCGGTGCGGAGGTCGAACGCGTCGTGCACGGGCGCGAGACCGGTCGGCACCAGGCGGTCCTCGGTGACCTCGAGCACCTCGGACGCGGGCAGGGTCAGCGTCCAGTCGTCGACCCGGCCGGCACCGGCCACGAGGTACGGGTGCGGCCCGGTCCCCCACGGTGCCGCGTCGGCGCCCGTGTTCGTGCCGGTGATCGTCGT
Organism: Curtobacterium citri; assembly: GCF_030362955.1. Classification (NCBI taxonomy): domain Bacteria; kingdom Bacillati; phylum Actinomycetota; class Actinomycetes; order Micrococcales; family Microbacteriaceae; genus Curtobacterium; species Curtobacterium citri. The sequence continues at coordinate 113,367 of NZ_JAUCML010000002.1, forward strand.
GTGCAGGCCGTCGGCGTCGAGGCGGTACTCGACGAGCACCTCGACGCGGAACGGGTAGCCCTCCTGCGCCGGCACCGTCGTGGCGAGGACGGCACGGTCGGGCTCGTGCGCGACGACACGGAAGTCGGTCCACGCGACGAGGCCGTGCAGGGCGTGGTGGCGCTTCGGCTCGGTCAGGGCGAGCTCGTGCTCCCGGCCGTCGAACGTGTAGCGACCGTCGACGACCCGGTTCGGCCACGGCGCGAGCACAGCACCGCGGAAGGCCGGGCGGACCTCGTCGGCGGCGAACGGCACGACCAGGTCACGCCCCTCGACGCGCAGGGTCCGGAGGGAGGCCCCCACCGAAGCGATCTCGGCGGTGTACCCGCCGGCGGTGATCGTCAGGGCGGATCCGGACAGGGGCGCGTCGTTGCTCATGCGGATCAGCGTAGTGGCGGGCGGGAGCCGCGCCGGACCGCGGAGGCCGGCGCCCGGGAACGACGAAACCCCGCCGCATCGCGACGGGGTTCCTGCGTGTTCCGTTGTGGGTGGATCTGAGGGGACTCGAACCCCTGACCCCCTGCATGCCATGCAGGTGCGCTACCAGCTGCGCCACAGACCCGTGATGGTACTGCCGTTCGTCTTGCCGTTCTTCCGTGCCACCGTTCCCGGAGGCACCATGGAAGCGTACACCACGCGGACCCCGGGTGACGAAATCGTCGCCGCCACCCGGGCGCGTCGCACCTACGCGGTGTGGTCGACCGGCAGTTCGAGCGGGATCGTCGGGCAGTCCGACCAGAGCCGCTCGAGCGAGTAGTACTGGCGGTCTTCCTCGTGGAAGACGTGCACGACGATCTCCCCGAAGTCGATGAGGACCCAGCGACCCTCGGTCCGTCCTTCGCGACGGAGGGGCTTCGCGCCGGCCGCGATGAGCCGGTCCTCGGCCTCGTCCGCGATGGCGAGCACGTTGCGCTCGTTCCGACCGGTCGCGAGCAGGAACACGTCGGTGAGCTGCAGCGGGGCGGTCACGTCGAGGGCGACGAGGTCTTCGGCCTGCTTCGCGTCGGCCGCCTGGGCGGCGATCTGCACGAGTTCCAGTGCACGTGGGGAGGCGGTCACGGAGTCCTTCCGGTCGACGGACCCGCCGTGTGCGGCTCCGTGTGGTGGGTCCCGATCATAGGCCACCCCGCCGACAGCGGCCAGGCCGGTGCGGCGGGGTGGACGAGGACCCGAGGTGGTGTCGGGGGCGGTCAGCCGCCGAAGTGGGTGGTCAGCAGCGCGACGATGATGACGCCGGCCGCGGCGAGGCCGACGGCACCGACGGTGACGCCGAGGATCACCGGGGTGCGGGACTCCTTCGGCTTCGCCGCCGCGAGGACGACCTGTCGCGTGGAGGTGTGGCTCGACACCGCACGGCTCGCCCGCACGGGGCTGGCGTCCGTCTCGGGCTGCTCGTCGTGCTGCTCGAGCAACCGGTCGACCTCGGCACCGTCGATCGGTCGGTGCGACCCGGTCGACGACAGCGAGGCGGGCAGGTCGATCGACCCGGTCAGGATGACCTCGCCGGTCGCGTTCAACGCGCCCGTCGGGTCCGCGAGGGCCGAGTCGGGCAGCACGATCGAGTTCGTGTCCTGCACCGCCAGGCGGCGGACCCCGGTCGCGTCGTGCACGTCGTCACCGTCCTGGGCCTGCTGCGACCAGTGACCGGCGGGCGGCTCGAAGGCCGTGGTGACGGGCTTGGGCTCGGTCGGCCGCTGGAACGCGGCGGGCAGACGGGGAGCCTCCGGCACGTCGCGACCGTTCCGGTCGTCGGTCGCGGGCGTGGGCCGCTGGACCGGTACCTCGTTCGTGTCGTCGTCGAGCGACAGCGGGAAGACCACGGGCGTCGAGGAGGACGGCACAGCGGTCGTCGGCATCGCAGCGACCGACCCGGTACCGGCGTCCTGCGCGTCGTCGTCCTGGCCGTCGTGGTCCTGCGCGTCGTGGTCCTGGGCGTCGTGGTCCTGCGCGTCGTGGTCCTGCGCGTCGTGGTCCTGCGCGTCGTCGTCCTCCGGCGGCGCCCACGTCGAGCGGTGCCGGCGCGGTTCCTCGGCGTGTGCGGCGGCCTCGCTCAGGGGCTCGACGGCGTCGGGCGAGCCGTCGGCCTCGGTGGCCTGCGCCACGGTCGCGGCGTCGAGCTGCTCGGGCTCGGCGGACGACTCCTGCGCGGGGTCGTCGTGCGCGCCGCCGTGCAGGTCGTCGACGGATCCGATGACGTCCTGCACGGTGCGGTCGGAGGAGTGCGGCGTCGGCGCACGCAGGGGCACGGGCTGGACCGCCTGCCCCTCGGCCTCGCGCATCAGTCGGAGCTGTCGGCGGGTGAGACCCCCGGTCCCCGGCACGATCTCGGTCGCGGAGGCGGGTGCCGGCGTGAGCGGGAACACGCCCGCGGACGGAGCGGTGCCCGCGGAACGCGGCCCGCTCTCGCTGCCCGGGCGGACGGCGGACTGCGCCGGTCCGCTCGGCGACGGCGCGACGTGCGAGCCGGGGCGACGCGGCCCGTCGGCCTCGCCGGTGGTGGGGGCGGCGACGGTGGGCGGCGGCGTGACCGGCTGCCCGCCGGCTGCGGCGGCACGCTCCCGCTCGCGCGCCTCGCGCCGCGACAGTGGCGGCTGCGCGTCGGACGAACTCATGCAACGCTCCGATACAGGTGGTGCTTGGAGATGTACTGGACGACCCCGTCCGGGACCAGGTACCAGACCGGGTGGCCACGCCTGACCCGGTCGCGGCAATCGGTCGAGGATATCGCCAGTGCGGGGACTTCGAGCACGCTCACGTCACGCTCGGGGAGACCGGTGATGCTCAGGTCGTGCCCCGGCCGCGTGACCGCGACGAAGTGCGCGAGGTCCCACAGCTCATCGTGGTCCTTCCAGTCGAGGATCTGCTGAACGGCGTCAGCGCCCGAGATGAAGACGAGCTGGGCGTCCGGTCGCTGGTCGTGGAGGTCCCGCAGGGTGTCGATCGTGTAGGTCGGACCGGGCCGGTCGATGTCGACGCGGCTGACGGTGAACATCGGGTTCGACGCCGTCGCGATCACCGTCATGAGGTAGCGGTGCTCGGCGTCGGTGACGTCGGACTTCATGTACGGCTGGCCGGTCGGGACGAACACGACCTCGTCCAGGTCGAAGGCGCGGGCGACCTCCGATGCCGCCACGAGGTGCCCGTGGTGGATCGGGTCGAACGTGCCACCCATCACGCCGATGCGGGGGCGCCCCGTGCTCTCGAGCATCGAGCGGCTGGTCAGAGCTTGGTGTGACCGAACTCGTCGACACCCGTCTCGTGGTGGCGGGTGGCCTCGAACTTGTGCGAGTGGCGGTAGGCGACGTCGCGGAAGCTCCAGGTCACGAACCCGAGGAAGATGAAGAAGAGCGCGCCGCACATCGGGAAGACGAACGCGGGGACCGAGGAGGCGTGCTCTGCGGCTTCAGCGAGGAAGGTCATCGGTCCGGTGCTCCGTTCGATCGGGTGGGAAGTCGCCGCCCAGTCTAGCCGCGGATCTGACCCTGCCCGCGCACGATCCACTTGGTGCTCGTCAGTTCCGGCAGCCCCATGGGGCCGCGGGCGTGCAGCTTCTGCGTGGAGATGCCGACCTCGGCACCGAAGCCGAACTCCCCGCCGTCGGTGAAGCGGGTCGAGGCGTTGGCCATCACCACGGCCGAGTCGACCTCGGCGAGGAACCGCTCGGCCGTGACGAGGTCGTCCGTGACGATCGACTCGGTGTGGTGCGTCGACCACCGCGCGATGTGCGCCATCGCCGCGTCGACGTCGGGCACGACGCGGATCGAGAGGTCGAGGTCCATGGACTCCGTCGCCCAGTCGGCCTCGGTCGCCCGCAGCACGCCCGGCACGATCGTCCGGGTGGCGTCGTCCCCACGCAGGGTGACGCCCGCGGCGCGCAGCCGGTCGGCCAGCTCGGGCAGCAGCCGCTCGGCGGCACCCTCGTGCACGAGCAGGGTCTCGAGCGCGTTGCAGACGCTCGGCCGCTGCACCTTGCTGTTGAGCACGATGTCGACCGAGCGCGCCAGCGGTGCCGAGGCGTCGAGGAACACGTGCACGACGCCGGCGCCGGTCTCGATCACGGGCACCTGCGACTCGGTCACCACCGTCTGGATGAGCGAGGCGCTCCCCCGGGGCACGAGCACGTCCACCAGGCCCCTGGCGCGCATGAGGTCCGTCGCACCCTGTCGCCCGAACTCGTCGATCGTCTGCACGAGGTCCGCCGGCAGCCCGACCGAGGCGACCGCGGCGCGGATCCGCTCCACCAGCTCGGCGTTGGTGCGCTGCGCCGCCGACCCGCCGCGCAGCACGACGGCGTTGCCGCTCTTCAGTGCCAGGGCGGCGATGTCGACCGTGACGTTCGGGCGTGCCTCGTAGATGGCCCCGACCACCCCGAACGGCACGCGCACCTGGGTGAGCTGCAGGCCGTTCGGCAGCCGGGAGCCGCGCACGTGCTCCCCCACCGGGTCGGTGAGGCCGACGACGTGCTCCACCGCTGCCGCCAGGGCGTCGATCCGTCCCGCGTCGAGCCGCAGCCGGTCGAGGAGTCCGGAGGACGTGCCGCGCTCCTCGCCCGCCACGAGGTCGTCGTGGTTCGCGGTGACGATCGCGTCGGTGCCGTCCCGGAGGGCCGCCGCCACGGCCCGGAGCGCCCGGTCCTTGACCGCGGTCGTGGCCGTCGCCAGCGCGGTCGACGCGGCACGGGCGGCGACGAGCTTGTCGGTGAGCGTGGGAGCGGTGACCGTCGGCGACATGGTCCGATGATAGGTCGCCGCCGGCATCGTGACGCCCGTCGTGACGGCGACGAGACGCCACCTTCAATGCGAGACGGTCCGGCGGCGCCGAGACGGGCCCGGATCCGGCGGCGTCTCGGCCACGTGGCGGTGTCTGGCCACACGCTGGACCGGCACCGCGCCTCCCGGCCGCTCGCCACTGCCTGCTGCGTCAGCCGCGCGGAGCCGCGTGGAACCAGGTGCCGACGTGCTCGCCGGTGAGCGCCCGGTCCACCAGCGCCGTCGCCGTCACGAGCACGGCGGTGCCGGCCTCGGCCGCGAGCCGTGCCGCGGCGACCTTGGTCCCCGCTCCCCCGGTGCCGACCCCGGCCTTCCCGGTGGACCCGAACGTGACCCCGGCGAGCTCGTCCCCGAACGGTACCTCGTCGATCGGCTCCGCGTCCGGGTGCTCGGGGGGTCGCGTGTACAGCGACTCGACGTCGGACAGGAGCACGAGCGCATCGGCGCCGAGCAGCCGGGCGACGAGCGCCGCGAGTCGGTCGTTGTCGCCGAAGCGGATCTCGTCCGTGGCGACCGTGTCGTTCTCGTTGACGATCGGCAGCACCCGCAGCGCGAGCAAGCGGTCCACGGCGCGCTGGGCGTTCACCCGGTGCGTCGGGTTCTGCAGGTCGCCGGCGGTGAGCAGGACCTGCGCCGCGACGACCCCGTGCCGGTCGAGTTCCTTCTGGTAGCGGAACATGAGCACGTTCTGGCCCGTGGCCGCCGCCGCCTGCTGCGTCGCGAGGTCGTCCGGCCGTCCCTCGAGTCCGAGGAACGGGAAGCCCGTGGCGATCGCTCCGGAGGACACCAGGACCACCTCGGTCCCCCGGGCGTGCGCGGCGGCGATCGCGTCGACGAGCGCCGCGATCTGCCCGGTGTTCTCCCCGCTGACCGACGACGACCCGACCTTGACCACGAGCCGACGTGCACGCGGGACGTCCTGCCGCCGGGTGACGGGTCCGAGGTCGGTGCGCGCGCTCGTGTCGGTCATGCCGGGATCAGTCCTCGTCGTCGTCGGCCCACAGGCCGGAGATGCGCTCCTGCTCGAGCTCGGCGCGTGCGGCCGCCTTGGCGTCCATGCGCTCGAAGTAGTCCTCGCGGCGCTCGTTGCGGGTGGGTCGCGAGGACCCGCCGACCCGGGCGTCGGTGCCGCGGGCACTCGTGACGAGCTCCGCGGTCGAGGTGAGCGTGGGCTCCCAGTCGAACACCATGCCGCCGTCGCCGCCGATCACGACGGTGGAGCCGGCGACGGCACCGGCCTTGAACAGGCCGTCCTCGACGCCGAGCTTCGCGAGCCGGTCGGCCAGGTAGCCGATCGCCTCCTCGTTCGTGAAGTCGGTCTGCACGACCCAGCGCTCCGGCTTGGCGCCACGGACCCGGTAGAAGCGGTGCTCCTCGCCGCCCTCGGCGCGCACGGTGAAGGGCTTCTCGTCGACCGCCTTCGGCCGGAGCACGATGCGCTCCTGCTCCGGTGCCGCGGGACGCTCGGCGCGGGCGCGCTCGACGACCTCGGCCATGGCGAAGGTCAGCTCGCGCAGGCCCTGCCGGGACGCCGTCGAGATCGGGAAGACGCGGTAGCCGCGCTCCTCGAGCTCGGCGGTGACGAACTCGGCGAGCTCGGCGGCCTCGGGCACGTCGACCTTGTTGAGCGCGACGAGCTGGGGACGCTCGAGCAGCGGCGTCTGTCCCTCGGGCACCGGGTAGCGCTCGAGTTCGCCGAGGATGACGTCGAGGTCGCTGAGGGGGTCGCGACCCGGGTCCATCGTCGCGCAGTCGATGACGTGCAGGAGCGCCTCGCAGCGCTCGACGTGGCGGAGGAACTCGAGGCCGAGGCCCTTGCCCTCCGAGGCACCCTCGATGAGCCCGGGGACGTCGGCGACGGTGAAGCGGACGTCACCGGACTCGACGACGCCGAGGTTCGGGGTCAGGGTGGTGAACGGGTAGTCGGCGATCTTCGGCTTCGCGGCGGAGACCGCGGCGATGAGCGAGGACTTGCCGGCGCTCGGGAAGCCGACGAGCGCGACGTCGGCGATGGTCTTCAGCTCGAGGCTGACGTCACCGGTCCACCCGGGCGTGCCGAGCAGCGCGAACCCGGGGGCCTTGCGCTTCGTGGTCGCGAGCGCCGCGTTGCCGAGGCCACCCTGGCCACCGGGGGCCACGACGACCCGCATGCCCGGCTCGGTCATGTCGGCGAGGACCTCGCCGCCCTCGTCGTGCACGACGGTGCCGATCGGCACGGGCAGCTCGAGGGTCTCACCGCTCACGCCGCTGCGGTGGTCGCCCATGCCGGGCTGGCCGTTCCGCGACGAACGGTGCGGCGAGCGGTGGTAACCGAGCAGGGTCGTCACCTGCGGGTCGGCGACGAGCACGATGTCGCCACCGTCGCCGCCGTTGCCGCCGTCCGGGCCGGCGAGGGGCTTGAACTTCTCACGGCGGACCGACACGCAGCCGTTGCCGCCGTTCCCCGCGGTGAGGTGCAGGGTCACGCGGTCGACGAAGGTCGCCATGGGTCCACTCCTAGGTGTTGCAGCGGGGCCACGAGGTGTCGCAGCGGTGCCGCCGGGTGTTGCACGAAAGAACGGGAGGGGCGGGCACGTGGCCCGCCCCTCCCGCAGAGTCTGTCGTCGCTGGTGTTACGCGTTGACGATGTTGACGACCTTGCGGCCGCCCTTGGTGCCGAACTCGACCGAACCGGCCGAGAGGGCGAACAGCGTGTCGTCGCCACCGCGACCGACGTTGGCGCCCGGGTGGAAGTGGGTGCCACGCTGGCGGAGGATGATCTCACCGGCGTTGACGACCTCGCCACCGAAACGCTTCACGCCGAGGCGCTGTGCGTTCGAGTCACGACCGTTGCGAGTGGAGCTCGCACCCTTCTTGTGTGCCATCTTCTACTCCCGCCTTACGCGATCGAGGTGATCTTGACGCGGGTCAGCTCAGCGCGGAAACCCTGACGCTTCTTGTACCCGGTCTTGTTCTTGAACTTCTGGATGACGACCTTCGGACCGCGGAGGTCCTCGAGCACCTGTGCGGTGACGGTCACGTTCGCGAGCTCCGAGGCCGCCGACGTGATCTTGTCACCGTCCACGAGGAGCACCGGGGCGAGGTCGATGTTGCCCTTGTCGTCGGCCTTGGCACGGTCGAGCGTGATGATCGTCCCGACCTCGACCTTTTCCTGACGGCCGCCGGCGCGCACTACTGCGTAAACCACGTGGAATTCCTTACGTACTCTGCTTGAGGGAAGTCTCGGGTGCCCACTTCTGCACGAGCGGCTCCCGGAGCCCGGGCCCGATCGGCGACGCAGGCAGAACGGCCCGCTGACACCAGGGATCGAGTTTACTCGATGTCCCCGGCTCCGGTCAAACGGCGACACACGTAGCATTGCCGCGTGACCGTGCTGATCGACCCGCCGACGTGGCCCGCCCACGACACCGTCTGGTCGCACCTCGTCAGTGACCGATCCTACGACGAGCTGCACGCCTTCGCCGCACGCGCCGGGATCCCCCGCCGGGCGTTCGACCACGACCACTACGACGTCCCCCTCGCGCGCTACGACGAACTGGTCGCCGCGGGTGCCACGGCCGTCACCGGGCGCGAGCTGGTGCTCCGCCTCATCGCGAGCGGACTGCGGGTGGCGCAGCGGGACAAGCGCGCGCACTGAGGTCGCGCCCCGACGGTGAGTCCAGACGGCGCCGGACGGGAGGCACGCCCCGCTCCGGCGGGACGGGTCCGGTCAGCGGGTCGGCGGCATCCAGCGGTCGTCCGGTCCCGGGACCGGCTGCTGTCCGCCCACGTTGGGCTGCCCCGGCTGCTGGCCACCCACGGGCGGCACGGACGGCCCCGGGTCCCGCGGCAGCGGCGGACCCGGTACGGGCTGCACGGTCGACGGCGGGACCGCGTCGGCCGGGCGCACGGTCCCGGGGCGGCCAGCAGCGGACTGCTGTCCCGCGCGCTGTCCGCGGGGACGGCCGAGCCACAGCCACGCCGCGGTGGACGTCGCGAGGAGCATGAGGGTGAAGGGGACGCCGTTCTGCAGCGGGGCGGTGACGACGTCGATGACGAGCCGGGCTCCCGAGCCGGTGCGGGCGGCCGCCCACGACCCGGTGAACACCCCGACGAGGGCGAGCGCGACCGTCCCGGCGGCACCGGCGAGGACAGCGCGGAGGAGCACCGTCGGCAGCGGGCTGCGGCGGGCGATCGGCGTGAGGAAGGCCAGCGCCGTGAACGCCCCGGCGTAGAAGGGGAACGGCGAGGCGAAGACGCCGGAGACGAAGCTGCCGAGCAGGGTCGCACCGGTGCCGTAGGTCGAGAACGGGTGCACCACCAGGGACGTCCCGAGCAGTCCGAGGACCCCGGAGACGAACTCGACGAGCACGACGGACACGACGGCGATGAGCGCGCCCGTCGTGTTGGCGACCGAAGCACCCGGTGCGAAGGCACGACGCGGGTCCGCGCTGCTGCGCCCCGACCGTCCCCGCGGCCGGAGCCCGGGCGCCTGCTGCCCGCCGGGCTGCTGCCCGTACGGCTGGTGCGGGACCTGCTGCCCGGCGGGCTGCTGCGGGACCTGCTGCCCCGCCCAGGCGTTCCCGGCGGAGGGCCCCGGCCCGGGCGGTGCGGGCTGCGACCAGCCCGCACCGTAGAACCCGCGGTCCGGCTGCCGTCCGCGCGGGTCGCCCGGGTCGGTCACCTCAGTTCCCCACGATCACGGCGCCGTCGTCCTGCACGTCGTCACCGGACGACGCGGGCGCGCTGATGCTCGGGGACGACACCCGCCGGGACCGCGAACGGCCCTGACCGGGCTGCTTCGGCTCCGGGAGCGCCTGCAGCACCGAGTCGAGCAGCGACTCGGCGTCGTCGCGGACCGGCCGCGGCTCGCGCTTCGTGACCGCGACGGGGATGTCGAGGATCGCGACCGTGTTCTCCGTCGGGGTGACCGGAGCGCTCGAACTCACGCGACGTCGGGCCGGCGCGGCGCTCTTCGTCGGCGCGCGGGTCGGCTCGTCGGCAGTGGTCGCCTCGGCGACCGCGGGGACGTCCGCACGGGCGGCGGGCTCGGGCGCAGCGGTCGGCTCCACAGCGGTCGGCTCCACAGCGGTCTTCTCCACAGCGGCCGAGGGCAGCTCGTCGGTCGACGACGACGCCTGCTCCGCACCCGGGGCACCGGCGCCGCGGCCACCACGGCGACGACGACGCTTCGAGCCGGACGGCTGCTCGCCACCCTGGCCGTCGGCGGCGGGGGTCGACGCGTCCTGCTCGGTCCCCTGCTCCGGCGCGGACACCGGCGAGACCGTCGACGCGGCGGGAGCCTGGCCACCGTTCGGAGCCGCGACACCGGTCACACCGGCGGCGGCCTCGTCGTGGGGCAGCGTCGAGGCCGCGATGCGGGACAGCGCGTTCTTGACGTCCTCGGTGATCTGGTGCGCCTGGGACGACTGGCCGTTCGACCCGTGCGAGCCGTTGCCCGACGCGCCGTTGCCGTTGCCGTTGCCGCCGTTCGGGCCGCTGTTCCCGCGGGCCTTCCGCCGGCTCTTCGACGGCCCCGGGTCCGCGTTGTTGTCGTTGACCTTCGCGTTGACCTCGTCGAGGGACTCGCGGAGGCCGACACCGATCTTCTTGCGGGTCATCTGCACGAGACCGAGCGACGTGACCTCGGCGACCTGGTGCTTCGTCCGGTCGCGGCTCAGGCACTCGACGAGTCGACGGAGCACGAGGTCACGGTTCGACTCGAGCACCATGTCGATGAAGTCGACGACGATGATGCCGCCGATGTCCCGGAGCCGGAGCTGCCGGACGATCTCCTCGGCCGCCTCGACGTTGTTCTTCGTGACGGTCTCCTCGAGGTTGCCGCCCGAGCCGACGAACTTGCCCGTGTTGACGTCGACGACCGTCATGGCCTCGGTGCGGTCGATCACGAGCGAGCCACCCGACGGCAGCCAGACCTTGCGGTCGAGCGCCTTCTCGATCTGCTCGTTGAGGCGGTACTCCTCGAAGGAGTCCGGGCCGTCGTAGATCTCGACGCGGTCCTTGAGGTCCGGCGCGACGGCGTCGAGGTACTCCTCGATCGTGCCGCGGGCGGCGTCGCCGTCGATGATGAGCTTCGTGAAGTCCTCGTTGAAGACGTCGCGGACGATCTTCACGAGCAGGTCGGGCTCCGAGTGGAGCATGACCGGTGCCTGGCCGTTCGCGACCTTCTTCTGGATCGCCTCCCACTGGCTGGTCAGGCGCTGCACGTCGCGGGTGAGCTGTTCCTCGGTCGCGCCCTCGGCCGCGGTGCGCACGATGACGCCCGCGTGCTCCGGCAGGACCTCCTTGAGGATCTTCTTCAGGCGAGCGCGCTCGGTGTCCGGCAGCTTGCGGGAGATGCCGTTCATCGAGCCGTTCGGCACGTACACCAGGTAGCGACCGGGCAGCGAGACCTGCGAGGTGAGGCGGGCACCCTTGTGGCCCACCGGGTCCTTCGTGACCTGCACGAGCACCTTGTCGCCGGGGCGGAGCGCGGCCTCGATGCGACGGCCGTGGTTGCCGGTGTCGACCGAGTTCCAGTCGACCTCGCCGGCGTAGAGCACTGCGTTGCGGCCGCGGCCGATGTCGACGAACGCCGCCTCCATCGAGGGCAGCACGTTCTGCACCTTGCCGAGGTAGACGTTGCCGATGAGCGAGACGTTGTGCGACTTCGTGACGTAGTGCTCGGCGAGCACGTTGTCCTCGAGCACGCCGATCTCGATCTTCGACGAGCTCGACCGCACGATCATCTGGCGGTCGACGCTCTCGCGGCGGGCGAGGAACTCGTCCTCGGTGATGACCGTGCGACGACGACCGGCGTCACGGCCGTCGCGGCGACGCTGCTTCTTCGCCTCGAGACGCGTGGAGCCCTTGATGCGCTGCGGCTCGGTGATGAGCTCGGGCTCGCGACGACGCGGTTCCTGGTGGTCGCGCGGTTCGCGGACGCCCCGCTCCTGGCGGTCGGCGCTGCTGCCCCGGCGGCGCGAGCGGCGACGGTTGCCGCCCTGCTCGTCGTCCTCGTCCTCGTCGTCGTGCTCGTCGCGGGCCGGGCGGACCGGGAGGTCCGGCAGGACCGGCGCGTGGAAGATCAGGCTGAGCGTGCTGGTCGCGCGCGGGACGAACGGCTCGGCGGCCGACTCCTCCGGCTCGGCTGCCGACACGGGCTCGGCTGCCGACGCAGGCTCCGGACGGAAGGCAGGGGTCGCCTCCGTCACGGGCGTCACCGCGGCGGGGCTCGAGTCCTCGGACACCGGCGGCGTCCCGACGACCGGCTGGCTGCCGGTCACGGTCGACACGTCCTGCGGCTCGGTCGCGGCGACCGCGACCTGCTCGACCGCCACGGGCGTCGACGCCGGGACGGCGTCGGGCGCCGTCGGCGCGATCGACTCGTCGGCGACCGTCTCGGCGTCCGCGGTGGTCTCGTCGACATCACCACGGGCCTCCAGGCCGGTGGACCGCGCGCGGCGGTTGCCGAAGAGGCGTCCCCGGCGCTTCGGTGCGACTTCTTCGTTGTTCGTGTTGTCGGTGTTCTGCTCCACCATGGATCTGGTGCACTCCTCGGCCCCACTCGCGCCCTGTCGGACGGCGGGAATTCTGTGGTTGTCACGGGTGGCGTCGACGTCCCCGTGTTCGTTCCTTGCGACCGGAGCGCACCACCCTGGGGTTGTGGTCCTCGGCCGTTCCGTGTCGGGCACCCGGCCCGTCCGGCTCGGCGTCCCAGGTGACGCGAGTCCCGGTCACGGCGCGCTCTCACCGCACCTGATCGTCCGGGCTGCGCCCGGAAAGCTCTCTCGCCGCGCGGATCGGCCGCGCGACTCCAGCCATTGTCGCACGACGTGCCAGGAAAGTACCGGAACGGGCATGCGATGATGACGGCGTGAGCACGAGCGCAACCTCGCCCCGCCGCCCCGTCGCCATGGCGGTCTTCCTCGTCGTGACCGGCGCGGTCGGCCTCTTCGCCGCGTTCAACCTGGTGATCGACGAGTTCGCGAAGTACGAGAACCCGTCGAAGGCGCTGTCCTGCGACGTCAGTCCGTTCGTGAACTGCTCGCAGGTGATGACGAGCTGGCAGGGGTCGCTCTTCGGCTTCCCGAACCCGCTCCTGGGCGTGATGGGCTTCGTCGCCCCGATCGCCGTGGGCGTCATGCTGCTCGCCGGCATGCGGAACGGACACCGGTGGTTCTGGGTCCTGTTCAACGCGGGCGTGTTCCTCGCCTGGGTCTTCGTGACCTGGCTCTTCACCCAGACCGTGTGGGTCATCGGCTACCTGTGCCCCTGGTGCCTGCTCGTCTGGAGCGTCACGATCCCGATGTTCTGGATCTTCACGACCTGGAACGCGGCGCAGGGACGCTTCGGCGCCGGGCTCCAGCGGTTCGGGCGTGCGCTGCTGCCCTACTCGTGGGCGCTCGTGCTGGCGAACTACGCCGTGATCGTGGTCAGCATCCTGATCGTCTTCCCCCGGGTCCTCACCACGCTCTGACGCCGGCCGGCGCTCCGCGCCGCGCGCCCTGCTGCCCGCGGGCGGCCACGTGCGCGCCCGTTCCTTCCCATGACAGGTGCGGTACCTGGCGGGAACGGGCGTACCTGGTCGGACAGATCGACCAGGCACGCCCGAACCCACCAGGCACGCCCGGAACGACCACGTGCGCCCGCGGCCCTGTCCCTCGACCACCCCGCTCCTCCGCGCCGCGGGTGCTCGCTGCCCGTTCCTTCCCATGACAGGTGCGGTACCTGGCGAGAACGGGCGTACCTGGTCGGACAGATCGACCAGGTACGCCCGGAACGACCAGGCACGCCCGGGACGACCAGGCACGCGAGCGCGCCCGACCGACTCCCGCACGAGAGACCCCGGCGACCCCGCGCACGACGACGGCCCCGCACCCCCGGGAGCGGGGGTACGGGGCCGTACGGCGTGGAGCGACTACTTCGCGGCGGCCTGGATGGTCGGCACGACGTCGGTGAGCGTGTTCACGCGCTGCCCGTTCACGAGGATGGTCGGCGTGCCGAAGCCCTGCGGACCCTTGAGGCTCTCGTCGGCGAGCACCTGGTTCGTCACCTTCGTGACCCACCCCTTGTACGTCTCGTTCGACAGGCACTCGGAGACCGCGGAGCTCGTGGCGCCGCCGGCCTTCACCAGGTCGGCGATCTCGGCGTTCGTCAGGCCCTTCGTGCCCTCCTCCGGCTGCTTCTCGAAGAACTGCGTCTGCACGTCGAGGAACTTGTCCGGCTCGTTGTTCGCGACGCACATGGCGGCGTTCGCGGCACGGCTGGCGTAGCGCGACCCGAGGTAGCTGCGGTCGAGGATCGAGACCGGGTGGATCTCGAGCGTCGCCTGACCGTTCTTCACGTAGTCGGCGATCTGGTCGGCGTAGGCACCCTCGAACTGCTTGCACACCGGGCAGGCCCAGTCGACGTACTCGACGACCTTGACCTTGCCGTCGCTGTCGGCGGTCGGGACCGGGGACGGGGTGCCGTCGGCGGAGACACCACCCGTCGTCACCGGCTCGATCTTGCCGTCGGCACCGGTGAACTGGATGCCGCCGGTGACCATGTTCTTCGGGCCGGCGGCCGACACGGAGCCGCCACCGTTGTTGACGTTCACCACGACGATCGCGACGATGGCCGCGACCGCCACGATTCCCAGGCCGATGCCGCCCTGGAGGAACCACTTGTTGCGGCGCTTGCGACGCTTCTCCGCGTCGGCGCGCTGGCGGGCGACGTCGCGGGCGTGCTGACGGCGCTCGTTCTTGGTCGGTCGGTCGTTGTTCGTCATCGCTTCGGGATCCTGTCGGGGCCGGGGGTCACGCGAACCAGAGGGCGAGCTCGCGGGCGGCGGACTCCGGGGAGTCCGAGCCGTGCACGAGGTTCTGCTGCACCTTGAGGCCCCAGTCACGACCGAGGTCGCCACGGATGGTGCCCGGGGCCGCCGAGGTCGGGTCGGTGGTGCCGGCGAGCGAGCGGAAGCCCTGGATCACACCGTTGCCCGCGACGCGCACGGCGACGACGGGTCCGGACTGCATGAACTCGACGAGCGGCTCGAAGAACGGCTTGCCCTGGTGCTCCTCGTAGTGCGAGTCGAGCAGCTCGCGGGAGGCGGTCACCATCTTCAGGTCGACGATCTCGTAGCCCTTGGCCTCGATCCGGCGGAGGACCTCTCCGGTGAGCTGGCGGGCGACGCCGTCGGGCTTGACGAGGACGAGGGTCTCTTCGAGATCGGACACGCAGTTCTCCTGTGGTTCGGTGGTCGTCAGTCCTCGCCCTGCGCGGCTCGGAACGCGGCGTTCTGCCGGTCGAGCTGACCGCCCTTGACGAAGCAGAACACCCACAGCGCCAGGAACACCGCGCCGACCGCGAACATGAACGGTTCGATGAAACCGGTGGCGAGGATGGCCGCCTGCAGCAGCCACCCGAACCATACACCGGCCGGCTTGCCCGTCAGGCGTGAGGAAGCTGCGAGGACGATGATCGCGAGGATCCCGCCGCCGAACGCCGCGAGCGGCGGCAGCGTGCCCTTCCCGTACACGACGAGCATCGGGAAGAAGAACATCACGGCCTCGAGTCCGAGGGTGATGGCGAGCAGGCTCTCGCGGGCGCCGCGCTGCGGCCGCGGCTTCCGCACGCGCGGCTGGCGGCCCGGCCGGGAGGCCCGGGGTGCGTCCGTCACTCCGCCTCGCCTCCCCCGGAACGCAGCCCTTCCGCGTGGACCAGGTCCATGACCTTGCCCACCATCACGATGGACCCCGCGACGAGCACGAGGGCGTCCTCGGCGTCCGCCTCGTCCGCCAGGTCGCGCGCCTCCTGCAGCGCCTGCTCGAGCGACGGCTCGACGACGACGCGGTCCTCGCCGACCTCGGCCACGACGACGCGGGCGAACGCGTCGGCGTCCAGGGCGCGGTCGCCGGGCGGCTGTGTGACGACGAAGGTCTGCACGGTGTCCTTGAGCGCGCGGACGAAGCCACGGGCGTCCTTGTCGCCGAGGATCCCGACGACGCCGACGACGTGCTCCGACGGGAACGCGACCGGCAGCGCCTCGGCCAGGGCGCGGGCCCCGTGCGGGTTGTGCGCGGCGTCGACCACGACGGTCGGCTCCTGTGCGATCGGCTGCAGGCGACCGGGGCTCGTCGCCGCGGCGAGGCCCTCGGCGAGGACGTCCTCGTCGAGGGCCTGCGACCCGCGACCGAGGAACGACTCGACGGCGGCGATCGCGACCGCGGCGTTGTGCGCCTGGTGCTGCCCGAACAGCGGGACGAACAGGTCGTCGTACCGGCCGGCGATGCCCTGCACGGTGACGAGCTGGCCGCCGACCGCCGGGGTGTCCGACACGACCGAGAACCGGGTGCCCTCGACGGCGAGCGTCGACTCGGTGAGCTCGGCCGCACGCTCGAGCTCGGCGAGCGCCTCGGGCGTCTGCGCGCTCGACACGACGGACGACGACGGCTTGATGATCCCGGACTTCGTGCGGGCGATCTCGGCGACGGTCGACCCGAGCTGCTTGGCGTGGTCGATCGCGACGGGCGTGATCACCTGCACCTGGCTCTGCACGACGTTCGTGGAGTCCCACTCCCCGCCCATGCCGACCTCGATCACGGCGACGTCGACCGGCGCCTCGGCGAAGCACGCCAGGGCGAGGACGGTGAGCGCCTCGAAGAAGGTCAGGGGCTGCTCGCCCCGGTCGGTGAGCTCCTGGTCGGTCATCGCGAGGATCGGCGTGATGTCGTCCCAGTTCTCGACGAACCGACTCGGCGCGATCGGCTCGCCGTCGACGACGATGCGCTCGCGGATCGAGACCAGGTGCGGGCTCGTCATCAGGCCCGTCCGGAGCCCGTGCGCGCGGACGATGCTCTCGGTCATGCGGGCGGTCGACGTCTTGCCGTTCGTGCCCGTGACGTGGATGACCGGGTACGCCAGGTGCGGGTCGCCGAGGAGTTCGACGGCACGTCGGGTCGCGGTCAGTCGGAGCTCGGGGGCCTGCTCGCCGATCCGGGCGTACAGGGCCGCCTCGACGCGCCGGACCTCGTCGTCGTCCCCGCCGTACGGCAGGGCCTCGGCCGGGGTCTGGTCGCCGGACGGGCCGACGGGGATCTCGATGCCGTCCCCGGTCGGGTCGTCGTGGTCGTCGTACGCGTTGCTGTCGCTCATGCGCGTGCCACCTCCACGGACACCTTCGCACCGTCGCCGACGTCCGAGCCCTCGCCGGGAGCGAACGTCGTCGTGGTCACCTCGACGCTCGTCGCCAGGGTCTCCCCCGCGATGAGCTGCTCGTGCTCGCGGACCGGGCCTTCGGCGCCGGCAGACA
This sequence comes from Curtobacterium citri, assembly GCF_030362955.1. Lineage (NCBI taxonomy): Bacteria > Bacillati > Actinomycetota > Actinomycetes > Micrococcales > Microbacteriaceae > Curtobacterium > Curtobacterium citri. Next base: position 130,449 of record NZ_JAUCML010000002.1, read on the forward strand.
CCCGGAGGGTCAGGGCGATGCGGTCGCTGACGTCGAGGTCGGCGTCGCGGCGGGCCTGCTGCACGGCGCGGACCACGTCGCGGGCGAGCCCCTCGGCCTCGAGCTCCGGGGTGGTCACGGTGTCGAGCACCGCGAAGCCGCCGCCGTCGAGGAACGCCACCGCGACGGACTCGTCCGCCACGGTGAGGTCGAGCGTGTACTCGCCCTCGACGAGGTCCACGCCGCCGACGGTGACGCCGGACTCGGTCGCGACCCAGTCGCCCTTCTTGGCGGCCGGGATCACCTGCTGCACCTGCTTGCCGATCCGGGGACCGGCGGCACGGGCGTTGACGGTGAGCTTCCGCTCGATGCCGTAGCGGCCGAGCGAGGACTCCTCCTGCTGCTCGAGCACGACCCGCTTCACGTTGAGCTCGTCGCGCAGGATGTCCGCGAACGGCTCGATCGCGGACGGGTCCGGCACCACGAGGGTGAGCGTGGCGAGCGGCAGACGGACGCGCCGTCCGGTGGCCTTGCGGAGCGCGAGGCCCTTCGAGGCGACGTCCCGCACGCGATCCATCGCGGCGACGAGGGCGTCGTCGGCCGGGAACTCGTCGGGCGACGGGAAGTCCTCGAGGTGCACGCTGCGCCCGCCGGTCAGGCCCTGCCAGACCTCCTCGGTGACGAGCGGGGCGAGCGGCGCGGCGACACGGGTGAGCGTCTCCAGCACGGTGTGGAGCGTGTCGAACGCCGCCTGCGCCTCGGGCGAGGACGCCGCGCCGAGCCAGAACTTGTCGCGCGAACGCCGGACGTACCAGTTCGTCAGCACGTCGGCGAAGTCGCGCACGGCCTGGGCCGCGAGCGGGGTGTCGAGCGCGTCGAGGTGCGTCGTGACGTCGGCGACGAGCACGCGGGTCTTCGCGAGCAGGTACCGGTCGAGCACGTCGGTGCTGTCGGTGCGCCGGGTGGCCTGGTACCCGGAGTCGCCCGACGCGTTCGCGTAGAGGGTGAAGAAGTAGTACGTCGACCACAGCGGGAGCAGGAACTCGCGGACGCCCTGGCGGATGCCCTCCTCGGTCACGACGAGGTTGCCGCCGCGGATGACCGACGACGACATGAGGAACCAGCGCATGGCGTCGGCACCGTCACGGTCGAAGACCTCGGAGACGTCCGGGTAGTTCCGGAGCGACTTCGACATCTTCTGGCCGTCCGAGCCGAGCACGATGCCGTGGCTGATGACGTTCCGGAAGGCCGGGCGGTCGAACAGCGCCGTGGACAGGGCGTGCATGACGTAGAACCAGCCGCGCGTCTGCCCGATGTACTCGACGATGAAGTCCGCGGGGCTGTGCTCCTCGAACCACTCGCGGTTCTCGAACGGGTAGTGCACCTGCGCGTACGGCATCGACCCGGAGTCGAACCAGACGTCGAACACGTCCGAGATGCGGCGCATCGTCGACTGCCCGGTCGGGTCGTCGGGGTTCGGGCGGGTCAGGTCGTCGATGAACGGACGGTGCAGGTCGACCTCGCCGTCGGCGTTCAGCGGCAGCCGGCCGAAGTCGCGCTCGAGCTCCTCGAGGGAGCCGTAGACGTCCTGGCGCGGGTACGCCGGGTCGTCGGACACCCACACCGGGATCGGCGTGCCGAAGTAGCGGTTGCGCGACACCGACCAGTCGATGGCGTTCCCGACCCACTTGCCGAACTGGCCGTCCTTGACGTTGTCCGGCACCCAGTTGACGTCCTGGTTGAGCTCGCCCATCCGGTCGCGGAACTCGGTGACGCGGACGAACCACGAGGAGACGGCCTTGTAGATGAGCGGCTTGCGGCAGCGCCAGCAGTGCGGGTAGCTGTGCTCGTAGGACGCCTGGCGGAGCAGGCGACCCATGTCGCGCACGGCCTTCGTCAGCGGCTTGTTCGCGTCGGACCAGAGCATGCCGGCGACGTCACCGAACTGCGCGGTGAAGAGGCCGCCCTCGTCGAGGGAGAGCACGACCGGGATGCCGGCGGCCGCGCAGACCTCCTGGTCGTCGGCGCCGTAGGCCGGGGCCTGGTGCACGATGCCCGTGCCCTCACCCGTCTCGACGTACTCGGCCACGAGCACGCGCCAGGCGTGCTCGTAGCCCTCGGCCTCCGCCAGGAAGTCGAACAGCCGCTCGTACTCGACGCCGTCGAGCTCGGCGCCGGCGACCGTGCGGAGCACGGCGGCGAGCGCGTCGTCGGCCGACTCGTAGCCGAGGTCCTTCGCGTGGGCCGCCACGGTGTCCGAAGCCAGGAGGTACCGGGCCGCACCGGCGTCGCCACCGTCAGCCGCGCCTCCCGGCCCGGCCGGCACGACCGCGTACGCGATCTCCGGACCGACGGCGAGCGCCGCGTTCGTCGGCAGCGTCCAGGGGGTCGTCGTCCAGGCGAGAGCGCGGACCCCGGTCAGGTCGAGCTCGGCGGCGCGGGCACCCTGCAGCGGGAACGACACCGTGACCGACTGGTCCTGGCGCATCTTGTAGACGTCGTCGTCCATGCGCAGCTCGTGGTTCGACAGCGGGGTCTGGTCGTTCCAGCAGTACGGCAGGACGCGGAAGCCCTCGTACGCCAGACCCTTGTCCCAGAGCTGCTTCCACGCCCACAGGACGCTCTCCATGTAGGTGACGTCGAGGGTCTTGTAGTCGTCCTCGAAGTCGACCCAGCGCGCCTGGCGGGTGACGTACGCCTGCCACTCGTCGGTGTACTGCAGCACGGACTTCCTGGCGGCCGCGTTGAACACGTCGACGCCCATGTCGTCGATCTCGTGCTTCTCGGTGATCCCGAGCTGGCGCATCGCCTCGAGCTCGGCGGGCAGGCCGTGGGTGTCCCAGCCGAAGCGGCGGTGCACCTGCTTGCCGCGCATGGTCTGGTAGCGCGGGAAGACGTCCTTCGCGTAGCCGGTCAGCAGGTGACCGTAGTGCGGCAGGCCGTTGGCGAACGGCGGGCCGTCGTAGAACGTCCACTCGGTGCAGCCCTCGCGCTGGTCGATCGACGCCTGGAAGGTGTCGTCGCCCTTCCAGAAGGCGAGGATCCCCTGCTCGACGGCGGGGAAGCTCGGCGAGGGCGTGACGCCGTCGGCGTTCGAGTTCAAGGGGTAGCGCACCGCATGGCTCCTGTGGTCGGGGTCGTCTGCCACGAGGACGGAGCGTGCTCCGCGGTACCACCTCGCTTGCCGGCCGCTGCTCGCGCTGCGACCGACCGCTCGTTCGCCGGATGGGGTGCGGTCCGGTCCGCCCGGTTCTACTGACGGCGGTGGTGCTGCCGCGTTCTTCCGGAGGCTCCCCGGTGATGGCCGGTTCGACGCCTGGTGGGACGAGTCTACAAGAGTCGGAGCATGCTGGAGCGATGCCCTCGTCCGAGAAGCAGGACCGTCCGGATTCCCTGCTCACCGTCGTCATCGCCTTCGCCGCCAACCTGCTCGTCGCCGTCGCCAAGACCGTCGCCTCCATGCTCACCGGATCGGCGTCGATGACCGCCGAGGCCGCGCACTCGTGGGCCGACACCGGCAACGAGGTCTTCCTGCTCGTGGCGGAGCGCCGGGGTGCGAAGCAACGGGACCGGAAGCACCCGCTGGGCTACGGACGCGAGACCTACATCTGGTCGATGTTCGCCGCGTTCGGCCTCTTCACCGCCGGCGCCGTCGTGTCGATCTGGCACGGGATCACCGAGCTCGGCGAGACCGGTCCCGCGGAGGACGTCGTCCTCAACTACGTCGTGCTGGCGATCGCGTTCGTCCTCGAGGGCACGAGCTTCCTGCAGGCCTACCGCCAGGCGCACGGTGCCGCCACGAAGCGCCGCGTGCCGGTGCTCCGGCACGTGCTGCAGTCGTCGAACCCCACGCTCCGGGCCGTCTTCGCCGAGGACGCCGCCGCGCTCGTCGGTCTCGTCATCGCGTTCCTCGGGGTCTTCCTCCACCAGGTCACCGGCCTGGCGGTGTTCGACGCGATCGGCTCCATCGCGGTGGGGCTGCTGCTCGGGGTCGTCGCGATCGTCCTCATCGAGCGGAACCGCCGCTTCCTGGTCGGCGAGGCCACCTCGCCCGAGCTGGAGGACGCCGTCCTCACCGAGCTGCTCCGCCGCGACGAGGTGGAGCGGGTCACGTACCTGCACCTCGAGTTCGTCGGTCCGTCGCGGGTGTTCCTCGTCGCCGCCGTCGACCTGACCGGCAACGAGGACGAGGACCACGTCGCCGTTCGGCTGCGTCGGGTCGAGGAGTCCCTGGAGACCAGTCAGTACATCGAGGAGGCGGTGCTCACGCTGAGCATCCCGGGCGATGCGTCGCTCGCGGCGCGCGGGGACGGCGAGGTCCCTGCGATCGTCCGCGACGGCACGGTCGAGGACGTCGCGTCCGGCGGCGCGGGCACGCTCCGGGCGTAGGGCTCGACCGCGGCCCGGTCAGCGCGCGTCGAGCCCCGCCGCGACCGGTGTCAGCGCCGCGCCGACGTACTCCACGAGCGAGCGTCGCCCGACCCCGTCGGCGACCCAGACCCCGAACGCCGCCGCGGCCGCCCCGAGCAGCGCTCCGGAGACCGTCTGCGGCCAGAGCGCCGTCGGGCGCTCCCCCGTCCGGGAACCGACGAACGCCGACACCGCCCCGTGCTGCGCCATCACCCGCGCGGCGACGCTCGCGACGAGCTCGGTGCCGATGTCCATCACCTCGGCCTGCGCGATCGCCCACGGCACGCGCTCCGGGTCGTGCGCCCGGGCGGCCGCCACGAGCGCCTCCTCCACCGCGCGCACCGGGCTCCGCTCGGTCGACGCGGCCAGGAACGCGGGGACGTCGGCGACCGCGGCGTCCAGTTCGAGCCAGAGCACGTCGGACTTGGCGCCGAAGTAGTTGAAGAAGGTCGCACGGCTGACGCCGGCCCGGGCGGCGATGTGGTCGACCGTCGTCCGTCCGTAGCCCTGCTCGAGGAACAGCTCGGCCGCCGCGTCGGCGAGCACCCCGGCGCTCGAGCGTCGGGGGCGGCCACCGCGGCGCATCGTCTCGTCCATGCCCTCAGTAAACCGCTAGACTCGACGCGCCATGATCTTGGACCGAGTACAGAAATCACGCGCCCGCGCCCTCCTCACCGCCGCGGGCGCCTCCGCGGTCCTGCTGGCCCTCACCGCCTGCACCGGTGGCGGCGCGGCCACCTCCGACAGCACGCCGGTCAGCGGCGGCACCCTCACGTACGCCTCGGGCGACGCGGAGCCGACCTGCCTCGACCCGCACGTCGGCGGCAACTACCCGCAGGCCCTGCTGTCGACGCAGTACATCGAGACGCTCACGAGCCTCGACCGCGACCGCCGGCCGAGCCCCGCCCTCGCGACCGACTGGCAGACCAGCGGCGACGGCAGGACCCTGACCTTCGACCTGCGGAAGGACGTCACGTTCTCGGACGGCACCCCGTTCGACGCGGCCGCCGTCGTCGCGAACATCGAGCACGTGCAGGACCCGACGACCGCGTCGAGCACGGGCTACCTCGCATTGCAGTCGATCACGAAGGCCACCGCGACCGACGACCACACGGTGACGCTGACCCTGAGCCGTCCGGACAGCGCGCTGCTCGAGTCGTTCTCGCAGCCGTGGGTCGGGATGGAGTCCCCGAAGGCGCTCGAGCGTCCGCAGGCAACCAACTGCGAGTCCCCGGTCGGCACCGGGCCGTTCACCGTGACGAAGTGGCAGCACGGTGACCGCGTCACCCTGGGGAAGAACACCCGGTACACGCCGCTCTCCGGGTCGACGGAGCCCCGCCTCGACGGCATCACCTGGCGCTTCCTGCCCGACTCGACCTCGCGCTACGCGGCGCTGCAGGCGGGCCAGGTCGACGTCATCGACAACGCCCAGCCCGACCAGCTGAAGGCCGCGTCCACCAAGGGCGCGATCCGCGACCTCGACGCGCCGCGCCCCGGCGCCTCGAACCGCCTCGAACTGAACTCCGGGCACGGGGTGTTCCGCGACGAGGCGGTCCGCAAGGCCTTCATCGCCGGCGCCGAGATCGACCCGGGCCTCGAGAGCCTGTTCCTCGGCACCGCGAAGCGCTCGTACTCGGTGCTGTCGAGCGTCGAGCCAGACGGGTACTCCGACCCGGCGCTGTTCGAGTACTCCCCCACGACCGCGGAGCGCCTGCTCGACGAGGCCGGCTGGAAGGTCGGCAGCGACGGGATCCGCCAGAAGGACGGCGAGCGCCTCACCGTGACCTTCCCGGTGTCGACGAACCAGTCCGTGCCCGCCGAACGCAGCCTGTTCCAGCAGGTCCAGGCCTCCGAGAAGGCCGTCGGGTTCGACGTCCGGCTCGAGGAGCTCGACCTGTCGAGCTGGTACGCCGCGCTCGCCGCGAACGAGTACGACGTCGTCAGTGCGCCGTACACGAAGGTCGGCCCCGACGTCCTCCGGATCCTCTACGACAGCGCGAGCATCACGCCGGCGCCGTCGGGCTACTTCGCGAACCTCGCGCAGCTCGACGACCCGACGGTCGACGACCTCCTGCAGCGTGCGGCCGCGACCGCCGACGCCGACGAGCGCGGAGACCTGTACCGTCAGGCCCAGCAGCGGATCCTCGCCAGCGGCACCGTGCTGCCGCTCTACGACCAGCAGAACCACTTCCTGTACCGGTCGACCGTCCACGGCATCGAGACCACGTCGGTCTCCACACCGTGGTTCGGCACGGCGTGGATCGCGCGCTGACGAGCCCACCGGCCGGGAGGCACCCCCTGCGTCCGACACGCGAGCACCGGTCCGCCGTCGGCTCGGCATGGGTCCTGTGGGGCCTCCGCCGAGCGGCCGGCGGCATCGGCGTGCTCTGGGCCGTCGCGACGATCGTCTTCGTCGCGATCCGGCTCGTCCCCGGTGACCCGGCGCTCGCGATCCTCGGTGGTCCGGGTTCGCAGGCCTCGGCCGAGGCGGTCGACACCGTCCGCCGGGAGTACGGGCTCGACCGGCCGGTGCTCGTCCAGTACGCGGTGTTCCTCGGCCGACTCGCGACCGGGCACCTCGGCGACTCCTACGCCTTCCGCACCCCGGTGTCGACGCTCCTCGCGCAGCAGCTCCCGGTGACGCTGACGCTCGCGGTGGCCGGGCTCGTCGTCGCCTGGGTGCTCGCGATCGCCGCCGCGTGGTGGTCCACCCAGCGCGGCCGCGTCGCCGCCGCCCTGACCGGCGCGATCACGGTGACGGCCAGCGTCGTCCCGCACTTCTGGCTCGGCAGCGTGCTCATCGTCGTCTTCGCGAGCGCACTCGGCTGGGTGCCGGCGGTCTCGGACGGCTCCGTACGAGGTTGGGTGCTGCCCGTGCTCACGGTCGCGGTCCCCGTCGCCGGGTACCTCGCCGAGACCGTGCGCGACGGCGTGGTCGACGCGCAGCGCTCGGCGTTCGCCCTGGCCGCCCGCGGTCGCGGCGAGTCGCGGGCGGGACTCTTCGGTCGGCACCTGCTGCGGCACGCGGCACTGCCCGGCATCGCCCTGTCCGCCTGGGCCTTCGGGTCGCTGGTGTCCGGCGCGGTCGTCGTCGAGTCGGTGTTCGCGCTGCCCGGCATCGGCCGTGCCCTGGTGACCGCGGTCACGCAGCGGGACATGCCGCTCGTCGTCGGCATCGCGCTCGTGTCCGCCGCTGCGTACGTCGTCGTCCTCGCCGTCGCGGACCTCGTCGAGCGCCTGGTCGACCCGCGGGCCGGCGGCCGCCCCGGCGAGCGGACCGCGCCGCGCCGGCGGGGCCGGGCACACGTCGGGACGCACCACGGGGCGGGCGCACGGTGAGCGGCATCGCCGACCCGGGCCTCCAGGCCGGTGCGACGCCGGCCACGGCACGGTCCGAGCGGTCTCGTGGGGGGACGCTCGGGCCGGCGGGGCTGGTGGCCGCGGTCGTCGTCGCCGTCGCGGTGGTGGCGGCCGTCTGGCCGTCGCTGCTCGGCGGCGGGGACCCGCTCGCGGTGCACCCGGCGGACGCCCTGGCCGCGCCGAGCGGGGCGCACCCGTTCGGCACCGACGAGTCCGGACGCGACGTCCTGACGCGGGTGGTCGCCGGGACGCGCGCGTCGCTCGTGGTCGGGGTGGTGGCCACCCTGGTGGGCGGCGCGACGGGTGTGGTGCTCGGCACGGTCGCGGGCCTCGGCGGACGGCTCGTCGAAGCGGTGGTCGGTCGGCTCACCGAGGTGGCGTTCGCCCTGCCGCTCCTGCTCGTCGCGCTCGTCGTCATCGCGGTGACCGGGCCCGGACCGGTGCCGGCGACGCTCGCGGTCGGGTTCGCGACGGCACCCGGGTACGCACGCATCGTCCGCGCACTCGTCCGCACCGCGCGGTCCTCGCAGGTGGTCGAGACGGCGGTGCTGCAGGGACGCCCGCCCGGCCGGATCCTGTTCCGCCACGTGCTGCCCGCGGCGCTCTGGCCCGTCGTCGCCGTCGCCACCCTCGGGGTCGGGCAGGCGGTCGTGTGGGCCTCGGCGCTGAGCTACCTCGGTGTCGGGACGCCGCCGCCGGCGCCGGAGTGGGGCGCGATGCTCGCGGACGGTCGCACCTACCTGCTGACCGCGCCGTGGATGAGCACGTTCCCCGGGCTCGCGATCGTCGTCCTGGCCACGTCCGTGACGGTGCTCGGACGCGCGGTGCGACGAGCGGGGGCCGCACGGTGAGCACGGGCGACGCGGAGCGCAAGGAAGGCACGGAGCGCACGGCGACCGCTCGCGTGCTCGACGTCAGCGGGCTCACCGTGACGATCGGCGGTGCCACGCTGGTGCACGACGTCACCCTGCACGTCGACGCCGGCGAGTGCGTCGCCCTCGTCGGCGCGTCCGGCTCGGGGAAGACCGTCACCGCCCGGGCGGCGCTCGGGCTGTCGGCACCGGGCGCGGTCGTCCGCGCGGACCGGCTCGACCTCGACCGCACCGACGTCCGCGGGCTGTCCGAACGCCGGTGGCGGCGGCTCCGGGGCTCGACCGTCGGCTACGTCGGACAGGAGGCCCTCGGCGCCCTCGACCCGCTCCGCCCCGTCGGTCGGGAGGTCGCCGACGCCCTGCGCCTGCACACCGACCTGCGGGCCGTCGACCGGATCGAGGCGGTGCGCGAGGCGCTGGCGGCCGTGGGGCTCGACCCGGCGCTGGCCACCGACGGCCGGCTCGCGGGCACGCTGTCGGGCGGGATGCGGCAGCGGGCGCTCATCGCCGCGGCGACCGTGGCCTCGCCGGCCCTCGTCGTGGCGGACGAACCGACCACCGCACTCGACGCGGCGGTCGCGGTGACCGTGATGGAGCAGTTGCGTGCGGCGCAGCAGCGCGGGGCGGGGCTCCTCGTCATCACCCACGACCTCGGGCTCGTCACCGGGTGGGCGGACCGCGTGGTCGTCGTGGACGACGGCACGGTGGTCGAGGACGGCCCGGTCGCGGCGGTCCTCGACGCGCCCGCGCACCCCGCGACACGGGCGCTGGTGCGGGCTGCGCGCTCGGGCGCCGACCGCTCCCGGGCCCCGGTTCCGGCGACGGACAGCCCGCCGGTGCTCGACGGCGTGGGGCTGACCCGCGTGTTCGACGGGGTCCCCGCCGTGCAGGACCTCGCGGTCGCGGTGCGTCCGGGTCGGGTGACCGGGGTGATCGGTGCCTCCGGTTCCGGCAAGACCACGGTCGCGCGGATGCTGCTCGGGCTCGAGACCCCGGACGCCGGCACGGTGACGCTCGACGGTGGACCGTGGGTGCCGCTGCCCGAACGGGAGCGCCGGGACCGACGGCACCGGGTGGCCGCCGTCGTGCAGGACCCCGGGGCGACGTTCGACGAGCGGTGGACGGTCGAGCGTGTGCTCGCCGACGCCCTGACGGACGGCGGTGCACGCCGGGCGACCGGTGCGCTCGCCGACCGGGTCGGCGCGGCACTCCGGCAGGTCGGGCTGGACCCAGCGCTGCGCTCCCGTCCCCCGCGCACGCTGTCGGGCGGGCAGCGGCAGCGGCTCGCGATCGCCCGGGCGCTGGCGAGCTCACCCGAGGTGGTCGTGCTCGACGAACCCGTGACGGCCCTGGACGCGACGGTGCAGGACGCCGTGCTGACGCTGCTCGAGCGACTCCGCGACGAGACCGGCGTCGCGATGCTGTTCGTGTCGCACGACCTCCGGGCGGTGCGCCGGATGGCCGACGACGTGCTCGTCGTGCACGAGGGCCGGGTCGTCGAGCAGGGGCCGGCGTCCCGCGTGTTCGACGCACCCGAGCACCCGGCGACCGAGCGGCTGCTCACGGCCTCCGCCCGCCTGACCGCCGGCGTCTGAGCAGCTGCAGCCGACGCGAGACTCGGCCCCCCGGACGGTTTCGCGGGTCCCCCGTCACGAAACAGTCCGCAGGGCCGAGTCTCGTGGACGGGCCGCCGACGCGGCTACGAGCCGGTGGTCTCCTGCTTCGGGGCGTCACCCGAGATGATCGGGATCTCGCTCGTCGAGAAGTCCTTCGCCCAGTCCGACTGCGCGAGCTCGGAGCTCGGGTCGTTGTAGTCCTCGATCACGCCGGCGACCTCGTCCTCGTGCGCCACCGTCGGGCCGGAACCCATCAGCGGCGTCGCAGCCGTCTCCTTCGTGAAGTACACGGCGACGAGCCCGATCACGGCTGCGAGCATGAGGTAGAACGCGGGGATGTCCTCGGCCCACGACAGGCCGGCGTCCTTCGCCCCGGCGATGAGCGCCTGGGTCGCGAGGGGCGTGGTGCCGCCGAACAGCGAGACCGAGACGTTGAAGGCGATGGCGAGGGCGCCGTAGCGGATGATCGTCGGGAAGAGCGCCGGGAGCGTCGACGGCATGGTCGAGGTGAACGTGACGAGCACGAGCCCCAGGATCAGCAGCCCGAAGAACACGCCGGCACCGGTGCCGGACTGCACGAGCTTGAGCGCCGGCCACGACAGCAGGATGAAGCCGATGCAGCCCGCGGCGAGGACCGGACGTCGACCGAACTTGTCGGACAGACGGCCGCCGAAGGTGATGACGACCATCATGAGGATCATCACGATGACGATGAGGATCAGGCCGAACGTCGCGTTCTGGCCGAGGTTCGTCTCGAGGTAGGTCGGCATGTACGACAGCAGCATGTAGTCGGTCACGTTGAACACGAGGACCAGACCGATGCAGATGAGGAGCGACCGCCAGTTCTCGGCGAAGAGCTTGAGGAACGGCGTCTTCTGCGACTCGCGCTCGGCCGCCTGCTCCTGCTGCTTCTGGAACGCGGGCGTCTCCTCGAGCTTCAGGCGCAGGTAGAGGCCGATGAGCCCGAGCGGGCCCGCGACGAGGAACGGGATGCGCCAGCCCCAGCTGAGCAACGAGTCCTCGGGGAGGGCGTACTGCAGGGCCGTGACGATCGAGGCGCCGAGCACGTAGCCGGCGAGCGTGCCGAACTCGAGCCACGAGCCCATGAACCCGCGGCGCTTGTCCGGCGAGTACTCGGCGATGAACGTCGCGGCGCCGCCGTACTCACCGCCCGTCGAGAAGCCCTGCACGAAGCGCGCGACGAGGAGCAGCACCGGTGCCCAGAACCCGATCGTGTCGTACGAGGGGATGAGGCCGATCATGAGCGTGCCGGCGGCCATGAGGATCATGGTCAGCGCGAGGACCTTCTGGCGGCCGATCTTGTCGCCGATCGGGCCGAAGACGGCACCGCCGATCGGACGGACGATGAACGCGGCCGCGAAGAAGCCGAAGGTCGCGACGAGGTTCGACGTCGGGTCGCCCTCGGGCAGGAACACCTTCGAGATCGTGACGGTCAGGTACGCGAAGATGCCGAAGTCGAACCACTCCATCGCGTTGCCGAGTGCCGCGGCGGCGACGGCACGCTTGAGCAGCGACTCCTCGACGACGGTGACGTCGTCCTCGGTCAGCTTGCGGCGTGCACGCTTCGCGGCGGCCTTCGTGCGCAACGGCCGATCGCCGTGCTGGTGGGATTCGTTCGGTGCCAAGTTCGTTCCTCCGGTAGTGCTGTGTCTTGCCTTCGGGCGTCCGGCGGAGAGCGACTGTGCAGTCCTGACGGAAACCGCGTCCGCCGGACAAACTCCGACAGCCTAGCAGATGGAGCGCTCCGACGCGACGGCCCGCTACGATGTGCTCACCACGCACGTCCTGCGTGTCACTCAGGCACCTCACCACGGACTCGGTGCCGCACACATCGATCGAAAGGCCCCGCCATGTCGAAGCCCATGCCCGAGAAGCCCACCGTCGACGGACTCGAGCAGGTCTGGGGCCCGGTCTGGGAGCAGGACGGCACCTACCGCTTCGACCGCGACAGCGCGACGAAGGACGCGGTGTACTCGATCGACACCCCGCCGCCGACCGCCTCCGGATCGCTGCACATCGGCCACGTGTTCTCGTACACGCACACCGACCTCAAGGCCCGGTACGAGCGCATGCGCGGCAAGCACGTCTTCTACCCGATGGGCTGGGACGACAACGGCCTGCCGACCGAGCGTCGCGTGCAGAACTACTACGGCGTCCGCTGCGACCCGCAGCTCCCGTACGACCCGGCGTTCGTCCCGCCGTTCGAGGGCGGCGACGGCAAGTCCGCCAAGGCCGCCGACCAGCTGCCGATCTCGCGCCGCAACTTCATCGAGCTGTGCGAGCGCCTGACCGTGCAGGACGAGCAGCAGTTCGAGCACCTCTTCCGCACGCTCGGCCTGTCCGTGGACTGGACGCAGTCGTACCGGACCATCGACGACACCTCCCGCGCGAGCGCGCAGCGTGCCTTCCTCCGCAACCTCGAGCGCGGCGAGGCCTACCAGGCCGACGCCCCGACGCTCTGGGACGTCACGTTCCGCACCGCGGTGGCCCAGGCCGAGCTCGAGGACAAGGAGATGCCCGGCGCGTACCACGGCCTCGCGTTCCACCGCACCGACGGCGGCGAGGACGTCGTCATCCAGACCACCCGCCCCGAGCTGCTCCCCGCGTGCGTGGCCCTCGTCGCCCACCCGGACGACGAGCGCTTCCAGGACCTGTTCGGCAAGACCGTCCGCTCTCCCCTGTTCGACGTCGAGGTCCCGGTGCTCGCGCACCACCTCGCGCAGCAGGACAAGGGCGCCGGCATCGCGATGGTCTGCACCTTCGGTGACACCACCGACGTGGTGTGGTGGCGCGAGCTCCAGCTGCCGAACCGCGCGATCATCGGCTTCGACGGCCGCGTGCGCTCGGACGAGCCGACCTGGATCGAGTCCGCCCGCGGCAAGGAGCTCTACGCCGAGATGGCCGGCAAGACGGTGTTCTCGGCGAAGAAGGTCCTCGTGGACGCCCTCACCGAGTCCGGCGAGCTCGTCGGCGACGTCAAGACGATCAACCACCCGGTGAAGTTCTTCGAGAAGGGCGACAAGCCGCTCGAGATCGTCTCGACCCGCCAGTGGTACATCGTCAACGGCGCCCGCGACGAGCAGCTCCGCAGCACGCTCCACCGGCGCGGCGAGGAGATCGCGTTCCACCCGGACTTCATGCGCGTCCGCTACGACAACTGGGTCGGCGGCCTGTCCGGCGACTGGCTCATCTCGCGCCAGCGCTTCTTCGGCGTGCCGCTGCCGGTCTGGTACCCGCTCGACGCCGACGGCAACCCGGTGTTCGACCAGCCGATCGTCCCGACCGAGGACCAGCTCCCGGTCGACCCCGCATCCGAGCCGGCCCCCGGCTACGAGGAGTCCCAGCGCGGCGTCGCCGGCGGCTTCCAGGGCGAACTCGACGTGATGGACACGTGGGCGACCTCGTCGCTCACGCCGCAGCTCGCGGGCAAGTGGGAGACCGACCCGGCGCTGTACGACCTCGTGTTCCCGTACGACGTCCGCCCGCAGGCGCAGGACATCATCCGCACCTGGCTCTTCACGACGGTGCTCCGCAGCCAGCTCGAGGCCGACGTGGCCCCCTGGAAGCACGCGAGCATCTCCGGCTTCATCGTCGACCCCGACCGCAAGAAGATGTCGAAGTCGAAGGGCAACGTCGTCACGCCGCTGTCGATCCTCGAGCAGCACGGCGCGGACGCGGTCCGCTACTGGGCGGCCTCGTCGAAGCTCGGCACGGACGCGGCCTTCGACGCGCAGAACCCGAAGCAGATCAAGGTCGGCCGACGCCTGGCGATCAAGGTGCTCAACGCCGCCAAGTTCGTCTACGGGTTCGAGCTCCCGAGCGGGGCCACGAGCGTGACCGAGGCGCTCGACGTCGACATGCTCGCCGAGCTCGCGAGTGTGATCGACCAGGCCACCACGGCCTTCGACGGCTTCGACCACGCCCGCGCGCTCGAGGTCACCGAACGGTTCTTCTGGACGTTCTGCGACGACTACCTCGAGCTCGTCAAGGAGCGCGCCTACGGCACCGCGACCGACGCGACGCACGAGACGCAGGCGAGTGCGGTCCTGGCGCTGCGGGCCGCGATCGACGCACTGCTGCGGCTGCTGGCACCGTTCCTCCCGTTCGCGACGGAGGAGGTGTGGGCCTGGACCCACGAGACCAGCGTGCACCGCGCCTCCTGGCCGACGACGGCCGAACTGCCGACGCAGGCCGCTCCGACGGGCCTGCTGGCAGCCGTCGGGCAGGCGCTCATCGGCATCCGCGGTGCGAAGACCGCCGCGAAGGCCTCGCAGAAGACGCCGGTGACGCGCGCCGTCGTGTCGGCCCCGGCCGAGCAGCGTGCGCTCATCGAGCGTGCGGCGGTCGACCTGGCAGCCGTCGGGCGCATCGAGAACCTGTCGTTCACGGACGGCGAGGAGCTCGCCGTCACCGAGATCGAGCTCGCCGAGCAGCAGGCGTAGCGTCACGGGAGCAGGCCGGACCGTCCCGCGGTCCGGCCTGCGACACGACGGATCGGGACGGACTGGAGGCACGGATGCAGTTGGGCACGCGCTGGAACGTGGGTGGGGAGCCGCCGTCGCGACTGCCGGAGACGGTCGTCGTCGCCGTGCGCGGTGTCGAGGACGAGCTGGCGGCCGAGTCGGTCGACGCGTCGACCTGGCGGTGGACGCTCACCTTCCTCGAGGGCAAGCCGATCGTCGAGCTCGACGACGGCACGTCGATCCACCTCGACGCCGCGGGGCGCGCACAGGTGACGAACCCGGACGACGCGCCGGAGGAGGACTGAACCGGGCGGTCCGCCCGGGACTCCTCCGCTCCGAGGGTCAGACGAGCCCGGCGCGGTGGGCCGTGATGGCCAGCTGCGTCCGGTTCTGCAGACCGAGCTTGTCGAGGAGCCGCGAGACGTAGGTCTTGGCCGAGGCCGGCGTGACGCCGAGCCGTGCAGCGATCTGTGCGTTCGTCAGCCCCTCGCCGACGGCGACCGCGAGCTCCCGCTCCCGCGGGGTGAGGTCGGCGAGGTCGTCGTCGGCCCCCGGTCCGGCGTCCGCGACCGCCGTCGTGCCGACCGCCATCGATCCGACCGCCACCGGTCCGACCGCCGTCGGGCGGGTCGGTGTCGGGCGGGTCACCGCTCGCGCCACCACCGCCGACGCCACCGCCGGTGCCAGCACGCAGCGGTCGGCCGCGACGTCCCGAACCGCGGCCGCGAGCTCGTGCGGGCGAGCCCCCTTCAGCAGGAACCCCGACGCGCCGACCTCGAGCGCGCGGAGCACCGCGTCGTCGTGCTCGAAGGCGGTGAGCACCACCACGCGGGGCGGGACCTCGAGCGCCCGCAGGAGCCCGGTCGTCGCGATGCCGTCCAGTCCGCCGGGCATCCGGAGGTCCACGAGTGCGACGTCGACCCGCAGGCGACGGGCGACCGCCGCCCCGCGCTCCCCGTCCGGGCACTCGGCGACCACGACGATGTCCGGCTCGGACTCGAGCACGAGCCGGATGCTCGCCCGGACGTCGGCGTCGTCGTCGACGAGCAGGACACGGATCACCGGGGCACCTCGACGGTCACCCGGAAGCGCTCTCCGACGACGCCGTGCGTCACGCGTCCGCCGACCGACGCCGCGCGCTCCGCCGCGACCGCCAGTCCGTGGCCCCCGCTCGGCAGTGCCGGTGCGTGGTCCGTGACGGGGTTCTCGACCAGGACCCGGACGAGGTCGGGCCAGATCTCGCCGCGGACGTCCACCGCCGCCCCGGGGGCGTGCTTCGTCGCGTTGTGGAGGGCCTCGGCGAGCACGGCGTCCAGGACGGCGCTCGATGCGTCGTCGAGCCCGGCCGTCCGGGCGATCGGGCCGGCCGCGGGTCCGTGCCGGCGGACCACGGTGCCGTCGCGCTCCGCCGCGTCGATCGACTCCTGCCACGAGCGGGACGACCGTGCGCGGGGACCGGTCCCGATGTCCGGGCCGCTCGACGACGCGACGTGCGCGCCGTCGGCGGCGTCCGCGCCGGTCGCGCGGTCCGCGCCGTCCGCGCCGTCGCGCAGGAGTCCGACGACGAAGTGCACGTCCTCCAGGAGGTCCGCGCCCGTGTCCGCGATCCTGGTCGCCAGCGACCGGGCTTCGGCGTCGGCACTGCGCGCGGCGATCGCACTCGCGTGCAGGGTCATCCGGCTGACGTTCTGACCGACGAGGTCGTGCATGTCGCGGCTCAGGCGGAGCCGCTCGTGCGCGACGACGTCGGCCGCCCGGGCGGCGGCCACCTCGGCGGCGAGCCGGAGGCGGTCCTCACGCAGCGCGACCAACCGGGAGGCCTCCCCCACGGCACCGCCGACCAGCGCGGGCAGGACGACCCCGAGCAGCGGCGCGGTCTCCTCGGGGAGCGCGACGTGCCCGGCTCGGAACGAACAGGGCACGGGGACGAGGCCGAGCGGGTGCAGGACCGTGTACGCACCGAGGACCAGCAGCCACCCCCGCGGACGGCGGGCACCGAGCACGACCGCCATCACCATCACGAAGGAGCACGACCCGGTGGCGGCCCACACGAGGGGTGCGACCACGCTCGGGACGACGGGGAGTCGCCGGACCAGGTACAGCGACAGCCCGCCCGCGAGGAACGCCAGCAGCTGCCCGGCGTCCGGCGCCTCCCGCGCCGCGAGTGCGTCGTACCAGGTACTCCAGGCCGTCACGACCAGGGGGAACGACAGTGCGGCGGCGCGGAGGACCCGGCGGGTGCGGAGGTCCGGGGCATCGACGAGCCGCTCGATCCACCGATGGGGTCGCGGGAGGGCGCCCGTCGCGACTGCTGCTTGGAATATCACATGTTCAGTATATGCACCGCGGTCGCGATGCAGCGAGCGGACCCCGGTACACTCGGGAACGGCCGTTCCCGTCTGCTCGGAGCGACCGCCGCACGGGATCGGGAGGACGACCGTTGGCGAACGCCGTGGACCAGGAGACGAGCGAGCGCATCCGCGCCACCGCCGACGCGCTCTTCGCCGCCCGTGGGTTCCAGTCGGTCGGCATGGACGACATCCGGACCGGTGCCGGCGTCTCGCTGAAGAAGCTCTACGCCGCGTTCCCGGGCAAGGACCAGCTCATCGCCGCGGTCCTCGCCGGGCGGCACGCCACGTGGGAGCAGGGCATCACCGCGGCCGTCGCGGCTGCGACGGCTCCGCGGGACCGACTCCTCGTGATGTACGACTTCCTCGAGCAGTGGTTCGGCGACGACACGTTCCGCGGGTGCGGCTTCATCAACGCCTTCGGGGAGCTCGGCGGGACCTCCCCCGCGGTGGCGGAGATCGCACGGGCACACAAGGAATCCTTCCAGCGCTACGTCGCCGGGCTGGCCGCCGACGTCGTCGCCGACGCGGAGACCGCCGAGGAGCTCGCCGCGCAGCTCGCGCTGCTCGCCGAGGGGGCGCAGACCACGGCGGCCATCGCGGGCGACACCGCACCGGCGCGGCACGCGCGCCGTGCCGCCGCGACCCTCATCGACGCCGCGACGCGCTGACGGCCCGCGCGGCCCACGGGGCGAGCGCGCGACCAGGTGACGGACGGGAGGCGCGTGGCGGGGCCGCCGCGCTCCTCCCGTCCGTAGTGTGGGGACCATGGCAACCCCGTTCGACGAACCGAGCACCCTCCCCTACGCCCTCCCGCCGTTCGACGACGTCCGGCTCGAGCACTTCCGCCCCGCGTTCGACGCCGGGACGGCCGAGCAGCGCGCCGAGGTCGAGGCGATCGCCGCCTCGGACGAGGCCCCGACCTTCGAGAACACGCTCGTGGCGCTCGAGCGCTCCGGGCAGCTGCTGACGCGCGTCTCCCACGTGTTCTTCACCCTGTCCTCCGCCGACTCGACGCCCGAGCTGCACGACCTCGAGGCCGAGGTCTCCCCGCTGCTCGCCGCGCACCGTGACGCGATCACGCTCGACTCCCGGCTGTACGCGCGCGTCGACGCGGTGCGTGCCGCCCTGGGCGACCGGGCCGACCTGACGGACGAGGACCGCCGTCTCGTCGAGCGGACCCACACCGAGATGACGCTCGCCGGCGCCGGACTCGACGAAGCCGGCAAGGAGCGCCTGACCGCGATCAACCAGGAGCTCTCGACGCTCACCACGACCTTCGAGCGGAACCTGCTCGAGGACACCAACGACCTCGCCGTGCACGTCACCGACGAACAGGAGCTCGACGGGCTCGACGACGGCGCGAGGTCCGCCGCTGCCGGGGCCGCTCGCGACCGGGGGCTCGACGGGTGGTTGATCACCCTGCCGCTGTACACCGGGCACCCGTGGCTCGCGTCGCTGACCGACCGTGGGCTCCGGGAGCGGATGATGCGGGCCTCACGCTCCCGCGGGCGCCGCGGGAACGAGCACGACAACCGGGACGTGCTGCTGCGGATCGTGCGCCTCCGCGCCGAGCGCGCGGAACTGCTCGGGTTCCCGAACCACGCCGCCGTCGTCACCGCGGACGAGACCGCCCGGACGCCCGAGGCCGTCGACGGCCTGCTGTCGTCGCTCGTGCCGGCCGCGACGGCGAACGCCGACGACGAGCGGGCCGTCCGTTCCCGCACCGTCGGCTTCGACGTCGAGGCGTGGGACTGGGCGTACGCGACCGAGGTCCTGCGCGGCGAGCAGTTCGCCGCGGACAGCTCGGCGCTCCGGCCGTACTTCGAGGCCGACCGGGTCCTGCGCGACGGCGTCTTCCACGCGGCCGGCGCGCTCTACGGGCTGACGTTCACCGAGCGTCCGGACCTGCACGGCTACAACGACGAGGTCCGGGTCTTCGAGGTGCGTTCGGACGACGACGAACCGGTCGGGCTCTACCTGCTCGACCTGTACACGCGGGACGGCAAGCGCGGTGGCGCGTGGATGAACCCCGTCGTCGAGCAGTCCGAGCTGCTCGGCACGCTGCCGGTCGTCGTCAACAACCTCAACGTGGCGAAGCCGGCGGCGGGGTCCCCCACGCTCCTCATCCAGGACGAGGTCGAGACGCTCTTCCACGAGTTCGGGCACGCGCTGCACGGACTCATCGCCCGGACGACGTACCCGCGGTTCTCGGGGACGAACGTCGAACGTGACTTCGTCGAGTTCCCGTCGCAGGTGAACGAGATGTGGGTGTCGTGGCCGTCGGTGCTCGCGAACTACGCCAAGCACCACGAGACCGGTGCGCCGCTGCCGCCGGAGCTCGTGCTCGGCCTGAGCGACTCGGCCGGCTTCAACGAGGGCTTCTCGACCACGGAGTACCTCGCCGCGGCGCTCCTCGACCAGGCGTGGCACCGGCTGTCCGCGGCGGCAGCAGCCGAGGTCACCGACGTCGAGGCGTTCGAGCGACAGGCCCTGACGGACGCCGGGGTGGACGTGCACGCCGTGCCGCCGCGGTACTCGTCGACGTACTTCGCGCACACCTTCTCGGGCGGGTACGACGCCGGGTACTACGGGTACATCTGGTCCGAGGTGCTCGACGCCGACACCGTCGAGTGGTTCCGCGAGAACGGCGGGCTGTCCCGGGAGGCCGGGGCGCGGTTCGCGGCGAAGGTGCTCGGCGTCGGCGGGGCGCAGGACCCGCTGGAGGCCTACCGCGCGTTCCGCGGGCGCGACGCCGAGGTCGGCCCGCTGCTGCGTCGCCGCGGGCTGGAGTAGGCGCGCGGCGGGGCGGCGGCACCGCGGCCCCGCGGCCCCGCGGGCCCGCGGGCCGGCGGGCCGGCGGTCCCGCGGCCCGACGTCCGAACCGCTGGTGTCGAACCACGGATGCGACGTCGAACCAGGGCACCCTGCTGGTTCGACGTCGTGTTCGTGGTTCGATCCCGGGCGGGAGGGACGGGACGGACGGCACGGACCGGACGCATCCGCACGGAGCGCCCCCCACACACACGAACGGCCCGACCCCCGAGGGGACCGGGCCGTTCGCGAACCGCGAGCTACGCGGACTTCTCGACGCGCTTTGCCCGCGGGTGCGGCACGATCGTCGGCGCCGCGTTCTCGAGCACGGACTCGCGCGTGATCACCACGCGTGCGACGTCGTCGTCCGAGGGCACGTCGAACATGACCGGCCCGAGGACCTCCTCGAGGATGGCGCGGAGACCACGGGCACCGGTCTGCCGCAGCACGGCGAGGTCGGCGATGGCCTCGAGCGCGCCGCGGTCGAACTCGAGCTCGACCCCGTCGATCTGGAACATCCGCTGGTACTGCTTCACCAGCGCGTTCTTGGGCTCGGTCAGGATCTGCATGAGCGCCGACTGGTCGAGCTGCGACACCGTGGTGACGACGGGGAGACGCCCGATGAACTCGGGGATCAGACCGAACTTGTGCAGGTCCTCCGGCAGGACGTCCGCGAAGAGGTCCTGCTGGTCGAGCGGGCTGTGGAGCGGCGCGCCGAACCCGATGCCGCGCTTGCCGACGCGCGAGGACACGATGTCCTCGAGCCCTGCGAACGCCCCGGCGACGATGAACAGCACGTTCGTCGTGTCGATCTGGATGAACTCCTGGTGCGGGTGCTTCCGTCCACCCTGCGGCGGGACCGAGGCCGTCGTCCCCTCGAGGATCTTGAGCAGCGCCTGCTGCACGCCCTCGCCCGAGACGTCGCGCGTGATCGAGGGGTTCTCGGCCTTCCGCGCGATCTTGTCGACCTCGTCGATGTAGATGATGCCGGTCTCGGCCCGCTTGACGTCGTAGTCCGCGGCCTGGATCAGCTTGAGGAGGATGTTCTCGACGTCCTCGCCCACGTAGCCGGCCTCGGTCAGGGCAGTCGCGTCGGCGACCGCGAACGGCACGTTCAGACGCTTCGCGAGCGTCTGGGCCAGGTAGGTCTTGCCGCAGCCGGTCGGACCGATGAGCAGGATGTTCGACTTGGCGATCTCGACGTCGTCGCGGTCCTCCGCGGCGGTGATCTGCCCCTGCGCGCGGATGCGCTTGTAGTGGTTGTAGACGGCCACGGCGAGGGCACGCTTCGCGGGGTCCTGCCCGATGACGTACTCCTGCAGGAAGTCGAAGATCTCGCGGGGCTTCGGCAGGTCGAAGTCGCCGCCGGTGGTGTCCTCGCCGGCCTCGGCCAGGCGCTCCTCGATGATCTCGTTGCACAGCTCGACGCACTCGTCGCAGATGTACACCCCCGGTCCGGCGATGAGCTGCTGGACCTGCTTCTGGCTCTTGCCGCAGAAGGAGCACTTCAGCAGGTCAGCGCTCTCTCCGATGCGTGCCATGTCGGTGCCCTCCTTGGATGACCGGTGCGGATGACCGGTGCGGTCGACCGATGCAGGCTGGTGACCCGCCCGATGGATCGACTCTAACCGCATCCGGTGACACCGACCGCGACGCCGTCCGGCCTGTCCCGGCACGTTCGCCCAGGGCGTGCACACCTGGTACGGTGACTCCGGTTCCTCTACAAGTTGTAGAGGTCGGAAGGACCCCATGACGAAGCGACTCGCCCTCCTCGGTACCGGCACCCTCGGCGTCACCGCCGCGATCGTCCTCGGCACCGCCGCTGCGGCCAGCGCCCACGTCGAGGCCGACGCGACCTCCACCGCGGCGAACTCGTACACCACGGCCACATTCTCGGTGCCGCACGGATGCGACGGCTCCCCCACCACGAAGCTCGTCTTCCAGGTGCCCGAGTCCGTCATCGAGGTCACGCCGACGGTCAACCCGAACTGGACGATCACGAAGGCCACCGAGCCGTACACCGCTCCGTCGAGCGGCACCGCGAGCGACGAGGAGACCGAGGCCGGCGCCGAGCGCGTCACGAGTGTCACCTACACCGCGAAGACCCCGCTCCCCGCCGACGAGCGCGACACCTTCGCCCTGTCGTTCTCCCTGCCGGACGGCAAGCCCGGCGACCGGGTGTCCTTCCCCGTGGTGCAGACCTGCGAGCGCGGCTCGGTCGACTGGGACCAGGCGCAGGAGTCCGGGAAGGCCGAGCCGGAGCACCCCGCGCCCTCGATCGTGCTGACCGCCGCCACCACCCAGGGCGACGACGACGACGCCACCACCGCCACCGCGAGCGACACCGGCACGACCGCGGCGCAGCCCGACCTCGTCGGTCGCTTCCTCGGGCTCGGCGGCCTGGTCGTCGGCGCCGTCGGACTGGTCGTCGCGGTCGCGGCGACGCGTCGCCGGGACGCATCGAAGTGACCCTCGGATCGCGTCCGACGCGCGGCAGCCGGTCCTGGACGGTCCGACGTCCGGCCTGGAGGCCCGTGGCCGCGACCGCCGCGGCCCTCGCCGTCGCAGGCGGCGCGGTCCTCGGCCTGGCCGCCCCCGCCAGCGCGCACAACTACCTCGTGTCCTCGACGCCCGAGGTGGGCGGGACGCTCACCGAGCTCCCGGACCGCTTCGACATCACGACGAACGACCGGTTGCTGGCCATCGGCGGCTCGGACTCCGGCTTCGCCTTCCGCGTGATCGGTCCCGACGGGAGGTACCACGAGGACGGCTGCGTCTCCGTGGACGGCCCGTCGATGACCACGAAGGCCGCCCTCGGGAGCTCCGGCAGGTACGAGGTCGAGTGGCAGATCGTCTCCGCCGACGGCCACACCGTCTCCGACCGCTACGACTTCACGTGGAAGGCGCCGGCCGGCTTCTCGCCCGACCGCGGCTCCGCGACGCCGGCGACGTGCGCGACCGGTGACGGGTCGAGCCCCGCCCCGGGCTCGACGAACGGCAGCGAGGCCGCCGGCGACGACTCGAGTGCGACGGACGCGCTCTTCATCGGTGCCGGCGGGATCGTCCTGGCCGGCGTCGTCGTCGCGGTCCTGCTCCTGCTCCGGCGCCGACCGGCACCCGCGGCTGACGACCACGACGAGGACTGACCGGGGCCGGACGGCGGGCCGTCACACGGTCCCGGGGTCGTCACCCGGACCGTACTGCGTCACCACGAGGGTCTGTCGTCGTTCCTCGAGGTCCGAGTCGAGCTCGATCGTCCACTCCCCCCGGTGGTCGACGTGCCCTTCGCCGAGCACGTCGTCGGTGTCCTTCCGGCGGACGACGACCGCGCTCCCCGGCTCCCCGTGCCCCGTCAGGACCGGGCGGAGATCGGTGTCGGCACCGTCCTCGGGCGACGCGATGCTCACGGCGGTGAAGACGCCGTCATCGCGCACGAGCCCGCCGTCGACGATCCGGAACCGCTGGACGAGGTCGGTCGAAGCGGGCATCCGCTCGCTGTCCCGCCAGGGGAACACCCCGTCGTGCTGCTGGTGCCGGATGACCAGGATCTGCCCCTCCTGCCAGTGCGCGTCGAACCGGTCGGCGAGCGGGTACGCGGTCTCGTCACCCTTGATCGACCAGTCGCCGAGCGACCGTTCGCCGTCGGCCGACCGCAGTTCGATGCCGATGTACTCGCGCCCGGCCCACGAGGAGTGGGCCTGGTAGGTCGTGCGGGGCACGAGCCGGAGCTCGTGGTCCTCGGGCAGGATGGCGAGCCGCGCGACCGGGCGGTCCTTCTGCCCGAGGAGGTCGACCAGGTTCCCGGCCCGGGCACGGATCGTCCCGTCGATCACCTCCCGCGGTCCGCGGGGGTCCACCAGCTCCACGGTGATGCTCCCGTACCCCTGGTCGACCGCCGACACCGTCGTGGCACCGACGGACACGGGCGCACCGTCACTGCTGCCGATCCCCTCGACGGGCACATCGGGGAAGTGCCGCTGCCCGACGACGACCTCGGGGGCACCGACGATCGCGCCGACCGGGGTACCCACCTCGGGCAGGACGTGCTCCGGACGGTCCGTCGACGTGTCCACGTTCTCCCAGATCGCCCGCTGGAGTGCGGGACGCTGCGCAAGGTCGGCCGCGGCCTGCTCGCCGATCGGGATGCCCCACTGCTCGAAGAACGGTCGGAGATCGCGATCGGCGAGCCGCCCGGCCACCGTGGCGAAGGAGTCGTCCTCGGCGATCCGCCCCGCGAGCGGACGGACGTCCGCATCGGCGGCGGTGATGCTCGTCCCGGGCGGCGCCGTCACGGTGAGCACACCAGCGACCGTCCGCTCCGGGACGACGGCGATCCACCCGGACTCGGTGCCCACACCCAGCGGCGTGCGCTCGACCGGGATGGCCACGTCCGGCGCGGTCACGTCCACCGGCAGGGTTCCGGTCGCCACCACGGCACCGCCCTCGGGGTCCACGACGCGGACCGACCCGGAGGTCCGACCGGGCGGGGTCTCCGGGCTGACACGGAGCCGGACCTTCGGCACGCGCCACCCCTCCGACCACGAGTTCCTGCCCACCCAGGTCGCCGAGCTCCCGTCCGACGCGATCGAGCCCTCCAGGGGCCGGACGTCAGCGTCCGCCCAGACGATCGTCGTCCCGGGTGGTGCCGTCACGCGGAGCTCGCCGAGCACGAGCGACGACGGCACCAGGCGGATCCAGTCCGACACGGCCCCGGGTCCGACCCGGGCGGGGT
This sequence comes from Curtobacterium citri, assembly GCF_030362955.1. NCBI lineage: Bacteria > Bacillati > Actinomycetota > Actinomycetes > Micrococcales > Microbacteriaceae > Curtobacterium > Curtobacterium citri. The sequence goes on from NZ_JAUCML010000002.1 coordinate 155,064, forward strand.
CCGCGGTGACGTCCACGACGTCCGTCGATCGCTGCTCGGACGACCCGACCGCTGCAGCACCGTCGCCAGCGGCGAGGACGCCGGTGGAACCCAGCAGGGTGACGAGCAGCCCGGCAGCCGCGAGCCGCACGACGCTCCGGTGGCGGGACCAGGAGGAGAACATCAGCATACGGAATACCGTATCGTGCATCGGCAACGACGAAGGCCCCGGACCAGCGGGTCCGGGGCCTTCGACCGTGCGGTGCGGTGCTACTTGACGAGCGCCGGCAGGTTCTTGCGGCTCGTGAGGACCTGGTCGATCAGGCCGTACTCCAGAGCCTCTTCGGCGGACATGATCTTGTCGCGCTCGATGTCGTTGTTGACCTGCTCCGGCGTCTTGTTGGAGTGCTTCGACAGCGTCTCCTCGAGCCAGGTGCGCATGCGGAGGATCTCCGCCGCCTGGATCTCGATGTCGGACGCCTGGCCGCCGCCCTGCTGCACGGCGGGCTGGTGGATGAGCACGCGGGCGTTCGGCAGGGCGAGACGCTTGCCGGGGGTACCGGCAGCGAGGAGCACCGACGCGGCCGAGGCCGCCTGGCCGAGGCAGACCGTCTGGATCTGCGGGCGGATGTACTGCATCGTGTCGTAGATCGCCGTCATCGCGGTGAACGAGCCACCGGGCGAGTTGATGTACATGACGATGTCGCGGTCCGGGTCCATCGACTCGAGCACGAGCAGCTGGGCCATGACGTCGTCGGCGGACGCGTCGTCCACCTGCACGCCGAGGAACACGATGCGGTCCTCGAAGAGCTTCGCGTACGGGTCCTGCCGCTTGAAGCCGTAGGCCGTGCGCTCCTCGAAGCTGGGGAGGATGTAGCGATCGGACGGAGCCGGGACGTTCTGCGCGCCACCGAGCATGGGGAGGTGCATTCTCGTTTCCTTCTCTTCGGTGGTGGTCAGTTGGACTCGGGCTCGGCCGCCGACGTCGGCGTCTCGCCGTCGCCCACGGTTCCGCCGCCGCCGATGACCTCGATCGACGAGGCACGGAGGTGGTCGACGAAGCCGTACTCGAGGGCCTCCTGCGCCGTGAACCAGTTGTCGCGGTCGTTGTCCTTGAGGACCTGCTCGATCGACTTGCCGGTCTGCTCGGCCGTGAGCTCCGCCATCCGCTGCTTCATGTCGAGGATGACCTTGGCCTGCGTCTGGATGTCGGCAGCGGTGCCGCCGAAGCCACCGGACGGCTGGTGCAGGAGCACGCGCGCGTTCGGGGTGATGTAGCGCTTGCCCGGGGTGCCCGACGAGAGCAGGAACTGCCCCATCGAGGCCGCGAGGCCGATGCCCACGGTGACGATGTCGTTCGGCACGAACTGCATCGTGTCGTAGATCGCCATGCCCGCGGTGATCGAACCACCGGGCGAGTTGATGTAGAGGTAGATGTCCTTCTCGGGGTCCTCGGCGGCGAGCATCAGCAGCTTCGCTGCGATCTCGTTCGAGTTGTCGTCGCGGACCTCAGAGCCGAGCCACACGATCCGGTCTCTCAGAAGGCGGTCAAAAACACTGGGGTTCAGTGTCGCTTCGGCCATGGAAAAGCTCCCGTTCAGTTGTCGCTTGATGTCGAACTTATCGGGTGCAACGCACCACTTCGCGCCTGTTCGCTCTGGGCGGTCGGATGGTGCCGGGACGACGGACGGGAGGCACGGTGCCAGCTGGCACCGTGCCTCCCGTCCGTCAGCGCGTCGCGTTACTTCGCGTCGGCCTCGGTGGTCTCGTCAGCCGACTCGTCGGCGTCCGACTCCTGCGCCACACCGGCGGTGAAGGCGGAGAGGTCGACGGCGTCGCCGTTGGTGTCCTTGACGGTCACCTTGGCGAGGACGGTCGCGACCGCCTTCGAGCGGGCGACCTCGCCGACCATGCCGGGGATCTGGCCGTTCTGGTCGATGACCTTGATGAACTCGGCCGGCTCCATGCCGTACTGCGCCGCAGCCTGGATGAGGTACTGCGTGAGTTCCTCCTGGGAGACCTGGATCTCCTCCTTCTCGGCGATGGCGTCGAGGAGGATCTGCGAGCGGAAGGCCTTCTCGCTGGACTCGGAGACCTCCTTGCGGTGCTCCTCGTCCTCGAGACGGTTCTCCTGCTCGAGGTGACGGTGCACCTCGTCCTCGATGAGCTGCTCCGAGATCGGGATGTTCACGTCCTCGATGAGCTTCTCGACGAGCTTGTCGCGAGCCGCGGCGCCCTGACCGAAGGTCTTGGACTTCGCGATCTGCTCCTTCAGGTCCGCCTTGAGCTCGTCGATGGTGTCGAACTGGCTGGCGATCTGGGCGAACTCGTCGTCGGCCTCGGGGAGCTCGCGCTCCTTGACGGCGGTGACGGTCACGGCGATCTGCGCGGTCTCGCCCTCGCGGTCACCACCGACCAGCGTGGACTCGAACGTGGTCGACTCACCGGCGGTGAGCGACTCGAGCGCCTCGTCGATGCCCTCGAGCAGGTCGCCCGAGCCGATCTCGTAGGAGACGCCGGTGGCCGAGTCGACCTCGTCGTCGCCGATGGTGGCGGTCAGGTCGATCTGGGCGAAGTCGCCGGTCTTCGCCGGACGGTCGACCGTGACGAGCGTGCCGAAGCGGGTGCGCAGGTTCTGCAGCTCCTCCTCGATCTCGTCGTCGGAGACGTCGACGGCGTCGACCGTGAGCTCGTACTCGCCGTAGTTCGGCAGGTCGAACTCCGGACGGACGTCCACCTCGAAGGTGAGGACGAGGTCGCCGGAGAAGTCCTTCACGTTCGGGAGCTCGGCGACGTCGGCCTCGGCGCGACCGAGGATGCGCAGCTCCTGCTCCTCCACCGCCTGGCGGTAGAAGGTGTCGATGGCGTCACCGACGGCGTGGTTCAGGACCTCGCCGCGGCCGACGCGCTGGTCGACGATCGCCGGCGGGACCTTCCCCTTGCGGAAGCCGGGGATGTTGATCTGCTCGGCGATGTGCTTGTAGGCGTGGTCGATGCTCGGCTTGAGATCGTCCGGCGTCACGTTCACGGTGAGCTTGACGCGGGTGTCGCTCACCTTGTCGACGGTGCTGGTGGCCAAGGGATGTACTCCTGTTGGTTGACGTTCGAGTGGACCTGGTCGGGGCGACAGGATTTGAACCTGCGACCTCCCGCTCCCAAAGCGGGCGCTCTACCAAGCTGAGCTACGCCCCGTGACTGGGCCAGGGTGGTCGCGCACGCCCGAGGGCACGCACGACCGCGACGAGTCTAGCGGTCCGCCGGTGCCTGGTTCCCGGGAGGCGTGCCGGGGTCGGGCGCGTCGGCCTCCGCGCGCCGCCGCAGCCCCTGCCGCCAGCGCACCCCGACGACGACCTGGACCCCGAGCGCGGCGACCATGAGCACGACGCCGAGCACGATCCGCCAGACGTGCAGCAGGGCGTGCAGCGGTTGCGCCTGGGGGTCGCCGAAGGCCTCGGGCCGCAGGGAGAACACCACGGCAGCCAGGGCCAGCAGCACGAAGGAGACGACGCGGGAGCGCTTGATGCGGCGTGTGTCCGACCCGTCGGGCTGCGGGAGCACGTTCGATGGCATGGGGGTGGTCGTTCGTCCGCTACGATGGTGGCGCTGCGGACCTGGTGCCGCAGTGCGGGGATGTAGCTCAATGGTAGAGCCCCAGTCTTCCAAACTGGCCACGCGGGTTCGATTCCCGTCATCCCCTCCGTGTCCTCCAGCGCTGCGCGAGGGTCGTCGGCTGCTCGTCCCGGTCCCGTCCTCGTGACGCCCGCCCGCGTCCTGGCTGTCTCGCGCCCTGGCCGTCTCGCGCCCTGGCGTCCGGAAGCCCGAGTGGTCTCCGAGAGCGGCAGTCCTCCCGGAGAGTCCGGCGTCAGGGAGCGCTGAACGTCAGGATCAGGTGGACCGTGTCGCCGACCTCGACCCCCGCCCGCCGCCGCTCCGCGGTGCGCAGGGGCACGAGGTAGCCGCCGTCCTTCGGGAACAACGAGGTGGTCCAGCGCACGCTGCCGATCGTCACGCCGGCCGGCACGACGCCCCACCCGTAGGTCAGCTCGGACGCCAGCTCGTGCACGAGGTCGACCACGTCGGGCGGGACGACCGCGAAGACGAACGGGGCGGGCCCCCGCCACTCGATGACGTCGCCGTCGAACTCGATGTCCACGCGGGGATCGTACGGCTCAGGCGGTCGTCTTCGTCAGCCCGTGCTCCGTCTTCTCCCAGTAGTGCGGTCGGGTGACGAGCTGCCAGAGCCCCTTGTACGCGGCGATCGAGTGCAGGACCCAGTAGAGCGGGTTGAGCAGTGCCCAGCCCATCAGGTCGAAGCGCCCCCGCTTGTACGGCCCCATCATCGTCAGGTAGATCATCGTGGCGTTGCCGAGCAGGAAGTCGAGCACGCACAGCCAGAGGACGGGCGCGGGGAACATCGGTGCCGTCCAGTCCGCCGGCAGCACGAGGGTCGCGATCGTGACGACGATGCCGGGGAGCATGCCGAGGAACGTCAGCGGGGTGCCGGCGATGAGCAGGGCGAAGGCGGCGGCGCGACGGAGGCCGATCTCGGCGACCAGGGCCCGCGGGCGCCGGGCGTGCACGAGCGCGGTCTGCATGTAGCCCTTGATCCAGCGCGACCGCTGTCGGACGAAGTTCGGGATCGAGGTGTTCGCCTCCTCCATCGTCGTGGAGTTGACGACGGCGACGCGGTAGCCGACGGCCGACGCCCGGATGCCCAGGTCGGCGTCCTCGGTCACGTTGTACGGGTCCCACCCGCCGAGCTCGCGGAGCAGGTCGGTGCGGAAGTGGTTCGAGGTGCCGCCGAGCGGGATCGGCAGTTCCCGGGCGTCGAGCCCGGCGAGCATGTAGTCGAACCAGTACGAGTACTCGAGCGTGAACATGCGGGTGAGCGCGTTCTCGTCGGCGTTGAAGTAGCTCAGCGCCGCCTGCACGCACACGGTGTCGTCACCGGACCGGTCGAAGGTCAGGAAGACCTTCTTGAGCTGGTCCGGGTCGGGACGGTCCTCGGCGTCGTAGATGACGACGTACTCCCCCTGTGCGATGGCCAGGCCGACGTTGCAGGCGCGCGGCTTCGTCTGCGGCGACCCCGGCGGCACGATGACGATGCGCATCCACTCGGGCGGCTCGGCTTCGAGCACGGCCTCGCGCGTCTCGTGGTCCTCGGCCTCGACGAGCACGAGGACCTCGAGCCGGTCCTTCGGCCAGTCGAGCACCTCGAGGTTGCGAACGAGGTCGTGCACGATGTTCGCCTCGCGGAACACCGGGACGAGCACGGTGTAGGTCGGCAGGGCGTCGTCGTCGAGGGCCGCGACGTCGTCGGCGGAGACCTGCTCGACGAGGTCGAAGCGCGCGCCGACCATCGACACCCAGAACTTGAAGAGGATGCCGGCGAAGAACCCGAGCGAGAGCACCGCGGTCGCGACGGCGACGGTACTGCCCGGCGCGACGACGAGGCACACCGCGAAGACGAGCAGTGCGACCGCCCCGCCGACCTGCTGCCCGCGCGACAGGACGGTCTTCGCGGAGAGCGCCGGGTTCGTGCGGGCGAGCCCGTGCGCGGCGAGGTCGGCGACCTCCTCCTCGAGTTCGTAGGCGATGCGCTGCCGGACGTCGGCCTCGGACGCGCTGCGCAGCACGACGGGCTCACCGAACTCCTCGGTGAGCGCCACCCGGAGGACGTCCGGGTCGGACCGTCCGCTCGTGAGGACGAGCACGCCCTCCCGGATGCGGGCCGACGCGACCCAGCCCTCCTCGACGTGACGCTGGACCGAGCACCGGTGCGGCGGCCGCCAGTCGGTCTCGGTACCCCGGTGTCGGGCGGTCCGGACGAGCGGACCGGGATCGGCGGTGTGCGACTCGACCGCGGTCATCCGAGCACCACCGCGACGAGCGCGTGCATCCACTCGACGACGACCTCGCGCTGGAACGCGGCTGCCCAGGCGAGCGGCACCTGCAGGACGGCGAGCACGACGACGAGGGTGCTCGTGACCCGACCCTGCACGGGGGGCAGGATCGCGATCGCGACGCTGAGCATCGTGACGAAGACGTTGCCGGCCGCGGCGACGGGGACCAGGCCGATCGCGTACCCGCCGATGATGCCCCCGAACAGCGCGACGACGAGGGCGACCGCTCCCGGACGACCGACGAGGAGCGCGAGCGTCGCGCCCGCGACGACCATCGCGACGAGGAGCAGGCCGTCGGCCGTGGCGAACAGGTGCTGCAGCCCCGCGAGTCGCTGCCCGGACACGTCGATCGTCCCGCGGAGCGCCGCGAACGGGTCGTGGAGCACCATGGTGTCGAGCACCGCGGTGGAGAGCGCCACCGCGACGCTGGGGAACACGAGGACCAGGACGTTCGCGCGTCGGATCCCGCGCTGCTCGTGGCGTGCCAGGTCGAGCACCGGCGCGGCGAGCGCGGCGATGGCGAGGTAGACGAACCCCATCGGGTCGACCAACGTGGAGAGCATCAGTGCGAGGCCGGCGCGGAAGCCCGCCTGGGTGTCGCCCCACGCGAAGAAGCGGACCATGTCGACGACCGCCAGCGCGAAGAGCGCGATCCCGAGGAACGCCTGCAGGTCGTTCAGCGCGACGAACGCGTACAGCGGGTTCGCGCCGAGGGCGATCGTGAAGGCGACGACCTCCCGCATCCGCAGACCTCGACGGCGCATGTCCTGCGCGAGGAGCTGGAGCAGGACACCGGCGACGACCCCGCCGAGCACCGCGGCACCCTGGGCGCCGAAGGGCATGAACCGGAGCAGCACCCCCGACAACAGCGGGTAGAGCTGACCGATGGCCTGGACGACGCCGCCGTCGAGCGCGGTCGTCGCGCGGTCGAGCGTCGCCTGGTTGCCGGTCAGCCCGAGGAGCGTCGTCGGCGTGGTCTGCGCGGCGATCAGTGCGAGGACGACGTACGGCACGGCGAACGCGGCGCGGAGCAGCCACCGCACCGCGCGTGGCGGGAGCGGGCGCAGGACCGAGTCGGCGGGCGCGGCCTCGACGGAGGCCGGGAGGGACGACGAGAGCGTGACGGTCATGCCGCTCCTTCCGGCGGAGCACACAGAGGCGTCCCGCACCATCCATTCCACGCCGCGTTGCAGGGATACGACAGCCCACGTACGGGGTACACCCGTGTCCTCCGCGCGACCGACACGGCGGGACGGACGCGCCCCGCGCCTCCCGGCCGGAACCAGGAGCCACGGGGCGCGAGCCGCCGTACGGAACGGACGTCAGTGGTACGTCGCGGCCTGCCCGTAGAGCACCTGCGTCAGCGACGACACGTACGGCGAGACGTCCCCGTCCGGCAGGTTGTACGTCATGAAGACGCCGTACCCGTCGGCCTGCGACCGCTCCGCGAGCGACACCGCCGTCGACTCCGGGGTGTTCTGGACGTCGACCGCCGCCGCGGAGAGCCGGTCCTTGCCGAGCCCCGGGATCGACGGCGCCGAGTACGTGCCGTAGTAGGGGTTCCAGGCGTAGTCGAGCTGCGAGCCGATCGTGCTGCTCGACGACGACAGGGCGTCCGACGCCGGACCGATGTCGTAGAACGAGATGAGCTTGCCGGGCATGTCCGCGCGCAGGGCGCTGACGAGCCAGCCGATCGACTGCTGGTTCGGCTGCGGGGTGCCGTTCGAGCCGTAGTCGGAGTACTCGTCGTCAAGGTCGACCCCGTCGAGGCCGTACTTCGCGACGGTCGCGGAGACCTGCGCGGCGAAGTCCGCGGCCGCCTGCTGCGTCGGGAAGTTCGCGATGCCGGTGCCCTGGTGGTTGCCGAGGACCGACAGCGACACCTTGATGCCCTTCGCCTGCAGCGGGCGGATCTGCGTGGCGGCGTCGTCGAGGGTGCGCTGCACGTTCTCGTTGGCGTACAGCACGGCGTCGCCGTCCGCGTCGCGGTTGATGTTCGCCGCGAAGATGATCGCGACGTCGAACGCGTTCGCGCCGTTCGCGAGCTGGTAGCGGCCGACGTTCGCGAGCTGGTCGTTGTTGACCTCGACGTACGCGATGCTCGTCGGGCCGTCCTTCGTGGGGACGGCGTGCGGCTGCCGCCCGTGGCCGACGCCGTGCCCGACGCCGTGGTGCGCGCCGACCCCGTGGGAGAGGCCGGTCGGGGACGGTGCCGCCGACGCTGCGGCCGGCACCATCGGTGCTGCGAGCATCGCGGCGAGCGCCGCCGCGATGCCGATCTTCACGGACTGCTTCATGTCACTCCTCATCGAGCGATGGACCGGTCGACCGGTGTCGACCGGGGACCGCCGTCGGGGGACCCGAACCCCCGGCGGCGGGGTCTCAGGCGCGCGGGTAGCGGAAGGTCCGCACCTCGTACGCGTCGACCGGGAAGGCCGCGACACCGTCGGTGACCGCGGCGACGCCCGGAAGGGAGTCGTCGACCTCCTCGAGCAGCGTCACCTCGACCGGGTCACCGAAGACGCCGGGCTCGGCCACGGCGATCCCGCCGGTCCCCCGTCGGCCGCTCGGCTCGTACACGCGGACGACCAGGTCGCCCGACCGGTCGTCGGCGAGCTTCACGCTCGACAGCACGACGTCACCGGACACCTGCACGAGCGGGTCGAAGCCGTGTGCGCCGGTCACCGTCCGCGCGCTCGCGTTCATCACGACGCCGGCAGCGGTCGCGCCGAGCTGGTCGGTCCCGACGACGACCCCGTACCGGTGCGTCTGCAGCCCCTGGTCGGTTTCCGGGTCGGGGAACCGCGGGGCCCGCAGCAGCGACAGCCGCACGGTCGTGGTGACGTGTCCGTCCTCGGCGTCCCGCGTGGTGTCGAACCCGTGGATCGAGGAGTTCACGAGGGCGACGCCGAACCCGGGCTCCTCGACGAGCACGTAGCGGTGCATCGAGGTCTCGAACTTCGCGGCCTCCCACGAGGTGTTCGTGTGCGTCACCCGCTTCTGCGCGCCGAACTGCGTCTCGGCGATGGTGTGCTCGGCGCGGACGTCGAGCGGGAACGCCACCTTGAGGAACTTCTCGGTCTCGTGCCAGTCGGTGGTCTGGTCGAACTCGAGCGTGCGGGAGTCGGGCGCGAGCACGATCTCCTGCGTGACCGTGGAGTCCCCGAACGAGCGCGACACGACGACGCGTGCGGCCCCGGCGTCGTCCACCGACGCCTCCAGCGAGTCGACGGCGACCAGGTCCTCGACGCGGTTCCGGTAGTACCGGTCGACGTCCCACGCGTCCCACATGTTCGGGAAGTCCTGGTGCAGCTGCAGCAGGTTCGCGGCCCGGCCGGGGGCGATCGCGTCGCGCCCGGTGGTCAGGTCGACGGCGCTCGTCACGAGCCCCTCGGCGGTGACGACGACCCGGACCAGGTCGTTGGTGAGCACGAAGCCGCCGTCCTGCTCCTCCAGGGACACCGCGGTCGCCTCCGGCACGTCGGTCGCGGGGACCGCACCCTGCGCGGGAGCACCGGCCTGGAGGAACGGGGCCGGGTTGACGACGACGGTCGCCGTCCCGGGACCGGCGAGTGCCGACAGCGCGTCCTCGATGATCGCGGTCAGCGCTGCGGCCGTCTCGGCGTACTCCGCCACCGCCTCGCGGTGCACCCAGGCGATCGAGGTACCGGGCAGGATGTCGTGGAACTGCTGCAGGAGGACCTGCTGCCAGAGCGCGTCGAGCTCGTCGTACGGGTACACGAACCCGGTGCGGGCCGCGGCGGTCGTCGCCCACAGCTCGGCCTCGATGAGCAGCTGCTCGCACCGGCGGTTGCCCTGCTTCGTCTGGTGCTGGCTCGTCAGGGTCGCGCGGTGGAGCTCGAGGTAGAGCTCGCCGACCCACACGGGCGGGTGCTCGAGCTCGGACCGCGCCCGGTCGAAGAACGCGTCGGGGTGCTCCCACCGGACCTTCGCGCTCCCCTCGAGGTCGGCCAGCCGCGCGGCGGTGCCGGTCATCTCGCGGGTCGTGCCACCACCGCCGTCGCCCCAGCCGACCGGCGCGATCGACCCGGTGGCGAGCCGGTTCTCGCGGAACTGCCGCGAGGCCTTCGCCACCTCCTCCCCGCTCAGCCGCGAGTTGTAGGTGTCCATCGACGGGAAGTGCGAGAACACCCGCGAGCCGTCGATGCCCTCCCACAGGAACGTGTGGTGCGGGAACTTGTTGACCTGGTTCCACGAGATCTTCTGCGTGAAGAACCACTCGAACCCCGCGCGGCGCATGAGCTGCGGCAGGGCCGGCGAGTACCCGAAGCTGTCCGGCAGCCAGACGCCCTTCGGTCGGATGCCGAACTCCCGCTCGAAGAACCGCTGTCCCTGCGAGAACTGCCGGACGATGCTCTCACCCGTCGGCATCACGGTGTCGGACTCGACCCACATGCCGCCGAGGGGCAGGAACCGGCCGGCGGCCACGGCGTCCTGCACCTTCGCGTAGACCTCGGGGCGGTGCTCCTTGATCCAGGCGTACTGCTGCGCGCTCGACATGCCGTAGAGGAAGTCGTCGGTCTGGTCGATGAGCTCGGTCATCGTCGAGGTGGTGCGGGCGACCTTGCGGATCGTCTCGCGGACGGGCCAGAGCCACGCGGAGTCGATGTGCGCGTGCCCGATCGCCGAGATCGTGTGCGCCGAGGCCTCGGCGGGCGCGGCGAGCACGTCGACGAGTGCCGCCCGGGCGTCCGGGGCGGTCGCCGCGATGCGCTGCAGGTCGAGACGGTCGAGGGCGTCGTCGAGCGCCTGCAGGATCCGCATCCGCCGCGGCCCGTCGGGCAGCTGCGCCTGGAGTTCGAGGAGCACCTCGAGGTCGAGGGACAGCTCGTGCACCTCGGACGCGAACACGGCGAGGTCCATCCGGCGGCTCGTGTACAGGCGCTTCGACGACGAGGTCTGCACGTCGCCCTCCTGCGTCGGCAGGAAGGGGTGGTAGTCGAGCAGGACGGGGTTGGACGCCGCCTCGACGAACAGCTCGACGGACTCGCCGCCCTCGGCGCTCTCGGTGACGAGCACCCACTGGTTCCGCGGGTTGATCGACTTCACGGGCGTGCCGTCGGCCCGGTACACGAGCCCCTCGCACTGGAACCCGGGCATGTTCTTGTCGAAACCGAGGTCGATCACCGCCTCCACGCGCTGCCCGGCGTACTCGGTGGGCACGGTGCCGGTCAGCCGGAACCAGGTCGTGCCCCAGGCCGCTCCCCACGGCGTCCCGACCTCGTACGGCTCGAAGGCGAGCTCCAGACCGGAGGCGGGGGCGACCGGCTCCCCGGGCAGTTCGTGCCAGGCGGTGTCGAGCGGGGTCGCGACGGCGTGCACCGCGGGCAGGATCCGCTCGTCGAGGACCCGTCGGGCGCGTCCGGTGGTGAGGGGGATGTCGTCGTGCATGGGGTCCTTCCAGGGAGGAACGGGAGCAGCGGATGGTCGTCGGGGCGTCAGGGCGTCGGGGCGTCAGGGCAAGGCGGCGGGGTGCGCGACCACGAGCGGTGCGCCGGTCGTGTCGTCCGGCACGTCCACGATGCTCGTGATGCCCCGGGCCGCGGTCAGGGCGGTGTCGCCGAGCCGGGAGCGGAGCAGCACCTGCGGACCACGGCCGTCCGGCGCGGACTCGGCGCAGTCCAGCCACGCGGCGGCGAACCGACCGCCCGGGGCGCAGTCCGCTCGGGTGTCGGAGCGGGGTGACCCGTCGGGCCGGACGTCGTCGAGGACGATCGCGGTCGACGGCGGGACCGCGGTCGACGTCGCACCGGAACGGGCGAGCGCGGCGAAGGCCTCGCCCGCGGGCTTCAGCCGGCCGTCGTTGGTGAACAGGCCGAGGTCGTACTCGAGCTCCGGGAAGTCGGCGAGCGACCGGGAGACGTCGTGCGAGCACCACCAGGTGACACCGAGGACGTCCTGCGCACCGAGGACGTGCCGGATCGTCCGCTCGGTGAAGGCCGCGGCGTCGCCGGGGTCGACGACGTTCGTCGGGGCGCCGACCTCCTGCAGCCAGTTCGGCCGCCCGGGCTCGCGGTTCCAGGCCGCCGCGAGCTGGAGGAGGTACTCGCCGTGCCGCACCGACCCGGCACCGAGTGCGCCGTGCAGTGCCGCCGAGCCGTTGAACACCCACGAGTGCGTGACCGTCGCGTCGCCGTGGTCCGCCGCGTGCTCCGGGCCGAAGGGCTGCGCGTCGTCGTACCAGGCCGCGTCGTACTGGGCGACGGTGACCAGCGGGGTCGGACGCGACCCGGAGGCGGTGGCGACCGTCGGGGCGGACGTGTCACGGGCCTCCCGGCCGGCCGACGTGGCCGACGCCAGCCCGCGTCGCGCCGCCGCGACCATCGCCGCCGCCCACGTGTGCCCCTGCTCCGCCGTGGTGGCGTGCGGTGCGGGGTGCGGGGCGTGGGCGAACTGGTTGACCTCGTTGCCGATCGAGATGCCGAGCAGGTTCGGCCGGTCGCCGACCGCCGCGGCGAGCGCCTCGACGTACGCCGCGGTCGACGCGACCACGTCCGGGTCGGTGAACAGGTTCCGGCGGTGCCAGCTCTCGAGCCACGGCGGCAGGAAGTCGAAGCTCGACAGGTGCCCCTGCAGCGCGTCGACGTTCACGTCGAGGCCGAACGACCCGGCGATGTCGACGACGGTGGCGACGTCCGCCAGCGCCCGCTGCCGGATGAGCGTCCGGTTCGGCTGCACGACGGGCCAGAGCGGGAAGATGCGCACGTGGTCGGCGCCGAGGGATGCGATCTGCTCGAGGTCCCGCGCGGTGTCCGACGCCGAGAAGTCGAGCCACGAGTGGAACCAGCCGACCGACGGGGTGTGGTTGACGCCGAAGCGCATCAGCCCTTCACCCCGCCCTCTTCGACGCCCTTGAAGAAGAAGCGCTGCAGGACGGCGAAGATCACCGCGATGGGGATGAACGCGATCATGGTGCCCGCCGCGATCATGCGCTGGTCGGTGGCGAACGTGCCCTGCAGGTACTGCAGCCCGACGGTGAGGGTCAGGTTCTCGGGCGACTGCAGCACGATGAGCGGCCAGAGGAAGTCGTCCCACGCGCCGATGAACGAGAAGATCGCGATCACGGCGATGGTCCCCTGCACGGCGGGCAGCGAGATGTACCGGAGGCGCTGCATCGCGTTCGCCCCGTCCATCACCGCCGCCTGGTCGATCTCCTCGGGGATCTGTCGGAACGCGTTGAACATCAGCAGCACGTTCAGCGCGGCGATCATGCCGGGCAGTGCGACGCCGACCAGGTTGTCGGCGAGACCGAGGTCCTTCACGGTGACGAACTGGCTGATGATCGTCGCCTCGCCCGGCAGCACCAGGGTCGCCAGGAACAGGCCGAGCACGAGCTTGCGGAAGCGCCACTGCAGGCGTGCGAGGGCGAACCCGGCGAGGGTGGCGAACACGATGTTGCCGAACACGTCGATCGCCGCCACGAGCAGCGAGTTGCCGATGTACCGGAAGACCGGGATCGCCGCCGCCACCTTGAGGTAGTTGTCGAACGTCGGCTCGCTCGGGATGAAGGACGGGTTCGCGGTGTAGATGTCCTCGCCCGCGCCCTTGAGCGAGGTGGAGAGCTGCCAGAGGAACGGGCCTATCGTGATGAAGAGGACCACGATCAGCAGGACGTAGCGGACGACCTTCTCGCGGGTGGACATGACGCCCCAGACCTGGCGGCGCTTCCGCGGTGTCGGCCTGGAGGCGCGGCGTCCGTCCGTCCCGCCGGTCACGTCCGGTGCGGGTGCGGCGGCGCCGGCGGCGCCCCCGATCACGGGTTCCGTGGTGCTGGTCGTGTTCGTCACTTGTCCGCCTTGCTGTTCATGCGCGCGAGGGCGAGCATCGGCACGAGCGTCACCACGAAGAGCAGCAGGCTGAGCGCGGACGCGTAGCCGAGGTTGCCGGTGAAGCCGCGGGCGTACTGCTGGATGAGCATGACGAGCGAGTTGTCCTGCCCGCCGGGTCCGCCGGTGCCGTTGGTGAGGATGTAGAGCTCGCTGAACACCCGGAGCGCGCTGACGCACACCAGGATGCCGACGAGCGTCATGGTGCCGCGGACGCCGGGCATCGTCACGGACCAGAAGCGGCGGACCGCTCCGGCACCGTCGAGGGCGGCGGCCTCGTGCAGGTCCTTGCCGACGTTCCCGAGCGCCGCGAGGAAGATGATCATGTAGTAGCCGAGGCCCTTCCAGACCGTCAGGCTGATCGCGCTGACGAGCAGCAGCCACCGGTCGGTCAGGAACGGGATGCCCGCGCCACCGAGCGCCTTCACGATCTCGTTCACCACGCCGCGGTCGTCGAGGATCCACGTCCAGATGAGCCCGACCACGACGGCCGAGGCGATCACGGGCGTGTAGTACGCCGTGCGGAAGAACGCGATGCCGGGGAGCTTCTGCTGCACGAGCACCGCGATGAGCAGCGGCAGGACGGTGAGCAGCGGCAGGCAGATCGCCATGTAGATGACGCTGTTGAGCAGCGCCTCCCACACCTGCGGGTCGGCGAGCAGGGTCTGGAAGTTGCGGACGCCCACCCACTGGCTCACGCCCCCGAGCGGGCTGGCGTTCGTGAACGACAACCGGACGGTGTTGATCGACGGCCAGAGGCTGAACGCGAGGAGCCAGACGAGTGCCGGCAGGACGAGCAGCCAGGGCGTGAACCAGCGGTTGGCGCGCATCAGCCGTTGGCCAGCAGGCTGTTCATCTTGTCCTGCGCGGTCTGCAGGGCCTTCTCCGGCGAGACCTGACCCTTCATGGCGAGGGCGATCTGCTGGTCGAGGAAGTCCGTCATCGCGGAGTTCGCCTCGACCGGGTTGAGGACCTTCGCCTCCTTGAGCGCCTCGTTCGCGAGCACGCGGGCCTTGCCGTTCACGGTGCCGTCGTCCTTCGAGAAGTACGGGTCGGACTGCGACGAGGTGGTCGACGGGAAGATGTTCACCTGGTGGGCGAACGCCTCCTGGTTCTCCGCGTTCGTCATGTACTGCGCGAACGCCTCGGCGGTGGCGAGGTGCTTCGACTTGCTCGACACCGACAGGCCCTGCACGTAGAGCGGCGGGGTGTCGAGCGCGGGGCTGACGGTGACGTTGCCCTCGAGCGACGGGTTGCTCTTCTCCATGTCGGCCAGCGCGGTCGCACCACCGGTGGTCCACGCGACCTTGCCCTGCGTGAAGAGCGTCGAGTTGCCGAGGTAGTCGCTGTTGAGGACGTTCGACGGCATGTAGCCGTCCTGGTACGCCGTCTTGTAGCGGTCGATCAGGTCGGCGGCCTTAGACGAGTCGGCGAACGTGAACTTCGTGCCGTCCCCGTTGACCACCTTGACGCCGGCGAGCGTGAAGTCGCCGAGGCCGGGCTTCCGGCTCATCAGGTAGTCGTCCGGGCACCGCTCGTGCATCGTCTTCGCCTGGGTGAACAGGTCGTCGGTCGTCTTCGGCGGGTTGTCCGCGTCGAGCCCGCACTTCGCGAACATCGACGAGTTCCAGTAGTCGACGTCGGTGTTGAGGTACCACGGGTAGCCGTAAGTGCCGTCCAGACCCTTGTACTCGTACGAGTCCAACGCGCCGGCGACGTACGTGCTGCTCAGCTTGCTGTCGTCCTTCGAGACGTCCTGCAGGAACCCGCGCTTCGCGAGCGGCAGCGCGATGTCCGGGGGCAGGTTGATGACGTCCGGCAGCGAGTTCGACGAGGCCTGGCTGAGCACCTTGTCGGCGTAGCCGTCGCCCGGCTGGTCCTGCAGCTTGACCTTCGCACCCGGGTGTTCCTTCTCGAAGCCGTCGATGACGCCCTGCAGGTAGTCCGTGTAGGTCGGCGTGAGCGCCCAGGTCTGCAGCGTGATCGAGCCGTCGACCTTGCCGCTGCCCCCGCCGCTGGCGCCGCTGCTGCCGCTCGAGCAGCCGGTCAGGACGAGCGCGGTGGCGGCTGCGGTCGCGAGCAGCGCTGCCGCGCGGCCCCTCGTCACTCTCGATGTGGTCCTCATGGCGTTGTGACTCCTTCGTCATCCTGCTCAAGCGGTTCAGTGCTGATCTCCTGAACCGGTGTCTGCTTGCCACTGTGCGCGACTAAAACGCTATAGTCAACCCATGGCCTCCAAGCGTCGGACGACGATCGCCGACATCGCCGCCCGCGCGGGCGTCTCCATCAGCGCGGTGTCGTTCGCACTGAACGACCGGCCCGGTGTGTCCGTCGAGACCCGCCGTCGCGTGCAGGAGATCGCCCGCGAACTCGACTGGCAGCCGCACACCGCGGCGCGCGCGCTCGGCGGCGCGCGGGCCGGGTCGATCGGCTTCGTCCTGAACCGGCCGGCACGGACGCTCGGCACGGAGTCGTTCTTCGGCGACCTCATCTCGGGGATCCAGCTCGGGCTCGCCGGCACGCACGTCGGCATGAACCTCCTCGTCGCCCGCGATGCCGACGAGGAGCTCGCGACCTACCGCGACTGGTGGCGGGGCCACCGCGTGGACGGTGTCATCGTGATCGACCCACGCCGTGCGGACGAGCGGCTCGCCCTGCTCGCGGAGCTCGGGATGCCCGCCGTGGTCGTCGGGTCCCACCCGACCCCGGAGGGCACGGCACCCAGCGTGTGGATCGACGACTCGGACGCCACCGACACCGTCCTGCGGTACCTGCACGCGCTCGGACACCGGCAGATCGCCCACGTCTCGGGCCGACCGGAGTTCGAGCACACCGCCATGCGCGTGGAGCGCCTCCGGGCCTTCGCCGCCGCGGCCGGGCTCGAGCGGACCGTGTCCGTCCCGACCGACTACTCCGCCGACGAGGGTGCTCGGGCGACCCGGACGCTCCTGTCCCACCCCGACCGTCCGACCGCGATCGTGTACGACAACGACGTCCTCGCGGTCGCCGGCCTCGGCGTCGCGAGCGAGATGGGCGTCGCCGTCCCCACGGACGTGTCCATCGTCTCGTTCGACGACTCCGCCATGGTCCGGCTCGTCCGGCCCGCCGTCACGTCGCTGACCCGCGACACCGTCGAGCTCGGACAGCGCGCCGCCGTGCTCCTGCGGGAGCAGATCGACACCGGGACGGTCCTGCCGTCGCGTCCGGGGCCGCCGCTGACCCTGAGCGTCCGCGACTCGACCGGGCGCACCCCGACACGCCCGTCGACCGACCGCTCCGCGAGGTGACCGCGCGCCGGACTTGACGGCGGTTCGAACACACGTTCGAATACCGGTGTGGGACGGCGTCGCGAGAACCGGTGGCAGCCCCCGGAGCACCCGGAGGTCGAACGCCCGCGCGCCTACTCCCTGTCCGAGGACGCCCGCGGGCCGGACGTCTGCCACGCCGTCACGCCCGTCCCCGTCTGGGCGTGGGTCCAGTTCCCGACGTTCCACATCCGCGTGAAGGGGTTCGCGAAGAGCTGGACCCGCGACGCCGTGCTCGTCGAGTGGGCGCAGTTCGGGCAGCAGGCCGACGCGTGGGTCTGGCGGTCCGCCGTGAAGCACCGCACCCTCCGCGCCGACCGCGCCGATCGGCATCCAGCGAACGCACGGCATTGACTTCCGTCGCCGCGACGAGGATCGTTCAGTCAACAGCGGTCGGTCGAACTACTCACCGATCGAGTAGTTCGACCGGACGACCATCGAGGAGGCACCGTGAAGAAGAGCGAGGTGCCGTCCTGGGTCGCCCACGTGCTCACCCCGCCCGAGGTCATCGCGGCCTACGTCGAGCGGCGGATCAACGACCCGGCACTGCTGTCGGGCGTGCAGGCGGAGCCCACCTACGCGGACTTCCTCCGCGTCGAGTAGCCGGTCGTCCGGGAGGCACGGCGGACGTCCCCGGGATCAGGGCACCTGGTCGGCGCCCGGCGGCAGCCCCGTGTCCGGCCGGGTCCGGCCGCGTCGCGCGGACAGCGTGACGCCGATGCTCGCGACGCTCACGCACGCGAGCGCGACGACCTCCTGCGTCGCGAGGGCCTCGTGCAGGACCACGAGCCCGGCGAGCGCTGCGATCCCCGGGCCGAGGCTCTGCAGCACCCCGAACACCCGCGTCGGCATCCGCCGGAGCGCGAGCATCTCGAGCGCGTAGGGCAGGACGCTCGACAGCACCGCGACCGCGCCGAACACGAGCAGCAGCGTCGGGTGCGCAGCGACGCCCTCGACGGCCGGACCGAGGCCGGTCGGCAGCGAGACGACCATCGCCACGACCATCGACACCGCGAGCCCGTCGACACCGGGGATCGCGGCGCCGACGCGACGGTTCATGACGATGTAGCCCGCCCAGCACGCGGCGGCGGCCACCGCGGCGAGCACGCCCCCGACCGCGGTGACGGCGGCCGGACCGACACCGAGCAGCACCACGCCGGCGAGCGCGAGCAGCGCCCACGTGACGTCCCGCCACCGCCGGGTGTGCACGAGGGAGAGCACGAGCGGACCGAGGAACTCGACGGTCACCGCCACGCCGATCGGGATGCTCGCGAAGGCGACGTAGATGAGGACGTTCATGCCGCCGAGGGCCAGGCCGAGCAGCGCCGCTGCCGTCCACTGCGCACGCGTCCAGTGCCGGACGCGCGGACGCACCACGAGCAGGAGCACGACGGCGCCGATGACCAGCCGGAGCGTCGCCGCGCCCACCGGCTCGACCTCGTCGAAGCGGGTCTTCGCGACCGCCGCGCCGATCTGCACGGACACCATGGCGGCGAGCGCGAGGAGCGGCGCGGGGACACGGGGCGCGGTCGCCATCGGGACGGCGCCGCTCAGCCGAGGTAGGCGAGCACGGCGAGGACGCGGCGGTGGTCCTCGCCGGTGTCCTCGAGGGCGAGCTTGCCGAAGATGCTCGTGACGTGCTTCTCGACGGCGCCGGTGCCGATCACCAGGGCACGGGCGATCGCGGCGTTGGTGCGGCCCTCGGCCATGAGCCCGAGCACGTCGCGCTCCCGCGGTGTCAGGGCGGCGAGCGGGTCCCGGCGGCGGCCCATGAGCTGCGTGACGACCTCGGGGTCGAGCACCGTCCCGCCCGCGGCGATGCGCCGGACGGCGTCGTCGATCTCCTCGAGCCGGGTCACGCGGTCCTTGAGCAGGTACCCGATGCCGGTCGCGCCGGCGGCGAGGACGTCCTCGGCGTAGGTGGCCTCGACGTACTGCGAGAGCAGCAGGACCCCGGTCCGCGGGGCCACCCGGCGGGTCTCGACGGCGGCACGGACGCCCTCGTCGGTGAAGGTCGGCGGCATCCGCACGTCCATCACGACGACGTCCGGAGCGGCCTCGGGCAGCGTGGCGAGGAAGGCGTCGGCGTCGGCGTACTGGCCGACGACGTCGATGCCCGCCTCGTCGAGCACGCGGGCGAGGCCCTCGCGCAGGAGCACCGCGTCGTCGACGACGACGGCCCGGATGCGTGCTGCACCCGGGCCGTCGCTCATGCCGACCAGCCTAGTGGGAGCGGTCGCTCCCCCGGCCTCACGCCCTCGTGACCGGGACCCCGTGCAGGGCGCCGAGCGGGATCCGGGCCGTGGCCTCGGTGGGGCCGCCCTCGGGACTGTTCACGACGAGTTCGCCGTCGAGGGCCCGCATCCGTCCGGTCAGCCCCTCGATCCCGTGGCCGGCCTGCGTGCGGGCACCGCCGCGCCCGTCGTCGGTCACGCTGACGGTGAGGTACCAGAGCCCGGAGGCGTCCACGATGAGGCCGAGGTAGACACCCGCCGCCGAGGCGCCCGCGTGCTTCGTCGTGTTCGTCAGCAGCTCGCTCACGGTGAAGTACACGTTGCGCTGGACCTCGGTCGCGAGCTCGAGCCCCTCGGGCAGCCGGACGTCGAGTCCGACGGGGATCGGCGTCCGCGCGACCAGGGCCTCGAGCGCCGCGACGAGCCCGCGGTCGAGCAGGATCGGCGGTGCGAAGCCCCGCGACAGTGCGCGCAGCTCGTCGAGGGCGTCCTGTGCGTGCTCGGTCGCCTCGCCGATGAGCCGCTTCGCCTTCTCCGGGTCCCGGTCGAAGGCGCGCTCGGCGGCGGCGAGGTCCATGCGGAGCCGGACGAGTCGCTGCTGCGGTCCGTCGTGCAGGTCACGCTCGATCTGCCGGAGCGTCTGCCCCTCGGCCGTGACGGCCCCGGCACGGGACGCCTGGAGCCCGGCGACGCGCTGCTCGAGCTGCTCGGCACGGAAGCCGCCGAGCAGCCCGGCGTCGATCCAGTAGTGGGCCAGGACCGACCCACGGGCCCACAGCGGCAGCAGGACGACCGACGCAGCCATCGACAGCAGGCCGAGCAGCCCGACCCCGACCAGGAACCCGGACTCGGTGTTGCCGAAGTAGCCGACGCGGACGTCGTTCAGCAGGAACACGACGCCGAGGACGAGCGGCCATGCGAACCCGACGGCGAGGAGCGCGCCGACACCCACGGTGACGAGCGCCGCGAGCGGGTACACGACGACCGCGTGCAGCAGGTACAGCCAGTAGTGCGGGTTGGCGACCGCCGAGCCGGTCCGGGTCCACCAGTTCTGCTGCCACCGCGGGGTCCAGTCCACCGGGCGGATCGGCCGGGGGTCCGCCCACCCGATGCGGAGCTTCTCGAACTGCCCGACCCACCGCGCCACGAACAGCGCGATGAAGAACATCAGCAGGACGAACGGGTTGAACAGGTCGCGCAAGCCCCGCCCGAACAGCGCCGCGGGGAACGCCACGTAGAGCGTGCAGAGCAGCACGGCCGTCAGCGCCATGTACCCGAAGTCGCGCGGCAGGCGCCGCCAGGCCTCGCGGTAGAAGCCACCGGCGGTCGTCCGCCGACCGGACCCTGCTCCGCCGCCCGGTCCCACGACGGGCGTCGGCTCGGCCCCGACGGCGGGCGTCGACGACCACGACGGCGGCGGCGGCGGCGGCGTCGGCGTCGTCGTCGTCGGCGGTGTCAGCGGCTCTTCGGGCACGGGCTTCGTGGCTCCCTGGGGCACGGCGTCGTCCAGCGGGACGGTGTGTGCCCGGTCGGCGGCGGAGTGGTCCAGCGGGACGGTCTCGGCCTGGTCGAGGCGGTCGGTGTCGGTCATGGGTCCAGCCTCACGGAGCCCGTCCCCGCGTCCCATCCTGCCGTCTCCCGGATCGGGGGTGGGGTTGTCCCCACCCCGTGCGCCCGTCGCGCCGTCAGACGAGGGCGGCGGCGACCGCCGGGGACTCCTCGGGCACCGACCACGGGCGGTGGGTCATCCCGCTGTCGCCCCGGAACGAGGTGACCGTGCCCGATCCGTCCCGCGCGTAGCTGATCAGCTCGTCGACGGAGCCGAAGCGGTTGCCCGATGCCATCCGGAGCGTGTCCTCGTCGACGACCTCGAGCCGCACCGGTGACTCGGTCGGCACGGGCTGCGTCGGGTCGATCGCGAGCAGCCGGTCGCCGATGCGTGCCACGTCCGTGATCCCCTCGAAGGTGGTGAACCGGCCGGTGTACCGGTCGGTGTCGACGTCGGCGGGGAGCACCGGCCCCGGGGCGTGCTCGTCGGCGGCGGCGTCGAGCAGGTGGACGATCCCGGTGGCGATCATGCCCGCGGGGCCGGTCGCACTGCTCGTCAGGACGGACACGACGAGCGACGAGGCCGGGTCGAACACCGACTGGGTGATCTGCCCGGGGAACCCGCCGGAGTGGCCGCGGACCTCGCGCCCGTTGATCCGGTCGACGACGAACCCCGCGCCGTAGCCGCGCGCCGCCGGGTCGTCGTCGAGGGCGCTCCAGGCCTTCCGCTGGGCCAGGCGCTTGGCGTGGTCGGACAGCAGCGAGCCGCGACCGGGCACGTGCTCCGAGAAGTAGCGGACCAGGTCGGACGCGGTGCCGTGGAAGCCGGTGGCGGCGGCGAGCGCGCCGGTCGTCACGTGCGGGACACGCTGACGGGTGCGGGCGTCGTGCAGGCTGGTGTAGCCGACGACGAACTCGTCCTCGCGTGCCGGGTCGAACTCCGGGCCGGTGCCGGCGAGGCCGAGCGGCTCGGTGATCGCGGTCCGGACGTGCTCGGCGTAGGACGTCCCGGTGACGGCCTCGATCACGAGCCCGAGCAGGCCGTAGCCGAGGTTCGAGTAGTTGAACGCGGAGCCCACGGGCACCTTCGCGCCGCCCTCGACGACGAGCGCGACGAGCTGGTCGGCGTCGGGGAACGGGTGGTCGAGCGCCCAGTGGTCGCCGTCGGCACCGTCGCGCACCACCCCGGCGCCCATCTCCATGAGCTCGCGGACCGTCGCGTCCGCGATCGGCGACCCGGCCTCGACCAGGACGGGTACGAACGAGCCGACCGTGTCGTCGAGCCGCAGGGCGCCGGCGTCGGCGAGCTGCAGCAGGGCGGTCGCGGTGAAGGTCTTCGAGTGCGACGCGATCCGGAACAGGTCGGTCGTGGTCAGGCGGCGACCGGCCTCCACGTCGGCGTACCCCCACGCCTCGGAGAACAGCTCCTGGCCCTCGAAGCCGATCGCGACCTGCACACCGGGCAGGCGCAACTGCCACACCTTGTAGGCGACCCACTCACGGACGTAGGGCAGGACGGACTCGTACGCGGCGCGCTTCTCCATGCCGACCAGCCTGGCACGAGCCCCGCCTCAGCCGGACAGCGCCGCGAGCCGCGCCGAACGCCGGGCCGCCTGCTCGACGGGGTCCGGCACCGGCGCCGCCTGGACGAGCCGCCTCGTGTACGGGTCCTGCGGTGCCCGGAGGATCGCGTCGCGCGGTCCCTCCTCGGCGATCCGTCCGCGATGGAGCACCACCACGCGGTCGCACAGGGTGTCGACCACCGCCAGGTCGTGCGTGACGAACAGGCAGGCGAACCCGAGGCGTTCCTGGAGCTCGCGGAAGACGTCGAGCACCCGGGCCTGCACGGACACGTCGAGCGCGCTGGTCGGTTCGTCGGCGATGAGCAGGGCGGGGTCGAGCGCGACGGCGCGGGCGATCGCCACGCGCTGCCGCTGACCGCCGCTGAGTTCGTGCGGGTACCGCTCGCGGAAGCCGCCGTCGAGCCCGACGTCCGCGAGCAGTCGCTCCACACGCGGGCCCACCTCGGCCGACGGCATCCGGAGGATCTGGCGGAGCGGTTCGGCCACCGTCTGCCCGACCGTGTACCGCGGGTTCAGGGAGCGCAGCGGGTTCTGGAAGACCACCCCGACCCGGCGACGCATCGTGTTCCGGGAGGCGCGGCGCGCGCCCGCCACGTCGGTCCCCTCCACGAGGACCGACCCGTCGGTGATCGGCGCGAGTCCGACGGCGGCGCGTCCGATCGTCGTCTTGCCGCTGCCGGACTCGCCGACCAGGCCGAGGATCTCACCACGACCGACGGTGAACGACACGTCGTCGACCGCGCGGAAGTGCCCGCGCAGGGCGCCGCCGTACTCGACCACGAGGTGCCGGACGTCGAGGACGGGCACAGCGGGTTCCGTGGCGGGGGTGGGCCGCGCCTCCAGGTTCGTGGCGCCCATCCGTGGGACGGCGGCGAGGAGTTCCCGCGTGTACTCGGCGGCCGGGTCGGCGAAGACGCCGACGGCCGTCCCGCGCTCGACGACCTCGCCCCGGCGCATCACGACCACCCGGTCGGCGATGTCGGCGACGACGCCCATGTCGTGCGTGATGAGGAGGATCGCGGTGCCGGTCCGGTCGCGGAGCGCACGGAGCACGTCGAGGACCTCCGCCTGCACGGTGACGTCGAGCGCCGTCGTCGGCTCGTCGGCGATGAGGAGGTCCGGGTCCGCGGCGAGCGCCATCGCGATCATGACGCGCTGGCACTGACCGCCCGAGAGCTCGTGCGGGTACTGCCCGAGTCGACGCTCCGGCTCCGGGACCTCCACGGCGCGGAGGAGTTCGAGCGAGCGCGCACGGACGGCCGCGCGGTCGAGGCCGCCCTCGGCGCGGCGGACGGCCTCGGCGAGCTGGAACCCGACCGTGAAGACGGGGTTCAGGGCGGCGGACGGGTCCTGGAAGATCATCGACACCCGGCGACCGCGCACCTCGCGGAGCACCTGCTCGTCGGCGCCGAGCACCTCGAGGTCCCCGATCCGGATGCTCCCGGTGGCGCGGGCCCCCTCCGGCGCGATGCCCATCGCGGTCATCGCGGTCATGCTCTTGCCCGACCCGGACTCGCCGACGACGGCCACGACCTCGCCGCGGCCGACGGTGAACGAGGCGCCGTCGACCGCGCGGACGACGTCGCCGTCCACGTCGAACGTGACGGTGAGCTGGTCGACGGTGAGGACGTCGGTCATGGGGTCTCCGGTCGGTCGGTCTCGTCGCGGGCCGCCTTGAAGGCCTCCCACTCCTCGAGCATCTTGACGTGGTACCCGCCTAGCCACTGCATGTAGTCGCGGCCGTTGCGGAGGCGTTCACGGACCTCGGCGTCCACGTCGCCGTCCGCGGTGTGGCCGCCGGACTCGACGATCGCGAGCCCGCGGCCGATGACGTCGCGCTGCCGGTCGAGGTACCGACGCTCCCCGGCGAGCCAGGACCCCCAGACGTCGGCCTCGGCGCGGAAGTAGTGGCTGCGTTCGCCCGGAACGGTGTGCCGCTTGACGAAGCCGCTGTCCGCGAGCCGCCGGGTGGCCATCGAGATCGCACCCGAGCTCGCGCCGAGCGCGAGCTGCAGGTCGGACGACGACGAGTGCGGGGCCCGGGTCATCATGAGGTAGCCGAGGACCCGCGCGTCGGTGAGCGGCGTGCCGGCGAGTTCGCTGAACATGAGCGCGAACTCCTCGACGAACGCCTGGCGCTCCGGTTCGAGGACGACGTCGTCCTGCACGTCCGTGCCCGCGGACGGGCGCTCCCCGGCGCTCATGCCTCGAGGCCGGCGGCGACCGCGGGCGACTCGGTCGGGATCGTCCACGGCTCCATGGTCATCCCGCCACCGGCACGGATCGAACGGACACCGCCGTCGGCGTCGCGGTCGTACGTGACGTCCTCGTCCACGGACCCGAACCGGTTGCCGTGGGTCATCCGGAGGGTGTCGGCGTCGACGACCTCGAGTCGGGTCGGCGCGTCGAGCGGCGCCGGTGCGGACGGGTCGATCTCGACGAGCCGGTCGCCGATGCGGGCGACGTCGGTGACGCCCCACGGGTTCGCGAAGCGCCCGGTGAAGGTCGCGGCGTCGACGTCGTCCGGGACGACCGCGTTCGGGGCGTCGTCCGCGACGGCCGCGTCGAGGAGCGTGATGATCGCGGTCGCGATGAGCGTCGCCGGCCCGGCCGCGGCGCTGGTGAGCACCGAGACGACGAGCCCGGACGCCGGGTCGAACATCGACTGCGTGATCTGCCCGGGGAAGCCGCCGGAGTGCCCGCGGATGTCCCGGCCCCCGATCCGGTCGACGACGAACCCGGCACCGTACCCGCGCTCGGCGTCGTCGGTGGCACTCCACGCCTTCCGCTGGACCAGGCGCTTCGAGTGGTCGCTGAGCAGGGTGCCCTGCCCGATGACGTGCTGGGAGAAGTACCGGACGAGGTCGGACGCGGTGCCGTGGAACCCGGTGGCGGCGGCCATCGCGCGGGTGTCGACGTGATCGATGCGCTTCCGGGTCCGGGCGGTGTGGAAGCCCGTGTACCCGACCACGAAGTCGTCGGCCCGGGCCGGGTCCCAGTCCGGGCCGGTGTTCCGCAGGCCGAGCGGCTCGGTGATCGACGCGCGGACGAAGTCGTCGTACGACTGCCCGGAGACCGCGGCGATGACGAGCCCGAGCAGGGAGTACCCGAGGTTCGAGTAGTTGAACGACGATCCGGTGGGGACCTTCTGTCCGCGGTCGAGGACGAGCGCGAGCAGTTCCTCCTCGTCCGGGAAGGGGCGCTGCAGGGACCAGTAGTCCCCGTCGTGACCGTCCCGGATGACGCCGGCGCCCATCTCCATGAGCTCGCGGACCGTCGCGTCGGCGATCGGCGACCCGCCCGCGACGAGGGCCGGGACGTGGGTGCCGACGGTGTCGTCGAGCCGGAGGTCGCCGCGCTCGACGAGCTGCAGGAGTGCCGTCGCGGTGAAGGTCTTCGAGTGCGACGCGATGCGGAACAGGTCGGTCGTGGTGAGGCGCCGTCCGGCCTCGACGTCGGCGTGGCCCCACGCCTCGTCGAACAGGACCTCGCCCCCGTGGCCGATCGCGACCTGCACGCCCGGGACCCGCAGTTGCCACACCTTGTACGACACCCACTCCCGGATGTACGGGAGGGTCTTCCGGTAAGCGTCGAGGGTGTCGGTCACGGTGGTCCTTTCGAGGAGCGGTGGGTCGAGTCTGTCGCGTCGTGCGCCGCGGCGTGTGCCGCGACGCGCTCAGCGACGTCGGGGGTCGAGCGCGGCGCGCAGGGTGTCCCCGAGCGCGATGACGGAGAGCACCGTCACCGCCAGGAACACCGCGGGCGCGACGAGCATGTGCGGTGCCCGGAGGAACTGGCTCGTCGCCGCGGACAGCTGCAGCCCCCAGGAGATGGCGGGGCTCTCGAGCCCGATGCCGAGGTAGGTGAGGGACGACTCGGACACGATGACCCCTCCGACCGTGATCGTCGCGAGGACGAGCAGCGGCGAGATCGACGCCGGCAGGACGTACCGGGTGGTGATCCGCCAGGTGGAGAGGCCCATCGTGCGGGCGGCCAGGACGAACTCGGCGTTCCGGACGCTCCGCACGCTCGAGCGGACGAGTCGGGCCATGGTCGGCCAGCCGAACAGGGCGAGGACGAGCGAGACGGTCAGTACCGACCGCTCCCCCACGCTGTTCAGGACGACGACCGCCCCGAGCAGGAACGGGAACCCGAGGAACACGTCGGTGAGCCGGGCGAGCACGGCGTCCACCCACCCGCCGACCATGCCGGCGACGGTCCCGACGACCACGGCGACGGCACCGGCGAGGACCGTGGTGAGCACGGCGACGGCGATCGACGACCGGGTTCCGTAGAGGACGTTGGCGTAGACGTCGCACCCCTGCAGGTCGAAGCCGAAGGGGTGACCGGCTGCGGCGGGCGCACCGCTCTTCCCGAGGTCGCACACGCGGGGGTCGCCGTGCCCGAAGAGGCCGGCGAAGAAGCCCGGGAAGAGCGCGACGAGCAGGACGACGGTCAGGACACCGGCCGGCAGCCAGAACCCGGGGCGCCGGACCGCGGAGCGCAGTGGTCGCCGTCGGGTGACGACGGCCTGCGGGACGGTGGCGCCGATGGCGGAGGTGGTCATGCGGAGGCTCCTGTCCGGACGCGGGGGTCGAGGGCGGCGTGCAGCAGGTCGACGAGCACGCTCGTGACGAGGAACACCAGGATGAGCGCGGTCGAGATGCCGACGACGACGGCACCCTCGTGCGACCGGATGCCCTGGAACAGCAGGTTCCCGACGCCGGGCAGGTTGAAGATGCCCTCGACGATCACCGTCCCGCCCATGAGGTACCCGAGGTCGGTGGCGAGGTACGTCGCCGTGGGGATGAGCGAGTTGCGCATGACGTGCACGCCGACGATGCGGCCGGGGGTGAGCCCCTTCGCGCGCGCCGTCCGGACGAAGTCGGCGTCGAGCGTCTCGATCATCGACGTCCGGGTCAGCCGGGACACGGCCGCCAGGCCGAAGAGCGCGATGACGAACGCGGGCAGCAGGTACGCCGTGGGCCACCCCGCGGTCGCCCCGGCGACGGGGAACCAGTGCAGCCGCACCGAGAAGACCAGCTGCAGGGCGACACCGAGCACGAAGACCGGGACGGCCCCGACGACGATCGTGCCGACCAGGACGCTCTTGTCGAGGAGGGTGCCACGGCGCAGTGCCGACACCACCCCGAGCCCGATGCCGAGCACGATCTCGATCGCCCACGCGGTGAGCGCGAGCGTGACCGTGACCGGCCAGCGCGACGCCATCTGCTCGCCGACGGACTGCCCGCTGAAGTCCGTGCCGAAGTCCCCGCGGAACAGGCCGCCGAGGTACTGCAGGTACTGCAGCCACAGCGGCTGGTCGAGGTGGTACTCGGCCCGCAGGGCGCGCACGACGGAGTCGCTGAGCGGCCGGTCGCCGCCGAGCGCCTTGATCGGGTCGCCGGGGAGCGCGAACGTCATCGCGTAGATGAGGAAGGTCACGCCGAGGAAGACGACCAGCAGGCCGCCGACCCGGCGGCCGACCGTGAGCGTGGGACGCATCACGCGCCTCCCGTCGTCGCCAGGGACGGTCGGGAGGCGCGTGGTGCGTCCGTCCCGTCGCCCACGACGTGCGCTGCGCAGGCCAGGATCGCTCCGAACTGCACGCCCACCAGCGTCGCCACCGGGATGGGCACCGCCCCCGTCCCGGCGTCTGCCTGCCAGAGCGCGTACTGCGCCGCGAGCCGGTCCCGCAGCCGCCGGAGCGGTGCGGGTGCCGTGCCGGCACCCGTCTCCGCCTCGAGCGCACGGAGCAGCATGCCGCCGTAGCGGAGCCCGAAGCACCGGACGAGGTCCTCGCAGCCGAAGCGCTCGGCGACGGTGGCCCTCCGGGCGGCCGGTTCCCGGTCGGCCCGCAGCCGGTCGGTCTCGACCATGCCGGCGAGCATCGGCACGAAGGCACGGGAGGCCTCGAGGAAGGGCGTCTCGATCGTGAGCAGGGGCGTCGCGGCGTCGAGCACGTCCTGCAGGACGACCCCCACGGCGCCGAGGTCGTCCGCGCACCGACGGAGGAGGTCCGCGTACGACTCGGCCGTCGGGGTCTGGTCGTCGGCGTCCGGGTGGCTCCAGTACGGCAGCTCGGCGACCACGCACAGCGCCCCGTGCCGCATCGCCCACGCGGCGCTGGACGCCCCGTGGATGTGCTCCGCGGGGTCGACGCCGAGCGACTCCAGGTAGTCGTACGCCCGCTCCACGCCGTCCATCGCGAACACCGCCGGGGCGAGTTCGCGCAGGAACGGTGACTCCGGCTCCCCGGTGTCGAGCGGCAGCCCGAGTGCCGCCGGGACGGCGTGCAGGGTGTCGACCACGCCGGGCAGGTCCTCGGAGAGGTAGTAGTAGACGCCGCCCATCTCGCCGTTGTGCAGCGACACGAGCAGGTCGGGCTCGGTGTCGTCGATGAGCCGCATGAACGCGAGCGTCTCCGGCAGCACCTGGTCGAAGTACACCGACCCGTGGCTGTTCGGGAAGGTCCACTCGACCTGGCTGTCCGGCGCCGGCCGGTAGAAGTGCCGCGCGTAGTGCACCCGGTCGTACGGGTCGTCGAACCACGCCTCGTTCAGGCGCATGCCGTCGGGGTCGATCGTGGGGACGACGTGCCACGTGACGTCGAGCTCCTCCGTCCCGCCCGCCAGCAGCCAGGTCGCCAGGTGCAGCGCCGTCCACGACCCGATCGGCTCGTTCGGGTGCACGCCGCCGACGACGACGGCGGCGTGCGACCCGGACCCGATCCGGTAGCTGTGGAGCGGCTCCCCGAGACGGCTGGTGCCGATCCGGGTGACCGTGACCTGCCCGGGGTGCGCCGCGGCGAGCGCGGCGAACCGGGCGTGCAGGTCGTCGACGAGCGGGAAGCCGTCGCGGTCGGGGACCTCGGTGACGAGACGGAGGACGGTGCGCTGGTCCATGCGGTGCGGATCGCTTCCTGCGGCTACTGGACGGTGATGGCCTGGACCACCGGGCTGCCGTCGACGGCGGGGAGCGAGGCGATCTTGTCGCTCACGACGTAGGAGTACTTGTCGAAGAAGGTCGGCACGACCGGGAAGTCCCGCAGCACGGCCTCCTGCGTCTGCGCGTAGTACTCGTTCGCCTCGTCCTGCGACCCCGCGGAGTCGGCCTTCGCGAGCAGCGAGTCGACCTCGTCCGACTGGTAGTAGCCGGTGCACGGCGCGCAGCCGCCCGCACTGGTGAACAGCGCCCGGAGGGTGTTCTGCTGGCTGGCGTACAGCGCACCCCAGTGCCCGAAGTGCGGTCCCTCGATCTTCTTGTCGGTCAGCTCCGAGTAGTACGACGCCCAGTCGGTGGTCGCCTTCGCCTCGGTGTCGACGCCGAGGTTCTGCCGGATCTGGTTCGCGTACGCCTGGTAGAGCGAGTCGAGGCCGTTGCCGCCGGGGTAGACGAGGGTGATCGAGCCGTCGAACCCGCCGGCCTTCGCCAGGAGCGCCTTCGCCTTCGACGGCGAGAACTCGCAGGCCTCGCCGCAGATGCCCTCCTGCGTGCCGGACATGCCCGGCGGGGTGAGCGCGGTGGCCGGCTCGTACAGGCCGCCGTAGATGGCCTGGTTGACCTGCTTCCGGTTGATCGACATGGAGATGGCCCGTCGGACGTCGGGGTCGGCGTACCGCTCGTCCCACAGCGGGAAGCCGAGGTAGTCGATGCCCGGGGCGTCGAAGGAGTGCAGGCGGTCCCCGAAGTCACCGGAGGCGCTGGTCATCTTGTCGGTCGGCAGGAACAGCACGTCGGCGTTGCCGGCGAGCACGTCGGTGTACGCGGTGTTCATGTCGGCGTAGCTCTTGAAGGTGACGTCCTCCGTCTTCGCCTTCGTGCCCTCGTAGCCCGACCACGCCGTGACGGTGAACGGCTGGTTCGCCGTCCACTTCTCGGTCATCTCGTACGGGCCGTTGCCGATCGGCTTCGCGTCGTAGGCCTTCAGGTCGCTGTACGCGGCCTCGGGCATCGGGTAGAACGCGGTCTGCGCCTGGCTGAGCTGGAGCGGGAACTGGCTGTCCGCGTGGGTGAGCGTCACCGTGAAGGTGTCCTTGCCCGTCACCTTCAGTCCCGACATCTCCTTCGTCTTCGGGGTGCCCGAGGCGGGGTTGAGGTCCGAGTAGCCGACGATCGCGGCGAGCTGCCCGCTGTTCTCCCAGGCGTTCGGGCCGTACGCGGTGTGGTTCCAGGCCTTGACGTAGCTCTCGGGCGTGACGGCCTCGCCGTTCTGGAACGTCCAGCCGTCGCGGAGCGTGATCGTCCAGGTGGTGGCGTCGCTCGACTCGACGCTCTTCGCGGCGACGTCGTGCAGTTCGCCCTTCGCGTCCGTCTCGGTGAGCGGCGCGAACAGGCTCATCGTCTGGGTGAAGGCCACCGTCTGGCGGCCCGGGGTCAGGTGGTCGGGCTCGCCGGTCGCGTAGACCAGGCTCCCGCCGGAGCCGCCCTGGGCGTCCCCGTTCCCGTTCCCGGTGGCCGAACAGCCGGTGGCCACCAGCGCCAGCGTGGCCGCTGCGGCCACCGCCGCGATCGTCCTGCGTCGCATCTTGAACTCCTCGAGTCGAAGCGCGTCCGGTTCGGGCCCGGTCGTCGTGGTCGAGACGGTAGGGGCCGCGCAAACCCGAGCACAAGGTTCCTTTCACTGATCTCTGAAACCTTTACCGCCCGGAAACGAGCCGGAAACGACACCCGTCGCGAAGGCGGGCGACCTGTGCCACGCTCGTCGCATGCGCCACACACCCCGCTTCCTGATGACCGACGTCGCCGAGGTGCGGCGCGTGGTCGCCGAGAACCCGTGGGCGACGATCGTGTCCCACACCGCGGCCGGGATCGTCGCGTCGCACTACCCGGTGCTCCTCGAGACGCCCGGCCCCGACGACGACCCGGACGCGATCGTGCTCGTCTCGCACGTCGGCCGCCCCGACGAGGTCGCGCACGAGCTCGGGCAGCACGAGGTCCTCGTCGTGTTCCAGGGGCCGCACGGCTACGTCTCCCCCGCGTGGTACCCGCCGGAGCAGTTCGTCCCGACGTGGAACCACGTGACCGCGCACCTGTGGGGCACGCCGGAGATCCTGTCCGACGAGGAGAACTTCCGCGTGCTCGGCGAGCTCGTCGACCACTTCGAGCGTGTCATGCCCGAGCCGGTCTCGCTCGAGGTCGACGAGGAGACCGCCCGACGGGTGGCGAAGGGCACCGTGGGGATCCGCATCCGGGTCACCCGCTCCGACGCCCGCGCCAAGCTCTCGCAGAACAAGGCACCCGAGGTGGTCGAGCGCATCGTCGCGGGTCTGCGCGGGGACGGCCCCTACGCGTCGCCGGCGCTCGCCGACGAGATGGACCGCGTGCGCGCGGAGAGCCGGGAGGCACGATGAGCGACCTCCTGCTGCGTTCCGTCCGGCGGGTGGGAACGTCCGGTGCCCCGTCCGACGTGCGGATCGTCGACGGACGGGTCACTGCGATCGCGCCCGCCGGCACCCTCGTCGCAGCTGACGTCGAGGTCGTCGAGGCGGACGGCGCGTGGCTCGGCCCCGGGCTCGTCGACCACCACGTCCACTTCGACCAGTGGGCCCTCGTCCGCCGTCGCGTCGACGTGTCCGGCTGCGACTCGGCGGAAGCAACCGCCGACCTGCTCGCCGGGGCGGCGCGTACCGCCGTGCCGGACGGCGGTCCGGCCGCGACGATCGTCGGTCACGGCTACCGGGACGGGCTCTGGCCCCGCCCCGCGCGACGCGAGCTGCTCGACCGGGCCGCGCCGGGCCTCCCGGCCGTCGTCATCAGCGGTGACCTGCACGCCGTCTGGTGCAACGCGATCGCCCTCGAGCGGTTCTCGGCGGAGGTGGGCCGCCCGCTCGTGGCGGGCGACGACGGGGTGCTGCGCGAGCAGGACGCGTTCGACGTGACGGCCGCGCTCTCCCGCGTGCCCGACGACGTGCTCGACGGCTACGTGTCCGACGCCGTCGACGCTGCCACGGCGCGCGGCGTGACCCGTGTCGTCGACCTGGAGATGCGGTCCGGCCTCGACCGCTGGACCCGACGGTTGCGAGCCGGCACCGACGGACTCCGGGTCGCGTGCGGCGTGTACCCGCACGAGCTCGAGGACGCGATCGCCCGTGGACTCCGCACCGGCGCGGTCGTCGACGGCACCGGCGGACTGCTGTCGACCGGTCCGTTCAAGGTGATCACCGACGGGTCGCTCGGTACCCGGACCGCGGCGATGGCCTCCGGCGACGGCGTCCTGGCCTACGCGTTCGACGAGCTCGTGGCGATGGTCCGCCGGGCGGTCGACGCCGGGCTCGTCCCGGCCGTGCACGCGATCGGTGACCGGGCGAACACGCTCGCACTCGACGTGTTCGAGGCCGTCGGCGCGCGCGGGTCGATCGAGCACGCGCAGCTGCTCGACGGCGCCGACCTCGACCGGTTCGCCCGGCTCGGGGTCGCCGCGTCCGTCCAGCCCGAGCACGCGATGGACGACCGCGACATCGCCGACCGGCACTGGGCGGGCGAGACGGACCGGGCCTTCCCGTTCGCCGCGCTCGAGCGGGCCGGCGCCGAACTGCGGCTCGGCTCGGACGCGCCCGTCGCGCCGCTCGACCCGTGGGTGTCGATGGCGGCCGCGGTCGGACGGGACCGGGACGGCCGCGAGCCGTGGCACCCCGAGCAGCGGATGTCGGCGCTCGCCGCGTGGAGGGGGTCCACCGACGGCCGGGTCTCGGTCGCGGTCGGTGACGCCGCGGACCTCGTGCTGCTGCCGCTGGACCCGCTGGCGGTCGCCGTGTCCGAGCCGTCGGACGTGCTGCGAACGATGCCGGTGCTCGCGACGGCCGTCGCCGGGCGGTTCACGCACCGCTCGGTGTGACGCGCTACTTCTGGTCCTTCGGGCACCAGTAGAGCTTGCGACCGGCCATGTCCGCCATCCGGATCTCCGTGCCGCACACCCGGCAGGGCTCCCCCTGGCGGTGGTACACCCAGTGCCGGTCCGTCCGCGACCGCAGCGCCTTCTTGTGATCAGCCTCTGACAGGTCGTCCATCGTCAGCATGAGGCCGTCGCGGACGCCCTCGTGCAGCAGCTTCGACCAGTCCTGCCAGAGCGCCTTCGCCTGCTTGACGGTGATCTTCTTGCCGGGCTTGTACGGGTCGATGCGCTGCCGGAAGAGCAGCTCCGCGCGGTAGATGTTCCCGATGCCGGCGACCACCGACTGGTCCATCAGCAGCTGGCCGATCGCGACGTTGCGCTTCCGCACGTTCTCGACGAAGGTCTTCTCGGCCTCGGGACCGTCGTCGTTGATCGGGTCCGGACCGAGCTTGTCCAGCGCCTTCTGCACCCCGGCAGGGTCCTCGACCACGCAGGCGGTCGGACCACGCAGGTCGGCGACGGTGTCCTCGGTGAGGATCCGCACGCGCACCTGGCCGACCGGGTCCGGCGGGAAGGACTCGATCGGGTCCTCGGCCTTCTCCTGCTCAGCCATGCGGTAGCGGGCGAGCCGCGGGGCGCCGATCGACGCGAGCGACTCCTCGCCGTCGCCGTCCTCGGACAGGGCCTCCGCCGACGAGATCACGCCCGCGAAGTCCCACGCTCCGTAGAGACCGAGGTGCACCCGGAGGAACAGGTCGTCCTCGAACTCCAGGAACAGCTGCTTCGCCACCGCCCGCGCTGCGGTCATCCGCTTGCCGTCGAGCTGCGCCGCTCCGGCCGCGAAGCGACCCTGCGGACTCGACACCTCGCAGCGCTTGCCGACGAAGTGCCGCGAGAACTGGTTCGCGATGCGGTGGACGGAGTGACCCTCTGGCATCGGTCCTGTCTACCCGGACTACTCGTCGATCTGCCGACCGGCGATGTGCCCCGTCGTCTCGTACTCGGCGAGCTGCGCGATGCGGCGGGCGTGACGCTCCTCGCCGGAGAAGGGCTCGGCGATGAAGAGGTCGACGAAGCGGATGGCCTCGTCCTCGGTGTGCTGCCGGGCACCGATCGAGATGACGTTCGCGTCGTTGTGCTGGCGGGCGAGGAGGGCCGTCGACTCGTTCCACACCAGCGCGGCCCGGATGCCCTCGACCTTGTTGGCCGCGATCTGCTCGCCGTTGCCCGAACCGCCGAAGACGACACCGAGCGCCTCGACACCGGCACGCTGGTCCTGCACCACGGCGTGCGCGGCGTTGATGCAGAACGAGGGGTAGTCGTCGAGCGCGTCGTACTCGGACGGACCGTGGTCGACCACCTCGTGCCCCGCCTCGGTGAGGTGCTGGGCGAGGGTCTTGTTGAACTCGAGGCCGGCGTGGTCCGTTCCGAGGTGGATGCGCATGGCCTCGATCCTATTCCCGCGCCTACGCCGCCCGGACCACGACGACGACGTACCGGACCGCCTCGTCACCCGGGTTGCGGTAGACCACGTCCGCCGGGTCGCCGAGCTCGATCCGGTCCCCCGCGCCGAGCCGCGTGGACTCCCCCGCGACGACCACCTCGAGGACGCCGTCGACGACCCAGATGCAGTGACGGAGGAAGGCGTAGGCGCTCGCCGGGTACGCGACCTCGCGTCCGGCCGGGAGGCGCACCTCCGTGACGTCCGCGGGGAACGCCGCACTCGAGACGGGACGCCGGCGGTACCCGGTCTCCGGGTCGGTCCAGGAGTCCGCGGTCGCCCCGCGCTGCACGCCACGCGCCTCGTCGGGATCGGCCGTGCGCGGGACGTCGTGCTCCAGCGTCTCGTCGAGGAGCTGCGAGACCGTGAGACCGAACGCGCCGGACAGCCGACCGAGGATGGTGGCCGTCGGGCTCGACACCCCGCGCTCGACGCGGTTGATCATCGCGCGGGAGACGCCGGACTCCTCGGCGAGCTCGGTCAGACTCCACTTCCGCTCGGTCCGCAGGCGCTGCAGGCGTTGCCCGAGGCGGCGCTGGTCGGCGTCGTCGGCGGTCTCGGCAGCGCTCCCGGCCGCGCCCTCCGCCAGTTCCGTTGCCGCTCCCGCGTCGTCTACGATCTGAGACATGACGACAGCATATGCGACGGGCAGTCCTGCCTCCGTCACCGTGCGGGACTGCGAGCCGCGCGACCTCGACGTCGTCCACGCGCTGCACGTCGACGCCGTGCTGCACTCGACGGCGATCTGGCAGGAGGAGCCGCACCCACGGGAGTACTTCGACGGGTGGCTCGCCGAGCGTCGTGCCGCCGGACTCCCCGTGCTCGTCGCCGAGGTCGACGGGATCGTCGCCGGCTACGTCACCTACAGCGCGTTCCGGCCGCACCAGGGGTACCGCCACACGGTCGAGCACAGCGTCTACGTCGTGCCGGCGTTCCGCGGCCGGGGCATCGCGACGGTGCTGATGGACGCCCTCGTCGCACACGCCCGTGCGGCGGACGTGCACGTCGTGATGGCCGGCATCTGTTCGTCGAACACGGGCTCGATCGCCCTGCACGAGCGGCTCGGGTTCGTGACCGTCGGGGTGCTGCCCGAGGTCGGGCGGAAGTTCGACCGGTGGCTCGACCTGACGCTCATGCAGTTGCGCATCGCTTGAGGCGCACGGCCGGTGGAGGTCACTCGCTGCCGGGCAGCGGCACCTCGATCGGCGGAGGAGACGGACGGAACGCCGGGGCAGTGTCGCCGTGCGCAACGGCACGATGGGTGGCGAACCAGTCCCACGCGAGCGCTTCCTCGGCCGCCGCGGGGCTCTCCGTGAGGCAGTCGTTGCACCGCGCGTGCCACCCCTCGTCGTCGTGCCAGCGGTGTGGGTGCCCCTCCGGCACCCAGTCCGGCGACCACCTGACGTCGAAGGCGTACACGATCTCGGCAGCGATGCCCCACGCCAGCTTGCGCAGTGCAGCGTCCTCGATGCCCTGCTCCCACGACAGCCAGCCGTTCCGGAGTTCCTCGAGGACGTTGTCGGCCAGGAGCGCGTGGTGCCGGTTCTCCCACGCATCGCCCGAGGAGCGCACCACGACGGCCGGAGTGTCCGAGGGGACCGACGGCGTAGCGGTCTCTGTGCTCGGCTGCGCGCTCGCACCGTGCGTCCGTGCGTAGCGCTCGCCCTCGGGCGCGTTCATGAGCCACAGCGTCGCAGCGAGGTCCTCGTCGGGATCACCGACTCCCGGCGCGCTCCCGTACCGGGACTGCAGCGTGGCGACCTGGTCCGCGATCGTCCGGTCGGTCTCGACGAACGCCAGCACGCCCTGTGCCCGCACGAACATTCCGCTCGTCAGCAGGCCCCGACGGAGGCCGACCTCGAGCGCCCGGAGTGCCATCGCACGGGCGGCGCCGGGGTCCGGCTCGTGGTCCGTCCGCGCCAGCCGGTGCACGGCGCGGAGGTCCGTGGCACACCCGTTGCGGCCGAACTCGAGGACGTCGAGCAGGAGCCGTTCCTCGGGCGTCCGCGGTGCGGGTTCGGCGCTCGGTCGGAGGCCGTCGTCCCGCCGGACACTGCGCCGCTGCACCTTCGGGTCCTCGGCGTCGACGGGTGGGACCACGTCGATGTACTGCTCGTGACCGGGCAGCGGCTCGCGGAGCGCTGCGATCGAGCCGTCGGGCATCTGCCGGACCTCGATGGTCGGGAAGGCCACGTACTCAAGGCCTGCGTCAGACAACGATCTCGTCCCCATGCGGCTCGATGACGTTGCCTTCGGCGTCCCAGATCCCCTCGAAGGAGTGGTCCACGTGCGCATCCGGATCGATACCCGCTGCCTCACGCCGACTCCGCTCGGCCGAGTAGAGATGCATCCCTCGGGGAGTGTCGGTCGCGAAGACGTTCCAGAGCGTGCCGGTCGTACGGTATCGCGCGTCAGCTCGCTCGAGACGTTCCTCCGCCGATCCATCCCAGTTCGACCACCTCCCGCGCCCGTCCTCACCAGGTTCGAGAGATCCGAGACCCATGATGTCCTGCTCGACCGAAGCCCGGATCCAGCCGAGCACGCGGGAGCGCGTGGTCGCGTCGTCCTCGCCGGTGCGTTAGGCGATGGGCTCGTGCCATCCGTAGAGGTCCGTACCCAGACCGTCCGCGACGTCGGCGAGGAGTTGGTAGGTCAGTTCGTTCATCGGGCGTCCTCCGGTAGGTCGTGTGGATCCGAGCCCTTCGGGAGATGGATCCTGATCTTGTCCTTCGAGCTCGCGTGGACATCAATGGTCTGACCGCCGGATCGGCTGTCCGTGCGGGTGCGCGGCTCGGCGTCAGACAGCGATCTCGTCACCGCGTGGCTCGATGACGTTCCCGTCGGCATCCCAGACGTTCCGAAGCCGTGGGAGCGTGTCTCGACCAGCGGACAGACGCCGCGTACGTTCCCGTGTGTACATCTCCGAGCCGTGCTCCGTCCTCATCAGGTAGCAATCCCAGAACTGCACCTCGTCAGGCTCGACATCAACGGTGTAGATCGCAGCGATGCGTTCGACCAGTGACTCGGGGTCGCCGGTCCACGGCCGCCATACGGCTCTGCCCGAGTCGCCGTCCTCGAAGTTCCCGACCGCCACGAGATCGCCCTCGAGGAGCTGCTGAAGGCGTCGGAGGAGCCACGAGCGAGTGTCCTCGAGAGGGCGATGGCGGCCCTTCTCAATGTTGCCGGACCATGCCCACAGGTCGTCTCCCGTCCCGTCTTCGACACTGGCGAGGCAGTAGTAGGTGAACTCGTTCATCGTCAGCCCTCCGGTAGAGCGTCATCAGGAAGATCGTGCGGACCAGGTCGATCGACGCGCTCTGGCAGGTGCACCTTCACGTTGTCCCACTCCGACGACTTCGGGTTGTGCACCTCGACCACTGGTCCCCCGGTTCCGCTGTCACGCCGGTACTGCACCCTCGTGCCATCTGGAAGGACCACCTGGATGCGATCTCGAGCGGTCCCGGTGACGAGCTTCCCGCCACGACTCAGATCGCGCCACGCCGCCACGACCTCCTCGGGCGTGTCCACCTCTCGGTGCGGTTCGGTCTTCCCCGGCCGACCGATCGAACGGATGTGCTCGTTCGCCTCCGGCCCGGTCATCGGCCCGATGACGTCGGTCATGATGCCAGCACCACCGGCGACCTCGCGCGGCTTGCCGGTGAGTGGATCGTGCGTCCAGGCCCAGGCGTCCCGGTCGGCCTGCGCCATCCGTTGCCGCATCGCATCCGCGGGAGTCTGCTTCGCGGTGTCACCGCTCAGACCGAACAGGATCCCGAGGAGCTCGAGCGCGGACAGTCCGGCGGCCGCACTCCCCGCCCCGGCGGCCGTGCCACCGGCCGCGCCGAGCCACGGCCACGGGAACTGGAACGGCGTCGAGGGGAACCCGGGGAGCGGCATCGGCGCCACCAAGCTCGCGTTCCGGACGTCCGTCTCGTCGGTGGCGAGCCCGTCCGTCGAGTCCCCGCCGTCGATCCGACCGATGCGGGAGGCCAGGTCGCGCTGCCACTCCCGCCACTGCTCGTTCCACGCATCCGCCGCCGATCGGAGCGCGGCGTCCTCGGCGGCGAGGCCGGGAACCTGCCGCCACGGCGTCGCCGCCGACGGTGGGTCAGCCAGCGAGGCGTCGTGCTGCGCCACGGCATCGCCGATCCCTCCCGTGAAGGACGCGATCCGTTCCACCAGGGCAGTCCGCCGGGAACGGAGGTCGGCGAACTCGAATGATGCCGTGTCGAGGAGCCGGTGCAGGGCCGTGACGCTGTCGGCCAGGCCGTCGGCTGCATCGCTGGACCGGCGGGTCATCGCGGGCATCGCCTCGCTCACCCCGGGCATCGCGAAGACCGACGGCACGGCGGCCCAGGAACGGTCGCCGTTCGCGGCAGCGGTTCGGACGCGCTCCCCAGCAGTGCTCGCCACACCGGCTGCGGCGACGACCGCCGCCATGTCGAGACGGATCTCGTCGAGGAGCCCCGCGGTCACCGGCGCGTTCACCGGACGGCGCCCCGCTCGGCCCGAACGGCCATCTCCGCGTCTGCTTCGTCCACCGCGGCCAGGGCGACGCGGCCGACCGCGCTGACCGCCGCGAGGTGCGCGCCGATCCGCGGTGCGGTGGCCGAGCGCGCAGCGGCGAAGGACGAGACGGCCGATGCGATGACGTCCGAACCGCTCGCCGCCGAGGTGACGGCGTCGAGCGCCTCGGCCAGTGCCCCCGCCCGTTCGGCGACGTCCTCGGCCGCGCCGTGGACGTCCGCGACCGTCCGTTCGGTCGCCCCTCGGTCGACCCGGTACTGCTCCCCCATCGAGACCCCCGTGCTCGTGATGTTTCAGCGTTCAGCCAGCACCGTAGCAGACTGGAGGCACGGTGCGGACCCGCACCGTGCCTCCAGTCCTCCCGCTGGTCGCGTCCGCGACGCAGGCCGTGCTACGCGACCGTGTCGAAGATCGGACCGACCGTCCGCGAGCGCTTGAGCTCGAAGAAACCGGGGTACTTCGCGACGGCGACGACGCCGTCCCACAGGTCCACCGCCTCCTGTCCCTTCGGTGCCGGCGAGATGACCGGGCCGAAGAAGGCCGTGCCCTCGACGGCGATCACGGGCGTCCCGACGTCCTGGCCGACGCGGTCGATGCCCTCCTGGTGGCTCGCGCGGACGACCTGGTCGACCTCGTCGGTCCAGGCGTACTCGAGCAGGTCGGCGTCGAGGTCGAGCTCGCGGAGCACGGCCGGGACGACCTGCTCGGGGTCGGACTCCTGGCGGTGGTGGACGTGCTCGCCGAGCGCGTCGTACAGCGGCTTGACGATCTCCTGGCCGTGACGGAGCGCCGCGGCGGTGACGATCCGCGGGTAGAGCTGCCCCTTGTGGATGCGCTCGCGGTACTCCTGGGAGATGTCCTGGTCCTCGTTCAGGACGAACAGGCTCATCACCTTCCAGGTCACGTCGAGGTCCCGGTGGCGGGCGACCTCGTCGACCCAGCGGCTCGTCATCCAGGCCCAGGGGCAGTTCGGGTCGAACCAGAACTCCACAGCGGTACGGGCGGTCTCGGTGTTGTCCACAGCAGTCTCGGTCACGGTGCGAGCGTACGCGCGCTCGCTAGGCTGATCCCATCGTCCCGACGGCGCACGACGCCGTGCCGGGACTCCCCCTCACCGCGGACATCGATCGTCCGCGCCGCAAGCGAAGTTGGAGCGTCCGTGCCCGGAGAGAACCTCACCAGAACCGAAGCCCAGGAACGTGCCGCGGTCGTCGCCGTGCAGACGTACGACGTCGAGCTGGACCTGACCCGCGGCGCCGAGACGTTCGGCAGCACCACGCGTGTCCGCTTCACCGCGACGCCCGGCGCCTCGACCTTCATCGACGCGATCACGAAGGCCGTGCACTCGGTCGAGCTGAACGGTGCCGCGCTCGACGTCGCCGCGGTCAACGACGGTGTCCGCATCCAGCTGGACGGGCTGCAGGAGCAGAACGAGCTCGTCGTCGTCGCCGACGCGCTCTACACGAACACGGGCGAGGGCCTGCACCGCTTCGTCGACCCGGTCGACGACGAGGTCTACCTGTACTCGCAGTTCGAGGTGCCGGACTCCCGCCGCATGTTCGCGGTCTTCGAGCAGCCCGACCTCAAGGCCGAGTTCACCTTCACCGTGACGGCCCCGGCCCGCTGGCAGGTCGTCTCGAACGCCCCGACGCCCGAGCCGCACGTCGACGGCGAGGTCGCGACGTGGGTCTTCCCCGCGACGTCCCGCATCTCGAGCTACATCACGGCGCTGATCGCCGGTCCGTACGAGGTCGTTCGCGACGAGCTGACCAGCCGCGACGGCCGGACGATCCCGCTCGGCGTCTTCGCGCGTCGCTCGCTCGCCGAGTACCTCGACCCGGAGTACGTGTTCGAGACGACGAA
Organism: Curtobacterium citri; assembly: GCF_030362955.1. Classification (NCBI taxonomy): domain Bacteria; kingdom Bacillati; phylum Actinomycetota; class Actinomycetes; order Micrococcales; family Microbacteriaceae; genus Curtobacterium; species Curtobacterium citri. The sequence goes on from NZ_JAUCML010000002.1 coordinate 196,188, forward strand.
GAAGGGCTTCGCGTACTTCGAGGAGAAGTTCGACGTCGCCTACCCGTTCGAGAAGTACGACCAGCTGTTCGTGCCGGAGTTCAACGCCGGCGCGATGGAGAACGCGGGTGCGGTCACCTTCACCGAGACCTACGTGTTCCGGTCCAAGGTCACCGACGCCATCAAGGAGCGCCGGGTCGTCACGATCCTGCACGAGCTCGCGCACATGTGGTTCGGCGACCTCGTCACGATGAAGTGGTGGAACGACCTCTGGCTGAACGAGTCGTTCGCCGAGTGGGCCTCCACGATCGCCACCGCCGAGGCCACCGAGTGGACCGAGGCGTGGACGACCTTTCAGGCCATGGAGAAGTCCTGGGCCTACCGGCAGGACCAGCTCCCCTCGACCCACCCCATCGTCGCGACGATCAACGACCTCGAGGACGTCCAGGTCAACTTCGACGGCATCACGTACGCGAAGGGCGGCTCCGTCCTCAAGCAGCTCGTGGCGTGGGTCGGCATCGACGCGTTCTTCGCGGGCGTCTCGGCGTACTTCAAGAAGCACCACCACTCGAACACCGAGCTCCGCGACCTGCTCGTCGAGCTCGAGGCGACGAGCGGCCGCGACCTGTCCGAGTGGTCGCAGCTGTGGCTCGAGACCGCCGGCGTCAACACGCTGCGCCCCGAGATCGAGGTCGACGAGTCCGGCGTGATCACCTCGTTCGCCGTCCTGCAGGAAGCCCCTGCGGACCACCCGACGCTCCGCCCGCACCGGCTCGCGATCGGCGTCTACGCGTTCCAGCAGGACGCGGAGGCACCGTTCGGCGCCGACACCGCGTCGTCGGGCGGCAAGCTCGAGCGTGCGCACCGCGTCGAGATCGACGTCGACGGCGCCCGCACCGAGGTCCCCGAGCTCGTCGGCGTGCACCGCGGCGACCTCGTGCTGCTCAACGACGACGACCTGGCGTACGCCAAGATCCGTCTCGACGAGCAGTCCCGCCGCACGGCGATCGAGCACCTCGCCTCGATCGCGAACCCGCTCGCCCGCTCGATCGTCTGGGGCGCGATGTGGGACGCCACGCGCGACGCCGAATCGCCGGCGAGTGACTACGTCCGCCTGGTGCTCGGCAACATCGCCACCGAGACCGAGTCGACGACGATCCGGACGACGCTGTCGCAGCTGCTGCTCACCGCTCGGAACTACGTCGCCCCGGCGAAGGTCGACGCCACCGTCCGCACCGTGGGCGACACGCTGTGGCAGCTGGCCGCGTCGGCTGAGTCCGGGTCCGACGCTCAGTTCCAGTTCGTGAAGTTCTTCGCGCAGATCGCCTCGACGCCGGAGCACGTGACCACGCTGCAGGGCCTCCGGGACGGATCGGTCACGCTGCAGGGTCTCGAGGTCGACACCGACCTGCGCTGGGAACTCCTCGAGGGCCTCGTGCTCGCGGGCGCCGCCGGTGATGCCGAGGTCGACGCCGAGCTGGCCGCGGACAAGACCGCGTCGGGCGAGCAGGCCGCCGCGCGTGCCCGTGCGACGATCCCGACCGCCGAGGGCAAGCTCGCGGCGTTCGCGTCGCTCGTCGACTCCGACGAGCTGCCGAACGCGATCGTCCGGCAGACCACCGTCGGGTTCCAGCACACGAACAGCCCCGTCGTCCTCGAGGGTCTGGTGTCCCGCTACTTCGACGCCCTCACCCGCATCTGGGCGGAGCGCAGCTACCACATGGCCGACACGATCGTCACCGGGCTCTACCCGGCGCCGCTCGCCTCGGTCGAGCTCCGCGACGCGGCGAACGCCTGGCTCGAGGCGCACCCGGAGACCCCGGCGCTGCGTCGCATCGTGACGGAGAACGTCGCCGGTACCGAGCGGGCGCTGCGGGTCCAGGCGGCCGACGCCTGATCGGAGCGGAACACGCTGCTGGCGGGCGGGGCCTCGGTGATCCTCACGGGACACCGAGGCCCCGCCCTCTAGCATCGTCCGGATGGTGAACTCGGCAGCGAACACGACCGACGACGTCTCGAAGTGGGCGTCCAACGCCTTCACCCAGTTCGTGGACACCTGGCACATCCCGATCACGATCGTCATCACGATCCTCGTGGCGATCCTCGTGCGGCTGCTGCTCCGTCGCACGATCAAGCAGGTCGTCGACCGGATCGTGAACGGCGTGAAGAAACGGCAGGGCGCCGACGACACCCAGGCGCTCATCGCCTCGCCGGTGCAGACCGCCCGCGTGGTGCAGCGGACCCGCACGCTCGGCAGCGTGCTCGAGAACCTCGCGACGGTGGTCATCGCCGTGATCGCGCTCGCGATCATCATCTCCACGACGTTCCCGACCGCGGCCGTCGGCATCGTCGGTGGCGCCTCGGTCGTCGCCGCGGGCCTGGCCGTCGGCGCGCAGAGCATCGTCAAGGACCTGCTGTCCGGGGTGTTCATGATCCTCGAGGACCAGGCCGGCGTCGGCGACGTCGTGGACACCGGCCCCGCGACCGGCGTGGTCGAGAACGTCGGCCTGCGCGTCATGCAGATCCGCGACGTCAACGGCATCCTGTGGTTCGTCCCGAACGGTCAGATCCTGCGCGTCGGCAACCTGTCGCAGGGGTGGTCACGAGTGCTCGTCGACATCACGGTGCCCTACGACACCGACATCGACGCCGTGCAGGACGCACTCCTCCGCACGGCGGTCGCGATGTCCCAGGAACCCCGCTGGCGTCAGCGGATCGTCGAGAAGCCCGAGATCTGGGGGCTGCAGTCCATCACCGACGCCGGCATGGTGTTCCGGCTCGTCGTGAAGACCCGCGCGTCCGAACTCGACGTCGTCGGCCGCGAGATGCGCGTCCGCCTGAAGCGCGCCGTCGACGAGCTCGGTGTGACGCTGCCGGCGATGGCGATGATCATGCCCGAGGGTTGGGAGAACGCCACCTCCATCAACGGCCTGCGCACCGTGCGCACACAGCCGACGCCGGCACCCACCAAGTCCCGCGGAAAGCGTGGGAACCTGTTCGGGCGGGCCATCCGCACCGACGACCAGGAGTCCGGGAAGGACCACCAGTGAGCGACCCCATCACGCCCGTCCCCGGTCAGCCCATCACGCTGCGCGTGGGGCTGGGCGGCGCCGCCGCCACGGGGTCGCTGTACGAGCGGATCGGCGGCGCGCCGACCTTCGACCGGCTCGTGCGCCGTTTCTACGAGGGCGTGCAGCAGGACGACGTCATCTGGCCGATGTACCCGGCCGACGACCTCGAGGGTGCGATCTGGCGGCTGTCCGCGTTCCTCCAGCAGTACTGGGGCGGCCCCGGGACCTACAGCGAGGAGCGCGGGCACCCCCGGCTCCGGATGCGCCACAACCCCTTCCGGATCACGTCGGAGGCCCGCGAGCGCTGGCTGCACCACATGCACGACGCCGTCGAGTCGCTCGAGCTGGCTCCGATGGACGAGGCCGAGCTGTGGGCGTACCTCGACCGTGCGGCGCACGCGATGACGAACACCTTCGACTGACGTTCGCGACGTGAAGCGTCTCGGCCCGGTGGTGGCCGTCGTGATCGACCGGACGCGACCACGGGGCGGACGGGAGGCACGGGCCGCGCCCGCCACGCGCCTCCCGTCCGGCCGGTGGCTGCGGTGGAGTCCACGACGCGGCCTCCGGCCCACCCGCCGTGCGGTCTACCGGACGTACGAACCGTCGGCCAGGTCCTCGAGCAGGGACGGCCGCGACGGTCGCCAGCCGAAGGCCGCGCGTGCATGCGCGCCGGATGCCTCCTGGTGCAGGAGCAGCGCGTCGGCGAAGTCGGTGCCCAGACGCTCCCGGCTGGCATCGACGCTCTCGGCGACGACGGGGGAACCGTGCGCCCCCGCCTCGGCGATCTCGCGCACGGTCGGGTTGGCCCCGCTCGCCGCCACGACGTACCCGTCCTGCTCACCGCGGTGGACGGCCAGGACGTAGAGCTCGGCGAGGTCGTCGACGTGCACGGTCGTCCAGCGCTGCGAACCGTCGCCGACGAGCCGCACCTCGTGCTCCCCGTCACCGACGAACATCGCCGGGATCCCCGCGCCCCGGCCGTGCACGATGCCCGGCGCGACGATCGTGGTGCGGACGTCGCTGGCTCGCACCGTCGCCTCGACGGGAGCACGCCACGCGGTGAGCGCCGGCGGCGAGACGGGTGACTTCTCGGAGATGTCGGTGGAGTCGCCGAACGTGAAGATGCCCCCGGTGTGGACGAACGGTCGAGCCGAGCCGGAGAACGCCTCGAGCACGGTCGCCGTGAACCCGGGGTCGACCGACTCGGCCGACGCCGTGTGCACGACCGCGTCGGCGTCGTGCACGAGACGACGGACGACGTCCGTGTCCGTCACGTCGCCGACGACCGCGCTGCCGCCGGCGTCGCGGACCGCCTGCGCCTTCTCGTCGGAGCGGACGAGCGCGGTGACCCGGTGGCCGTGGGCGACGAGGGCGCGGAGGACGGAGGAACCGATGTAGCCGGACGCGCCGGTGAGGAAGACCTGCATGCAGTCACCCAACCACGACCGCTCCGGCGCCGGGGTGCGGGCGGACCACCTGTGGACGGAGGGCTGGTACCCACAGGAACCGGTCGTCGACCGGTGTCAGTCGGCGAGGCCCCAGGCGCGCCGCTTGACCAGCACGTGACCGCGGGACGTCGTCATGCGGCTCCACCGACCGGCCTCGAACAGCCGCACCGGGTCGTGGCCGAGGAAGCCGAGGCTCTCCCCCGCGAACCCGGCGGCGGCCGGCACGTGCTCGATGCCAGGCACGGGCCGACCCCACACCTCGGCACGGATACGACGCACGATCGCCTCCCCGGCGTTGGACGGCACGGCGTCGGCGACCTCGGCGATGCCGTCACGGGCGGCACGACGGAGCAGCTCCGGCGAGATGTCGGGCAGCGGCACCCATCCGCCGCGGGGCGGCGAGATCGCAGCCCAGGTGACGGTGTTGACCTCGTGCGGCAGCTCGACCTCGACCGGGGTGGCGCGGGTCGGGTCCGCGCCGTCGGCACCGGCGGCGTCCTGCTCCTCGGCGAGCACACGGAGGCGTTCCTGCAGCGAGGCGAGCGGCACGACCGCGTCGATCGTGACCGGCTGCGTGAGCGAGAACGTCCGCAGCCCGAGCACCGTCGGCAGCTCGTCGAGCAGGCCGAGCGGGTAGAGGATCGCCGTGTAGACCGCCAGGACACGCGAGTCCGCGATGAGCCGGACCGATCCGTCCTCGATCCGGGCGGCCCGCCCGAGGTAGGTGCGGAGGTCACCGAGCGAAGCGGTGTCGGGAAGCGTGAACGAGGTGCCCATGTCGCCACCGATCCTACCGGCGGCGGGTTCGTAGACTGCGGGTGTGAACGGCGAACCCGACTTCCTCAGCACCCTCCGCCTGCAGGACACCGGCGCGAGCACGGGTGAGACGATCCTGACGGGTGCCAGCCACTGGTCGCCCGGTGGACGGGTCTTCGGCGGCCAGGTGCTCGCGCAGTGCATCGTCGCCGCCCAGCACACCATCGAGGACCGCGACATCCACTCCATGCACGGCTACTTCCTGCGGCCGGGCGACACCGAGCTGCCGATCACCTTCGCCGTCGAGCGGATCCACGACGGTCGCTCGTTCGCCACCCGGCGGGTGCAGGCGTACCAGCGCGGGGTGCCGATCTTCTCGATGATCGCCTCGTTCCAGCGCCCGGACGAGGGCGTCGAACACCAGGACCCCTTCCCCGTGGACGTCCCCGAGCCGGAGACCCTGCCGTCCGCGGCCTCGATCCTCTCGGCGATCGACCACCCGGTCGCGCAGGCCTGGGCGGCGCGGTCGATCGACCTCCGGCACGTCGAGGGGCCGGTGTTCGTCGACGTGCAGGGCGAGCGGGTGCCCCACCAGGCGGTGTGGTTCCGGGTCGAGGGGGCGCTGCCCGCGGACCCGGCCCTGCACCGTGCCGTGCTCGGGTACGCGAGCGACATGTCGATCCTCGAGCCGATCATGCGGCGGCACGGCGTCGCCTGGGGCACCCCGGGCGTGAAGAGCGCGAGTCTCGACCACGCCATGTGGTGGCACCGGGACGCTCCGGCCGACGAGTGGGTGCTCTACGCGCAGGAGTCACCGAGTGCGCAGGGCGGGAGGGGGCTCGCCTTCGGCCGGATGTTCGCGCGCGACGGACGGCTGCTCGCGTCGGTGGCGCAGGAGGGCATGCTGCGCGTCCCGCGCTGAGCGGCGGCGGCGCGGTCCGGCCGGTGTCGCCGCGGTCGCTGTCGCGGTGGCGGTCGCCGCGGTCGCCGCGGTTTCACTCGCGGTTCGGAGTGCTTGCGCACAACGGGAAGCAGCCCGCGCCACGCGATCTCGTGGCACGAGCTGCTTGCGGTTGTGCGGCGACGGCGCGCACCGCGCGCTTCCGCTACGGGCGGGCGAACACCACCGGCGGCTCGGTGTACGGCGCGCAGGCGGCACGTTCCGCATCCGTCAGCCGGCGCGGGCGCTCCGTGGCCGTGTCGACCATCACCAGGGCCGTGGTCGCCCGGGTGTAGAGGACGGCCGGCTCGACGCCCGCGGGTGACCACACTTCGTACGAGACGTCGATGCTCGCGCCACCCGTGCGCCCGATCCACAGCTGCACGTCGAGCGGACGACGCTGGTACGGGATCGAGGCGAGGTACTCGAGCCGCTGGGCCGCGATCACCGTCATGGTGCCCGATCCGGGACGACCGTCGATGATCGGCGCCGCGAGGTCGCCGTCCTCGTCGACGTCGGACGGGTCGTGTCCCCAGAACCCCGCGATGCGCGCCTCCTCGAGGAGGCGCAGCACCGCGGAGTTGTTGACGTGCCCGTACGCGTCGATGTCACTCCACCGCAGGCGGATCGGGACGTGGAGCCTCGCCACGGATCAGTCGCGCGTGAGCTTGCGGTAGGTCGCCCGACCCGGCTTCGCGGCGTCGGCGCCGAGACGCTCGACCTTGTTCTCCTCGTACGCCTCGAAGTTGCCCTCGAACCAGTACCAGTTCGGCGTCCCGTCCTCGTTGAGGCCCTCCCACGCGAGGATGTGCGTCGCGATGCGGTCGAGGAACCACCGGTCGTGGGTGATCACCACGGCACAGCCGGGGTACTCGAGCAACGCGTTCTCGAGGCTGCCGAGCGTCTCGACGTCCAGGTCGTTCGTCGGCTCGTCGAGGAGCAGGAGGTTGCCGCCCTGCTTCAGGGTCAGCGCGAGGTTCAGACGGTTGCGCTCACCACCGGAGAGGATGCCGGCGCGCTTCTGCTGGTCCGGCCCCTTGAAGCCGAACTGCGACACGTAGGCGCGCGACGGGATCTCCGTCTTGCCGACCTGGATGTAGTCGAGTCCGTCGGACACGACCTCCCACAGGTTCTTGTTCGGGTCGATGCCACCGCGGCTCTGGTCGACGTACGAGATGTCGACGGTCTCGCCGACCTTCAGCGAGCCGCCGTCGAGCGGCTCGAGGCCGACGATCGTCTTGAAGAGCGTCGTCTTGCCGACACCGTTCGGACCGATGACGCCGACGATGCCGTTGCGGGGCAGCGTGAAGGACAGGTCGTCGATGATGACGCGCTCACCGAACGACTTGTGGAGCTTGTCGGCGTCGATGACCTGCGACCCGAGACGCGGGCCGACGGGGATGACGATCTCCTCGAAGTCGAGCTTCCGCGTGCGCTCGGCCTCCGACACCATCTCCTCGTAGCGGGCGAGACGGGCCTTCGACTTCGCCTGGCGACCCTTCTGGTTGCTCCGCACCCAGTCGAGCTCGGACGAGAGACGCTTCGCGAGCTTCGCGTCCTTCTTGCCCTGGACCTCGAGTCGGGCACGCTTCTTCTCGAGGTAGGTCGAGTAGTTGCCCTCGTACGGGTAGAGGCGCCCGCGGTCGACCTCGGCGATCCACTGCGCGACGTGGTCGAGGAAGTACCGGTCGTGGGTCACGGCCAGCACGGCGCCGTGGTACTGCTGCAGGTGCTGCTCGAGCCAGAGGACGGACTCGGCGTCGAGGTGGTTGGTGGGCTCGTCGAGGAGGAGCAGGTCGGGCTTCTGCAGCAGGAGCTTGCAGAGGGCGACGCGACGCTTCTCACCACCGGAGAGGTGGGTGACGAGCTCGTCCCCCGGCGGGCACTGGAGCGCGGCCATGGCCTGCTCGAGCTGCGAGTCGAGGTCCCATGCGTCGGCGGCGTCGATGTCCTCCTGCAGGGTGCCCATCTCGGCCAGGAGGGCGTCGAAGTCGGCGTCCGGCTCGGCCATCAGCGCGGAGATCTCGTTGAAGCGCGTGATCTTCCCGTGGATCTCGCCGACGCCCTCCTGCACGTTCTCGAGGACGGTCTTCGACTCGTCGAGCTCCGGCTCCTGCATGAGGATGCCGACGGTGAAGCCCGGGGTGAGCTTCGCCTCGCCGTTGGACGGCTGGTCGAGACCCGCCATGATCTTCAGGATCGTCGACTTGCCTGCACCGTTCGGCCCGACGACGCCGATCTTGGCGCCGGGGAGGAACGACATCGTGACGTCGTCGAGGATCAGCTTGTCGCCGACCGTCTTGCGGGCGCGGACCATCTGGTAGATGTACTCAGCCATATCGCGGCAAGTCTACTGACACGGCGCCCCGGAGCGCCCCCTCTCCCCGACATCGCCGGAGGCGACTTCCGGTGCTCACGCCGCGTCACGGCTGGAGAGTGCACGGTCGTCCGGCCCGTCGAGCGGCGACGAGGGCGTGGCGAAGTCCCCGCCCAGGGCGGACGCGGTGTGCCGTGCTGCCTCGGCAGGATCCGGCAGCTCGTCCTCGGCGGTCGTGTCCGCGTCCGGGTCGACCTGCCCGCGGACCTCGCCCGTCCGCGGGTCGACCGACGGGGAGTCGCCGGGAACGGCAGAGGACTCGGTGCTGTGTCGCGGCACCCGGATCCAGTTGCTGATGCCCCAGGCGAGGTCGTGTCCGATGCCCTCGGCATCGATCTCCACGGAGGTCCCGCCGCGACCGTCCCGTTCCCAGGTGCGGATGCGGACCCGCCCCGTGACCACGATGCGGTCGCCCTTCTTCAGCGACTTGTGCACGTTCGCGGCCAGGGAGCGGAACGCGGTGACCGTGAACCAGTTGGTGGTGCCGTTGGTCCAGGACGAGGTGCTGCGGTCCCAGCGACGGGACGGGGACGCCAGGCGCATGCTCGAGATGGCGATGCCGGTGTCGGTGACGAGGTGGCGGGGTTCGGTCGCGACGATGCCGCAGACGGTGATCGTGTCGTTCATGACTCGATCGTCGGCGAGGGCCGGGGCGCACCAGCGCCCCGGCCCTCGTCCTGTGACCGGTCATCTCGATCACGTCTGCTGTGCAGGAGGAGTCCCCCGCGCCTCCAGACCGACGTGGTCAGTGCGCGCGGAACTCGGGCCGGTCGGCGAACGGACCGAGCGCCGCGTGGACCGCCTCCTTGGCGGACCCGAGCGACGGGTAGGTGCCGCCTCGTCCGGTCCGGCCGTAGAGCTCGACGTGGAACCCGTCCGACGCCCGGCGGATGCTGCCGACCGCGCCCGCCGGACCGACGGCCACCCAGGTCCCGGTGTCGTCCATCATCGTTCGACCACCTCCTCGTGGCCCCGGCGCCGCGTCTCAGGACGCCAGGATGTACCGACTGTAGGCCTTGCGGACCTTGTTCACCTTGGGGAGCGCGACCGCCAAGCAGTAGCCCTGACCCGGGTTCTTGGCGAAGAAGTCCTGGTGGTACTCCTCCGCACGGAAGAACGGCCCGGGCGCCTCGATCGTCGTGACGACGCCGCCGTCCCACATCGTGCCGGCGCGGTCGATCGCCCGACGGAACAGCGCCTCCTGCTCGGCGTCGGCGGGGAACATCGCGGACCGGTACTGCGTGCCCACGTCGGCACCCTGTCGGTTCAGCTGCCGCGGGTCGTGGAGCGTGAAGAAGACGTCGAGGACGACGTCAGCGGGGATGACGGACTCGTCGAAGGTCACTGCGACCGCCTCGGCGTGCCCGGTCGTGCCGGTGCAGACCGCCTCGTAGGACGGGGCGTCCGTGGTGCCGCCGATGTAGCCCGACACCACGTCCTGCACGCCCTGGAGCGTGCGGTACACCGCGTCGAGACACCAGAAGCAGCCACCTGCGAGCACGAACGTCGTCATGCGCAGAACCTACCTCGCCGGGCTCGTGGCGGACCGTGAACGGGGTCGTCGTCGTGCACGGCGTGTGTCCCCCACGTGTCCTCCACAGCGCTGCACGACGCCCTCGGGAGTGTCGGTGGTCGCCCGTACCGTCGTTGGTACACCAGACGACAGACCACCAGGAGGCACCAGTGCAGCTCAGCACCGATCTCGCGTTCCGCTCCCGCCCGACGCCCGTGGCGCGGAGCCGAGGCGACCTCCGCATCCTCGACGTGCGCGACGACCTCAGTCGGGTCACGCGGGCGAACGGCGAGATCGTCGGGTACGTCGACCGCCTCGACGTCGCCGGCGGCACGGCGTACCGCGCCCGACGGTACGTCGCCACCGAGCGCCGGTTCGTGGAGCTGCCGAATGCGTGGTCCGCGGACGACGCGGTCGACTTCCTCCGCTGGGGCTGACGCGGTCGACTTCCTCCGCCGGGGCTGACGCGGTCGCCTTCCTCAGCTGGAACTCCGGCACAGCATCGCCGGCGGCACGGGCGTCCCACCGGTCGGGATCGACGGAACGCCGACGGGCCTGCGCTGATCGCGCCCGTGCGCTGCGTAGGGTGCGCGCATGGACTGGTGGAACGACCTGACCGACTGGACGGCGTCCGACACGGGATGGCGGGTGCTCTCCGGAGCGATCATCCCCTTCATCGCGATCGTCGTGGCCGGGGTGATCGCCGCCCTGATCGGACGCGCGGCGACGAAGCGCGTCGTCGCACTGCACGACCGGGAGAGCCGGACCGCCGCGGTCGCCGGGATCGTCTCGGTCTCGCGGAAGGCATCGCGGTGGGGCTCGCTCGGACACGAGGAACGCGCGTACACCGACCACCTCGCCGAGGACGCCGACATCCGCCTGCGCATGCTGCCCGTCAGCGGCGCGGCACTCGCGGCCGACTGGGCGCAGCACGAGATCGCCGACATCAAGCGCAACTCGTCGACCTTCACGTCGACGGACCAGTCGCTCGGCGAACTGCGCGACCGTCTGCTCGAGTGGAACGCCCGGCCCAACCGCGCGCGCAAGCTGTTCAAGGCCGACCTCGAGCGCTGGAAGTTCGACTCGCCGGACCCGGACGCCGAGTTGATCGGCCGTCAGCAGGACTGGAACGCGGACCAGCAGCAGAAGCGCGGTGCAGCCGCGGACGCCCACGAGCCGTCCCAGCCCGCCACACCGACCACGACGGCACTGCGCCCCACGCTGCAGCAGCAGCAGCAGCCCGTCGTCGCTCCCTCTGCGCCGGCACCGGGGTCGGCTGACCGCGACCAGGACGCCACGACCCCGATCAACGACCTCCGCCCCGCCCCCGACAACCGCACCCGCCCGTACGGCCAGGGCGAGACCGTGCCGCTCGACGGCGCTCCGGTCCGACCGCCGCTCGGCTCCCCCATCGCCCCGGGTCGACCGAGCACCCCTGCTCCCGCCGCGCGGAACGACGTCGGTGGCCACGACGTCGGTGGCCACGACGCGGACGCCCGCGACGTGGACGCGACCGACCAGGACCGGACCCCGTCGTCACCCCGCATCGCCAGTCCCACGGCGGCGGACGCGCACGTGAACCGTGCCTCCGGATCCGCGACCGGCCTCGACCGGACGGCAGACCAGGACACCCGCCCGGGCGACGCGGACGACCCGGCGGCGGAGCGGGACGACGAACCGTCGCCGTACACGCAGCCGATCAGCGCCAGCGAGCTGCGACGCCGAGCCGGCGACGACGACTGAGCACGACCACCACTGCCGGTCCGGCCTCAGGCCGACCGGTGCGAGGCCGACCGGCGCGAGGCCGCCATCCGAGGGGATGGCGGCCTCGTCCGTTCCGGTGCCCCCGGCAGGAATCGAACCCGCGGCACGGTGGGTAGAAACCACCTGCTCTATCCACTGAGCTACGGAGGCCGGCGGCGACGATCCTACCGCCGTCGGTCGCCGAGGGACCGCACGGAGGACGCGTGCTCGGGTCCTCCGGTCGGGAACGCGCAGGGGCGCGACCGGAGGACCTGCGTCGCGGAAGGTTCGGCACGCGTCTTCCTGCAGTTCGTCTCAGGGTCACCGCCCCTCCGTACGGTCCCGGTCATGCGCTCCTCCGGATCCGTCGTGGCGATCATCCCGGCACGGGCCGGGTCCAAGGGCATCCCGGGCAAGAACCTCCGCACAGTCGGCGGCCGCTCCCTCGTGCGCCGCGCGGTCGATGCGGCCCGGGCCGCTGAGGCGATCGACGCCGTGGTCGTCTCCACCGACGGCGACGCGATCGCGGCTGCGGCAGCAGACGCCGGTGCGACCGTGGTCCGGCGTCCGACGGAGCTCGCCGGCGACGAGGCCTCGTCGGAGTCCGCCCTGCTGCACGCGCTCGACGTCCTCGGGACGGACGGCACCGCACCCGACGTGGTCGTCTTCCTGCAGGCGACCTCGCCGTTCGTGGACCCGGCCGACCTGGACCGTGCGGTCGACCGCGTGCGGTCCGGCGCCGCGGACGTCGTGTTCGCCGCGACCCCGTCGCACGCGTTCCTGTGGCGGGCGGCTGCTGACGGCAGTGCGGTCGCGGTCAACCACGACGCCGCCACCCGACCGCGTCGGCAGGACCGTGAGCCGGAGTACCGCGAGACGGGCGCCTTCACCGTCTTCCGTGCGGATGCGTTTCGGCAGCACCGGCACCGCTTCCACGGACGGGTCGAGTTCGTGGTCGTCGACCCCGCGCTCGCCGTCGACGTCGACGACCTCGCCGACCTCGCCCACGCCGACGCCCTCGCCGCCCGCGCCCACGCGGACGCCCTCGCCGCCCGCGCCCACGCCGTCACCGTCGCCGCCCACTGACCGAGCACCGCCCACACACCCCGACCGCGAACGGAGCACCATGACCGTCACCATCGGCACGTCGACCATCGGCGCCGACCACCCCGCCTACCTGATCGGCGAGATCGGCCTCAACCACAACGGCGACGTCGACATCGCGAAGCGCCTCGTCGACGTCGCGGCCGACGCCGGCCTGCAGGCGGTCAAGTTCCAGAAGCGCACGCCGGAGATCTCGACGCCGGAGCACATGAAGGCCACCCCGCGGAGCACCCCCTGGGGTGAGATGACCTACCTGGAGTACCGACACCGCGTCGAGTTCGACCGCGAGCAGTACATCGAGATCGGCGACCACGCCACGCTCCGCGGCCTCGACTGGTTCGCGTCGCCGTGGGACGAGCCGAGCGTCGACTTCCTCGAGGACCTGAACGTCGTCGCGTACAAGATCGCCTCAGCGTCGGTGACCGACCTCGGGCTGCTCGCCGCCGTCGCCGCGACGGGCAAGCCGGTGATCCTGTCGACGGGCATGTCCACCCTCGAGCAGATCGACCGCGCCGTCGACACCCTCGGTACCGGCCGACTCGTGCTCATGCACGCCACGTCGACGTACCCGCTGCCCGCCGAGGAGGCCAACCTCCGCATGATCGACACGCTCGCGCTCCGCTACGCGGGCGTGCCGGTCGGGTACTCGGGCCACGAGCCCGGGCTCCAGATCTCGCTCGCCGCCGTCGCGCTGGGTGCCTCGGCCGTCGAGCGGCACATCACCCTCGACCGCACCATGTGGGGCTCGGACCACGCCGCCTCGCTCGAGCCGCAGGGTCTCCGGACGCTGGTGCGCGACGTCCGGATCATCGAGACCGCCCTCGGGGACGGCGTCAAGCGCGTGTTCCCCGGCGAGCGCGCGCCGATGGCCAAGCTGCGCCGCGTCGGCGCCTGACCGGGTGGGGTCCACCGAGCACGCGGGTCCGGTGCGCGACGGACGGCGCGAGCCGACGGACGGACGGGAGGCGCGCCTCCCGTCCGGCACCCCGCCGCGCGTCCGTCGCGTGGTCGGCCTGGTCGACACGGACTCGTTCGCGAAGTGGGGCGCGCACCTGCTCGCCGCGGCACCGGCGCACTGGCGGCTCGAGCTCGTGGTCGTCGCGACGCCCCGGTCCGCGAGCCGCGCACAGCTCGGGGCGGCGTTCGGCGGTCTCGACGCACGGCTCGCCCACCTCGCGACCGCGCCGCCGGAACCGATCGAGGTGGACGCGATCGTCCGTGGGCTGCAGGAGGACCCGCCGGACGCCGCGCTCGTCGCGTGCATCGGTCCGGTCGCCGAACTCGTGATCGACGAGGTGTCGCGTCGTGTCCCGCACCGCCCGGTCCTCGTCACCGGACTCCCCGGCATCTCCTTCCCGGCCAAGTGGAAGGGCGTGTTCTTCCGCGCGCGCGCCGACCTCTTCGTGCTGCACAGCCACCGCGAGGTCCGCGCGTACCGCGAGCTCGCGCGAGCGGGCGGGATCGAACCGCACTTCGCCCTCGCCACGTTGCCCTTCGCCCGCTCGCGGACGGGGCGGGGCGCGACGGACGCCGTCGACCGCTCGCCGCGCCCGCCGAGCGCCGAGGACCACCCCCGCGACGCCGTCGTGTTCGCGGCGCAGCCGAGCGTGCCCGCCGACGAGCACGACCGGCGCCGCATCGTCGACCGGCTCGTCGAGACCGCACGGCAGCACCCGGAGTGGCGGGTCGTCGTGAAGGTCCGCGCGGCGGCGGGCGAGCACCAGACGCACCGCGAGCAGTACCCCTACCCCGACCTCGTGCCGGCGGACGCTCCGCCGAACCTCGTGGTCGCCGGCGGGTCCATGGCGCAGCACCTCGACCGGGCGGTGGCGCTCGTGACGGTGAGCTCGACCGCCGTGCTCGAGGCCGTGGCGCGGGGTGTGCCGGCACTCACCCTGACCGACTTCGGGATAGCCCGCTCGCTCATCAACGAGGTCTTCGTGGACAGCGGCCTCGAGGGCGACACCACCGACCTCGTCGAGGGACGCTTCGGCACCGTCCGCCCGGAGTGGATGCACGACAACCACTTCCACCCGGCGGCCGACGACGACTGGGCCGAACGGACGGAGGCGCTCATGCGGCTCCGCGACGCGGGAGCACTGGTCGACCGGCCGGCTGCGCGACGGAGCCGCGGCGGGACGCTCCGCCGCGCGTGGGAGCGGAAGAACGCCCTCGGGTCGGCGGACCGCTCGGTGCTCGGGGCGCTCGCGCTCGGGCTCGGCACGCCGGTCCGGACGGCCAAGCGGATCGTGCGGCGGCTCCGGAGGATCGTGCGCCCTGTCCCGACGACGGCCGAGCCGGTCGGTGCTCCGCGGTCGCAGCGGGACGGCGAGCCGGTGGCCGTCGTCGGGGCGCGACCACGGGGCTGAGCCGGCCGCCCGCGGACCGGACGCGGGCAACGGAGGTGTGACGCGCCTCCCGGCCGGACGCCGTCAGCGGCAGCGTCGGTGTCAGAGCGCCTTGGCGACCGCCAGCAGCAGCTGATCCCGCGAGGGGACACCGGGCGAACGGAAGACCTCGGTCCCGTCGTCCCGCCGCACGATGATCGTAGGGGTCGAACGGAGACCGAGGTCCTCTGCGGTGTCGGGGTGTGCCGCCACGTCGCGCTCGGTGACCCGTAGCCCCGGGACGAGCGCCGCCACGTCACCGGTCACGCGGCGGGCGGCCGCGCACGGGGCGCAGAAGGCGGAGGTCCAGAGATCGAGTCGCACGGCTCGTGCAACGCGGGCGGCGTCGGGTCTACTCCCGGTCGAACCCGCCGCTGCGGTCGCCGCGGTCCTGCAGGTCGTCGACCGGGTCGGAGTCGGCGGCGTCGTACTCGTACTCGACCGAGGTCTGGTCGAGCACCTGGCGGGACTTGGTGGCCTTGTAGGTGAAGGCCGTCTGGAGGCCCTCGACGTCCGCGTACACCGTGACCTCGTCGTCGACCGCGTCGCCGGTGGCGGTGCGGGTGTCGGTCGTGCCGTCGAAGGGACCGCCGTGGAAGATCGCGGTGTACTCGTCGCCCTCGGAGATGGTGATGTCGCTCATGCTTCCCTTCTACCAGGACACCCCTGTTGACGGATGCATAGCCTTGCTATACAGTTCCGGAGTGGAATCAACAAGGGCACAGACGGTGGAGACGCTCCTCGTCTCCGTCAACCGGCTGATCCGCGCCGCCGCACGAGCCACCGGCAACCCGACCTCGGCCGCCGTGTGGCGGACCCTCGGGATCCTCGAGACCGAGCAGCCGCTCCGCCTCGGCGAGCTCGCCGCCGCCTCGCGCGTTGCGCAGCCCACCATGACCAAGCTCGTCGCCGGCATGCTCGTCGACGGCCTGGTCTCGCGCAGCGTCGACCCGGACGACTCCCGCGGCCAGCTCATCGAGCTCACCGACACCGGGCGCGACCGGCTCCGCACCTGGCGCGCCACCATCACCGAGACGGTCGGGCCGGTCTTCGCCGACCTCGGCGACGACGAGTGGGACGTGCTGCACCGCGCAGCCGCCATCGTCGCCGCACGCACGCCCGCCACGACCACCACCAGAACGGAGATCCCCGCGTGAACGCCCACGCACCCGCTGCATCCGGCAGCATCCTCAAGCAGTCGTCCGCGGTGTGGGCGATCGCATTCGCCTGCGTCGTCGCCTTCATGGGCATCGGCCTCGTCGACCCGATCCTGCCCGCGATCGCGTCCTCGTTGCACGCGACCGCTGCGCAGACCGAGCTGCTCTTCACGAGCTACCTCGCGGTCACGGGCGTCGCCATGTTCTTCACCAGCTGGGTGTCGAGCCGCATCGGCGCGAAGAACACGCTGCTCATCGGACTCGCGCTCATCGTCGTCTTCTCGGTGCTCGCCGCGACCTCCGGCAGCGTCTGGAACATCATCGGCTTCCGCGCCGGCTGGGGCCTCGGCAACGCGCTCTTCATCTCCACCGCGCTCGCGACGATCGTGGGTGCGGCCTCGGGCGGCACCGCGTCGGCGATCATCCTCTACGAGGCGGCCCTCGGCCTCGGCATCGCCGTCGGCCCGCTCGTCGGCGGCCTGCTCGGCTCGGTGAGCTGGCGCGGCCCGTTCTTCGGCGTCACCACCCTCATGGCGATCGCGTTCATCGCGGTCGTGGTGCTCCTGAAGTCGTCCGGGCTCGAGAAGCCGACGCCCACGAAGCTCTCGGCGCCGTTCCGGGCGCTCGGACAGCCGGCGCTCGCGGCCCTCGCCGTCACCGCGCTCTTCTACAACATCGGCTTCTTCGTGCTGCTCGCCTACACGCCGTTCCCGCTCGGGTTCGGGGCGCTCGGCATCGGCTTCACCTTCTTCGGCTGGGGCGTCGGACTCGCGATCACCTCGGTGTGGGTCGCGCCGGCCCTGACCGCCCGGATGCGCCGGACGACCGTGCTGAAGATCGCCCTGCCGCTGCTCGCCCTCGACCTGTTCGCCGCCGCGGTCGTCGTGACGTCGCAGGTCGGACTGATCGTCTGCGTGGTCATCGGCGGGCTCGTGCTCGGTGTCCTCAACACCGTGCTCACCGAGTGCGTCATGGAGGCGACGGACCTCCCCCGCTCCGTGGCGTCGAGCGCGTACTCGGCCGTGCGGTTCATCGGCGGTGCGATCGCCCCGCCCGTGGCGACCCTGCTGGCGGACGCCTACTCCCCCTCGGCGGCGTACGTCTTCGCCGGGGTGTCGGTGGCCGTGGCGTTCGTGGTCGTGGTCGTGACGACGCGGGTGCTCCGACGTGTGGACGACGGGGCGGAGCCCGAGCGGGTCGAGGCCGAGGCGATCTCGGCGGGCGAGATGGTCTGAGGCGCCCGCGGGCGCGCGCTCGCGCGTGCGGTCGACGTGGGCTGGCGGTGTGGGCGGCGTGGGCGGAGACGCTGCTGGGTGAGCTGCGGCCTTCCACGAACGGGCGGAACCGGTGGTCGGACCGAAGGTCCGGCGGTCGGTTCCGCCCGTTCGTCGTTCGGGTGCGTCCCGTGGCGGCGTGCTCGCGCGCCCGGGGCGAGGGGCTCGGCCCCGAGCCGTCGGGGCGCGAGCGGGTGGAAGCTGCTGGTCGCGGTCGTGACGCACACTGCTTCCGCCCGCTCGCGAGGTCGAGGTGACCGGCTGGCGGGGGCGGGACGACGACGAGGGTGGGGCGAGCCTCCCGACAGGGTCCGCGACTGCCCGTTCCGGTCGTCGGTGGCCGCTCCACCTGGGTGTGCTCGGCCGGACCGGGTGCGCGCGGCCGGTCCGCGTGCGCCAGCGGAACGCGAGCGGGCGGGAACGGCGACTCTCGGTCGTGACGCGCGCCGCTTCCGCCCGCTCGCGTCCTGGGCGGGGTCGGGGTGGACGGCCGGCCGCTGCCGCGGACCCTCACCCTCCTGCGAGCGGGCGGAAGCCGTCTGCGGGCGGCTCTTCCAGAGCAAGTCTCGCCCGCTCGCGGGTTCCGCCCGGGCGGACGGGAGGCACGGGTCACCTACCGGGCCGCCTGCTGCACGAGCGGGCGGATCGTGCTGCCGAGAGGGTCCGGGCGGAAGCATTCCGCCCGCTCGCGGGTTCCGGGCGGTCGGACGGGAGGCGCGGGTCGCCCACCGGGAACGCCCGCTGCACGAGCAGGCAGATCCCGCCGCCTGGCCGGCCCGGGCGAGCGGGTTCCGCCCGCTCGCGGGACCCGCGTGCACGCCGGCAGCGGCGCACCCTCCACAGCACGGCAGTCCGGCACCGGGAGCGTCACCGGCGCGGAATAGGATCGAGGGCATGGCAACTGCGAACGACCGCCTCGTCTGGATCGACTGCGAGATGACCGGCCTCGACGTCGAGGTCGACCAACTCGTCGAGGTGGCCGTCGTCATCACCGACTTCGACCTGGTCCCCGTGCACGCCGGCTTCGACATCGTCATCAAGCCCGACCAGTCGGCGCTCGACAACATGAACGAGTTCGTGACGAACATGCACACGACCTCGGGGCTCATCGAGGAGATCCCGGACGGGGTCTCCCTCGCCGACGCCGAGTACCAGGTGCTCGAGTACATCCTCCAGCACGTCCCTGCCGAGGGCAGCGCACCCCTGGCGGGCAACACCATCGGCACCGACCGGGCGTTCCTGGCGAAGTACATGCCGCGCGTCGACGGGCACCTGCACTACCGCAGCGTGGACGTGTCGAGCATCAAGGAGCTGTGCCGCCGTTGGTTCCCGCGCGTGTACTTCAACGCGCCGGAGAAGCACGGCGGGCACCGAGCCCTCGCGGACATCCTCGAGTCGATCCGCGAGCTCGAGTACTACCGCCGTGCCGGCTTCGTCGCGGAGCCCGGGCCGACCACCGAGGACGTGCGCGCCGTCGCCGCCGAGGTCGTCGAGCGGTGGGAACCGCGACTCGCCCAGCCCGCGACGGAGTGACGACACGCCTGTTCGGCGGGACCTCCGGCGTGTACTACTATTGAGTGGTCGCGCCGGTCCGCCGGTTCGAACATGGTGGATATAGCTCAGTTGGTAGAGCGCCTGGTTGTGGTCTAGGAGGTCGCGGGTTCGAGACCCGTTATTCACCCCAGTACGTGAAGGCCCCGTCCGTTCGGACGGGGCCTTCGTCGTCCTCCGATCTCGGTGTGCCACGATCGGATCGTGATGGAGATGTCCGCCGACGCGTTCGAGCAGCTCGTGACCGACGAGCTCGACCGGCTGCCCGACGAGATGGTCAACGGGCTCGACAACGTCGTGTTCGTCGTCGAGGACGAACCCGAGGACGGCTCCGACCTGTTCGGCATCTACGACGGGGTCGCGGCGACCGAACGCGGGCAGTACGGCTTCGGCGAGCTGCCGGACCGGATCGTCGTGTTCCGCAAGCAGCACCTCGCGGAGTGCGACACCCTGGACGAGCTGCGGGACGAGGTGCACACCACCCTCGTCCACGAGATCGGGCACTTCTACGGCATCGACGACGAGCGCCTGCACGAGCTCGGCTGGGCGTAGGGCGGACAGGACAGAGCACGGCGCCGCGACGAGCGCTCAGAACCGCGTCGGCCCCACCTCGTGGTACCGCTCCCACGCGTCCACCGGCCCCCGCCCGTGCAGCACGTACTCCCCCACGAGCCGCTCCTTGTAGACGGCCGGGTTGTGCGACGCCACCACCCGGGCGTTCCGCCAGTGCCGGTCGAGCGCCCGTGTCCGGTCCGCCGCCGAGGCCCCACCGACCTCGAACAACTCCGACGCCGACCGCAGCACGCGCGGCCCGATCTCGACCTGCGCCTGGTACACGGCGTTCTCGGCAGCGTCGAGCAGCGCGTGGTCGACGCCGACCCCGGGCTCGTTCGTCGCCACCACCTCGTCGAGCAGCCCCGCCGCCGCCGCGACGAGCGACCGCGCCGTGAAGGCTCCCGCCGACAGCCGTCCGAGGACCGCCAGCACCTGCGGGTCGTCGCCCGGGGTCGCCGCGTTCGCGTGGATGTACGTGCGGGTGCGCGGCCGGACGAACGCCACGGCGTCGTCGACGACCGCCTGCCCGATCCCGGCGAGGACCGCCAGCAGGTACAGCTGGTAGAAGGCCTGGATGTGCGACAGCGGGGCGTCCCGGTACGCCGAGACCACCGTCGGGTCGACCGCGACGCCGTCGAAGACCGTCGTCCCCGAGGCGGTGAGCCGCTGCCCGAACCCGTCCCAGTCGTCGATGCCGGTCACGCCCGGCGCGTCCGTGGGCACCGCGAAGGTCACGCGCTCGCCGTCGCGGTCCGCCGCCAGGTAGATCCAGTCGGCGTAGAGGGTGCCTGTCGAGTAGAACTTCCGCCCGTGGAGCCGCCACGTGCCCGAGTCGTCGGGGGCGACGGTCGTCGAGATGTCCGCGAGCGTCGTGCCGGTCCGCTCCGAGGTCGCGTTCCCCACGATCGCCCCGTCGACGATCCGCTGCAGCCACTCGTCACGGGCGGGCGAATCCGGTCGCAGGAGCACGAGCTCGGTGTACCCGAAGTGCCCCCGCCACAGGTGTGCGATGTTCGAGTCCGCCGCAGCGAGGTCCGCCACGAGGTGCACCAGCTCGACGAGCGTCACACCGAACCCACCGCGGTCCTCGGGGACGCGCAACCGCCCGAAGCCCGCCTCAGCCAGCGCCCGCACCTCGGTGTGCGGCAGCTCGCGCTCGCCCGGTGTGCCCGACGCGAGTTCGCGGTCGACGGCACCCGCCCGGATCCGCTCGACGATCGGCGCGAACCGCTCCCGCAGGGACGTCAGGCGATCGGCCTGGGCCCCCGCCGCCGGTCCCGGATCGACGCGCCAGCGGCGATCCGGCCGTGTCGGTGGGGAGAGGCGCGGCCCGCCCCCGGCGGTCGTCGTCGCGTCCGTCATGCGGTCACCTCCACGGCGTCGCGCGCCTCGTCCGCACCGGTGCCGCCCGCACCGCCGGAGAACACGCCCCGCCAGCGCCGGGCCGGGTGCGAGTCGGTCAGCTGCGGGTGCCCGAAGAGCTTCTCGCGGAGGGTGCCCTCCCGGTACTCGGACTGCATGAGCCCCCGCTCCTGCAGGGTCGGCGCGATGTCGTCGACGAACTCCTCGTACGACCCGGGCAGCGTCCAGTTGATGACGTTCACCCCGTCGACCCCGACCCGTTGCCATGCAGCGAGCTCGTCGGCGATCTGCTCGGGCGTCCCGACCACCCGGGCGCGGAGCTTCGCGGACAGCCGGGCGAGGTCGGCGATGGTCGGCTCACGGTCGCCGGCGGCCTCGCGGAGCCACTGCAGGTGCGACTGCCCGGCCTGCGTGCGGACCTCGGACAGCGGCGTCGCCGGGTCGAGCGGTTCGCCGGTGTCCGGGTCGAAGCCGAGGTTCGAGTGCACGAGGAAGCCGTCTGCCGCGAGGTACTCGTCGATCTCCGCCTCCTTCGCCTTCGCCTCGGCCTCGGTGGACCCGGTGACGAAGGTCAGGCCGAGGAAGAACGCGAGGTCGTCGCGGCGTCTGCCGGCCGCGACGGCGAGGTCGCGGGTCTCGCGGATCAGCTGTTCGGTGGCGTCGCGGTTCGAGGTGAGGATGAACTGCGCCTCGGCGTTCCGCGCGGCGAAGGCCCGCCCGGCCGGCGACGACCCCGCCTGGAACAGGACGGGCGTCCGCTGGGGCGAGGGCGCGGACAGGTGCGGCCCCTGCACGTCGTACCGCTTCCCGTGGTGGTCGATGCGGTGCACCTTCTCGGGGTCGGCGTAGCCGCGCACCGGGTCCTTCAGCACGGCGCCGTCCTCCCACGACCCCTCCCACAGCTTCGCGCAGACCTCGAGGTACTCCTCGGCCCAGGCGTAGCGCTCGTCGTGCTCCTCGAGCCGGTCGGCACCGAAGTTCCGGGCCGCGCTGTCGAGGGCGCTCGTGACGACGTTCCAGCCGATGCGGCCGCGGGTGATGTGGTCGAGCGTCGAGACCTTGCGGGCGAAGTCGAACGGGTGCGCCTGGATGACGCTCGACGTGAACGCGAGCCCGAGGTGCTCCGTGGACACGGCGAGCGCGGAGAGCAGCACCGACGGGTCGTTCGAGGGGATCTGCAGGCCCTCGCGGAGGTTCGTCGCGTAGTCGCCGCGGGCGGGGCCGTACGTGCCGACGACGTCCGCGAAGAACATCGCGTCGAACTTCCCGCGCTCGAGCGTCCTCGCGAGGTCGGTCCACAGCGTGACGTCGTCGAAGTCGGCCTGACGGGCGTCCGGATGCCGCCACAGGCCGTGCTGGATGTGCGACGTCGTGTTCATGACGAAGGCCGCGAAGCGCAGCGGACGGGTCGGTGCATCGCTCATGCGTCCCATGGTGTCCGGGAGCGGCCGGTCGGAGACAGTGACGTGACCTCGCGTTACGGGCGGTCTTCCGACGCGGCCGGGCGGCGACCATGCTCCTGAGGCATGCCGACCCAGACGACCGCAGCCGCGCCTCCCGTCCGTCCCACCGCACCGTCCACCAACGCGACACGGCGTCGTGTCGCACTCGCGTCGTTCGTCGGGACCACCGTCGAGTACTACGACTTCTACCTCTACGCGACGGCTTCCGCGCTCGTGTTCGCGCCGACGTTCTTCCCCTCCGTCACGCCCGCGGTCGGTGTGATCGCGTCGTTCGCGACGTACGGTGTCGGCTTCGTCGCGCGGCCGCTCGGTGGCATCGTCGCGGGGCACCTCGGCGACCGGATCGGCCGCAAGAAGCTGCTCGTCGCGTCGCTGGTGCTGATGGGCATCGCGTCGACGCTCATCGGGGTGATCCCGTCCGCGGCGACGATCGGCCTCGGCGCGGTCGTCGCGCTCGTGGTGCTGCGACTGCTGCAGGGCATCGCGGCCGGCGCGGAGTGGGGCGGGTCGGCGCTGCTGTCGGTCGAGCACGCTCCGGAGCGGCACCGCGGGCTGTTCGGGGCGTTCACGCAGATGGGTTCGGCCGGTGGGATGCTCCTGGCGACCGGGGTCTTCACGCTCGTGCGGACGCTGCTCGGCAACGAGGCGTTCCTGGCCTGGGGCTGGCGGCTGCCGTTCCTGTTCTCGGCCGTGATCGTGGCGGTCGGCCTCGTCATCCGGCTCGGGGTGCAGGACGCACCGGTGTTCCAGGAGCTGCGCGCATCGGGGCAGGTCGAGCGGTACCCGGTGTGGCAGGCGATCCGACGGCACCCGCGGGCGATCCTCGTCACCGCGGGGCTGCGGCTGGCGCAACCGGCGCTCTACTCGATCCTGACGACCTACTCGCTCACGTACCTGCTGGCGAAGCGCGGCGAGGAGGGGTCGGCGGCGGGGCTGCAGGCCGTGCTCGTCGTCTCGGCGGTGTCGCTCGTGTCGACGCCGTTCTGGGGCTGGCTGTCCGACCGGGTCGGGCGGCGGGTGCTGGCGATCTCGTCGGCGGTCGGGATCGGTGTGCTCGTCTGGCCGTTCTTCGCGTTCCTCGACGCCGGGCCCCTCGTGCTGCTGCCGCTCGTCGCGCTGGTCGGGATGTGCGTCTTCCACGACAGCATCTACGGTCCGCAGGCCGCGTGGTTCGCCGAGCAGTTCCCGACCGGTCGTCGCTACTCGGGGATGAGCCTCGGGTACCAGATCGGGTCGATCTTCTCGGTCGGGCTGACGCCGTTGCTCGCGGCCGTGTTCGTCGAGGCGGGCGGGGGCTCGCCGTGGATCCTCTGCGCCTACGTCGGGGTGTACGCGGTGCTCTCGATCGTGGCCGCCGTCGCCGCGGTGGACCCGGTGGCGGCCGCGCGGCGGGCCGAGCGGGGGGCGCAGCGGGTGGGCGTCGCCCGAGACTCGCGCTGACGGACGTTCCTCGGGCTCGTGACCACGAGGGATGTCCGCCGAGCCGAGGCTCGCGCGCCGCCGCGCCGCCGCGCCGCAGCTACGTCCGGACCACCACGTCCGCGAGCGCGGCCGGGTCCTCGGCGGCGATGAACGCCCGCTCGTGCGCCGCCCACCGCTCCCACTCCCGCGCGAACAGCTCGCCGTCGCGGCCGATCGCCCGGTCCCGCCGGACCACGTCGTCCGCCTCGAGCCACACGCGCAGCGACGCCAGCGGAGCTGAGGCCCGCGAGAGCGCCCCGCAGCCCTCGACCACGAGCGGCACGGACGGGTCCACGGGCACCCAGTCCGCTGGCTCCGACGCGCTCCAGTCCCACCGCCGGTACCCCGAGGGCGCCCCGAGCACGTCGGTGACCACGGCGTCGGCGGCAGCGCGGAGGCCGTCCCACCCCGGGTAGAGGTCGTCGAGGTGCACGACGACCGCGCCGAGCTCCGCGGCCACCGCCGTGCCGAGCGTGGTCTTGCCCGTGCCCGACCGTCCGTCGACGAGCACGACGAGCCGGCGTCCGGACGCGGTCGCCGCACCCGAGGCGGCGGCCAGCCCCTCGACCAGCGCCCGGTCGACGTCAGGCACGCCAGGTCCCCGCCGCGACCGCGACACCGACGGACACGACGCCGATGCCGACGAGCACGGCGACCATGGCCCACTCCGGTCCGGCGAACCGCGCCTGCCGGGCCCACGTGCGACGTCCGGGCGCGCCGAACCCCCGTGACTCCATCGCGACCGCGAGCGTCGTCGCCCGCCGCAGCGCGAGCACGAGCAGGGCGAACGCCATCGAGGCCCCCCGCCGCAGCCGGCCGTGGTCCGCGGTCCCCCGCGCCCGTCGCGCCATCGCCAGCTGGCGCCAGTCCTCGCCGAGGAGCGTCGTCATCCGGACCGCGGCGAGCGCACCGAGCACGAACCGCGCGGGCAGCCGCAGCAGCTGCGCGAGCCCGTCCGCCAGGTCCGTCGGGTCGACCCGGACGAACAGGGCGACCGCTGGCAGCCCGACCGCGAGCACGCGCAGGGCGGTCGCGAGGGCGAGCACCAGCGACCCGTCGGTCACGTGCGCGAACCCGAGGTCGAACCACTCCCGACCCGACGGCCGTCCGTACAGCGCGATGCTCAGCGCGGTCAGCGGCACGGCGACGAGCACCGGGGACGTCCGCAGCAGCAGGGTCCGGACCGGGATGCGCAGCAGCGGCAGGAGCAGCAGTTCGAGCACGAGCGCGACGGCGGCCGACACCACGTCGAGGCTCAGCACGAGGCACAGGCCGAGCGCGAGCACGCCGAGCATCGAGGCGACCGGTTGCACCCCGCGGACGCCGCGTTCCGTGCGGACGGGAGGCGCGGCTCGTCCGGACGCGCCGGCAGCGGTCCCCGGGGCGGTCACCGTGCCACCTCCGTGGCCGGTCCGGACCGCACGTCCGGCGGCGTGTCCGGTGAGCCGGGCGGCACGGCACGGACGCCGTCCGCTGCGAGCACGACCTCGTCGGCGTCGAGCGCCCGGACCAGGTCGCGGTCGTGCGTGACCACGACCACCGCGGTCCCGGCGTCCGCCAGCGCTCCGAGCCGGTCGACCACCGCCTGCCAGGTCGCCCGGTCCTGTCCCGACGTCGGCTCGTCGAGCACGACGACCGGCGGACGCGCGGCGACGACCGTACCGATCGCGAGCCGTCGCTGCTCCCCGCCGGACAGGGTGAAGGGGTTGACGTCGGCGAGGTGCCGGAGCGCGAAGGCGTCGAGCAGCTCCTCCACGCGGGCGTCCACGTCGTCGAGGTCGAGGGTGCGCGGGCCGACGGCGAGCTCCTCGCGGACGGATCGCGCCACGAACTGGTGCGCGGGGTCCTGGAACACCGTGCCGATCCGCCGCGCGAGCTGCCGGCTCGTCCAGCGCACGGGCCGGTCGCCGGCGTCCCCCGTCGGGCCGGCGTCCCCCGACGGGCCAGCGTCCCCCGTCAGGTGCGGCGTCGCGCGGAGGACACCGCCGGCAGGTCGGAGGAGCCCGGCGAGGGTCAGGCCGAGCGTCGACTTGCCGACGCCGTTCGGCCCGGTCACGGCGAGCACCCGACCCGCACGGACGTCGAGGTCGATGCCGCTGCCCACCGGGGGACCACCCGCTCGTCCGAGCACGCCCCCGCGGGCGGTCGCGAGCCCGCGCGCCTCGAGGAGCACCGGGTCGCCGCCGAGCCCGCCCCGCTCGCCCGCGAGTGGGCGGAACGTGCGCGCAGGGGCCGACGGGTCGGGAACGGTTCCACCCGCTCGATCCGCCGACGGGTCGTCCACGAGCGGGCGGGACGTGCGCGCGCCGGTTCGGGAGGACCCCCGCGACGGCTCCGCACCGGGCACCCACACACCCGCCGCCGTCAGCGCGTCGCCGTGCTCCGCGAGCACCGCCGCCGGCAGGCCGTCGGCGACGACCCCGCCGCCGGGTGCGAGCAGCACGAGCCGGTCGACCAGGTCGAGCCAGGTGCCGATCCGGTGCTCCACGACGAGCAGGGTCGCCCCGGTGTCGTCGAGCAGCGCGCGGACGGCGTCGTGCACCTGTCGCACCCCGTCCGGGTCGAGGTTCGCGCAGGGCTCGTCGAGCACGAGCACGCCCGGCCGCATCGCGAGCACCCCCGCGAGCGCCAGGCGCTGCCGCTGGCCGCCGGAGAGCCGGCCGGTGGAGCGGTCGAGCGGCAGGTCGAGGCCGACCACCCGGAGCGCGTGCCGGACGCGGTCCCAGGTCTCCTCGCGCGGCACCCCGGTGTTCTCGCACCCGAAGGCCACGTCGTCGCCGATCCGCGACATGACCGTGTGGGCCTCGGGGTCCTGCATGACGAGGCCGACACGCCCGCGGACCGCGCGGGGGTCGGCGCCGTCGACCAGGACCGAGCCCTGCACGGCAGCGGCGGTGTCGTCGTCGGGGTCCGGCTCGTCGGCGAGGACGGCCGCCACGGCCCGGAGCACCGTCGACTTGCCCGCACCGGACGGGCCCACGACGGCGACCCGCTCCCCCGGCTCGACGACGAGGTCGAGCCCACGGACCGCCCAGGCGTCACGCCCGGCGTACCGCCAGCCCCAGTCAGCGAAGGCGACGCGTGCCGCAGCCGACGACGAGGACGCGGCCGACGACGACACGGTCACGCGGCGGAACGGGGTCCGCGCCTGGTCCGCTCACCGGCGGCGTGCTCGCGACCGGCCGCGAACGAGGACAGCACGCCGGTCGCGGCGAGCGCCCGGACGAGCAGCCACGACCCGACACCGGCGATCACGGCACCCGAGATCACCGCGCACACGACGTAGACCGCCTTGAACGCCGCGTCGAGGCCCGGGTACCAGAGCACGGTGTCGTTGATGCCGAGCGCGAGCCCGGCGGCGGCACCGGCGAGCACGACCACGGGCAGCTTGTACGACCGGTAGAGGAACAGCGCGAGGACGAGCTCGGCGCCGAGCCCCTGCACGAAGCCGGCCTCGAGCGTCAGCCAGCCCCACTGGGTGCCGAGCAGGGCCTCGACCGAGGCGGCGACCATCTCGGCGTAGAGCGCGGCGCCCGGCTTCCGGACCACGATCGCGACGACCGGTCCGGCGAGCAGCCAGACGCCGCCGAACAGCGACTGGGTGCCGGGCAGGACGAGACCC
Organism: Curtobacterium citri; assembly: GCF_030362955.1. Taxonomy (NCBI): domain Bacteria; kingdom Bacillati; phylum Actinomycetota; class Actinomycetes; order Micrococcales; family Microbacteriaceae; genus Curtobacterium; species Curtobacterium citri. Next base: position 223,954 of record NZ_JAUCML010000002.1, read on the forward strand.
GCGACGGTGCTCAGGGGCTCGTAGCCGAACTCCCAGAGCTTGAAGACGACGCCGATCGCGACGGCGAGCACGCTCGCGACGACGATGTCCACGACACGCCAACGCAGCGAGCGCCGCGGGGTGGTGGACGGGACTGCGGACTGCGTGGTCGCAGACATCATTGCTGACTCCTCCCTGCGCCGGCATGACCCGGATCAGGTTCGACGGTCGGAGCGCCACTCGCTCCCTCTCAGCCCGGCGGTCCCGGACTCCCGTGTGTGTCCCAGCAGTCTAGACGCGGCCACGACCGCGTGACGTGCCCAGGTGACGGACGGGAGGCGCGGTACCAGCCGGCACCGCGCCTCCCGTCCGACCGTCGGTCACTTCTTCAGTGCGCGGACCACCCTCGCGAGGGCCTTGCCGGTCACCCAGATGGTGGGGATGCTGACGGCGAGGAGCGAGATGAGGTTCGGCTCGAACTGCAGGTCCTGGCCCGGGCGGCGCACGTAGGCACCGACGGGGATGGACGCGCCACCGCCGCCGCCGCCGCCGTTCTCGCCGTCGCCGCCGGCACCGAAGCCGTACCAGCCGAGGGAGACCGGGATCAGGGTCTGGTCGCCGACCTCGACCGGCTCCCCGTAGTTCGTGGAGACGCCCACGGGGCGCACCTTGTCTGCGATCTGCTGCACGATGTCTGCCATGCGCGCGAGGCTACTCGGCGGTCCCTCCACAGGCGGGGGCGCGCCGATCGCTGTCCACTGCTGGGCCTTGTCTGCGGACGCGGAGGCGCGTCGCCGATACGTTTGCGGAACCCACACCTGGAGGAACGTTTGCACACCTGGCCCGGCAATCCGTACCCCCTCGGGGCGACCTACGACGGCAGCGGCACGAACTTCGCCCTGTTCAGCGAGGTCGCGGACCGCGTGGAACTCTGCCTCTTCGACGACGCGGGGAACGAGGAGTGCGTCGACCTGGTCGAGGTGGACGCACACGTCTGGCATGCCTACCTGCCGAACGTGGCGCCCGGGCAGGAGTACGGCTTCCGCGTGCACGCCCCGTACGACCCGGAGAACGGCCTGCGCGGCAACCCGCACAAGCTGCTCCTCGACCCGTACGCCAAGGCGACGAGCGGTGAGATCGACTGGGACCAGGCCCTGTTCTCGTACACGTTCGGCGACCCGGACTCGACCGACGACCAGGACTCGGCCCCGCACATGATGAAGGGCGTGGTGATCAACCCGTTCTTCGACTGGCAGGGCGACCGGTCACCCGGCATCCCCTACGGCGAGACGGTGATCTACGAGGCCCACGTGAAGGGCCTGACCGAGACGCACCCCGACGTCCCAGAGGAGCAGCGCGGCACGTACGCCGGCGTCGCGCACCCGTCGGTCATCGAGCACCTCAAGCGCCTGGGGGTCACGACGCTCGAGCTCATGCCCGTGCACCAGTTCGTCAACGACTCCACGCTGCAGGAGAAGGGGCTGTCGAACTACTGGGGCTACAACACCATCGGGTTCTTCGCCCCGCACTCGCACTACTCGTCCTCCGGCGACCGGGGACAGCAGGTGCAGGAGTTCAAGGCGATGGTCCGCGAGCTGCACCGTGCGGGCATCGAGGTCGTCCTCGACGTGGTCTACAACCACACCGCCGAGGGGAACCACCTCGGGCCGACCCTGTCGTTCCGGGGCATCGACAACGCCGCGTACTACCGCCTGGTCGAGGACGACAAGCGGTACTACAACGACACCACCGGCACGGGCAACTCGCTCAACGTCGGGCACCCGCACTCGCTGCAGCTCATCATGGACTCGCTCCGGTACTGGGTGACCGAGATGCACGTCGACGGCTTCCGCTTCGACCTCGCGGCTGCCCTGGCCCGTGAGTTCTACGAGGTCGACCGGCTCGCCGCGTTCTTCGAACTGGTGCAGCAGGACCCGATCGTGTCGCAGGTCAAGCTCATCGCGGAGCCGTGGGACGTCGGCCCCGGCGGCTACCAGGTCGGCAACTTCCCGCCCCAGTGGTCCGAGTGGAACGGCAAGTACCGCGACACCGTCCGCGACTTCTGGCGCGGCGAGCCGTCGACGCTCGGCGAGTTCGCGTCGCGCATCTCCGGCTCGGCCGACCTCTACGAGCACGACGGCCGCACGCCCAAGGCGAGCATCAACTTCATCACCGCGCACGACGGCTTCACGCTGTACGACCTCGTCGCCTACAACGAGAAGCACAACGAGGCCAACGGCGAGGACGGCAACGACGGCGAGAGCCACAACCGCTCGTGGAACTCCGGCGTCGAGGGGCCGACGGACGACCCCGAGGTGGCGGCGCTCCGCCTGCAGCGTCGGCGGAACTTCCTCGCGACCCTGCTGCTCAGCCAGGGCGTGCCGATGATCGCCCACGGCGACGAGCTCGGGCGGACCCAGCACGGCAACAACAACGTCTACGCGCAGGACTCCGCCATCAGCTGGATCGACTGGGAGCACGCCGACGACGACCTCGTGCAGTTCACGGCCGACGTCGTGAAGCTGCGTCACGACCACCCGACCTTCCGGCGCACCCGCTACTTCAACGGCCGTCCGGTCCGCCGCGGCGAGGGCGAGCCGCTGCCCGACGTGGTGTGGCTGACCCCCTCGGGCGACGCGATGGACCCCGAGGACTGGGACTCCGGCTTCGGCAAGAGCGTCGGCATGTACCTGAACGGCGACGGCATCCGCGGGCGGGACCGATGGGGCGAGCGGGTGACCGATGTGGCCTTCCTGACGTACTACAACGCGCACGACGACGTCGTGACGTTCACCCTGCCGCCGGAGGAGTACTCCCCCGGCTGGACCGTGCGCATCGACACGGCCGACCCGGGTGCCCGCGAGACGGTCCTCGACGCGGGGACCCCGCTCGACGTCCCCGCGCGCTCGATGATCGTGCTCCGAGCGGAGCCCGACCACGAGGTCCGGAGCGTGCCGCTCGACGAGTCGGCCGGAGCGCCGCAGTCCACGCCCACGAACCCGGCCGGGGCACCCGCCGCGTCGGCCACGGACCAGACCGGCGCGGGTGCAGCCGGCGCCGCCACCGCCGCGTCCCTCGACGAACCCGACCAGTACGACGATCCCGACCAGCACGACGAGCACGACGAGCACGACCAGCACGACGAACCCGACACCACAGGAGCCACCAGGTGACCGCACGCCGCGTCCCCACGTCCACCTACCGTCTGCAGGTCACCGCGGACTTCGACCTCACGACGGCGCAGGGCGTGGTCGACCACATCCGCGACCTCGGCGCGGACTGGGTCTACCTGTCGCCCGTGCTGCAGGCCGAGCCCGGCTCGCAGCACGGCTACGACGTCGTCGACCACACCCACGTCGACACCGAGCGGGGCGGGGACGACGCGTTCCGCGCCCTGGCCGAGGCCGCGCACGCCGCCGGGCTCGGGGTGCTCGTCGACGTCGTCCCGAACCACGTCGGTGTCGCGACCCCCGAGGCGAACCCCTGGTGGTGGTCGCTGCTCGAGTCCGGGCAGGGCTCCGCCGTCGCGTGGGCCTTCGACGTCGACTGGGAGGCCGGCGACGGCCGCATCCGCGTCCCGGTCCTCGACGACCGGCTGCTCGACGCGGTGGAACTGCGCGACGGCAAGCTGTTCGTGGGCGAGACCGCCTACCCGACCGCGCCCGGCACCGTGCAGGACGGCGACGACGTCGAGACGGTGCACGCCCGGCAGCACTACGAGTTCGTGCACTGGAAGCGCGCCGACCACGAGCTGAACTACCGCCGGTTCTTCGCTGTGAACACGCTCGCGGCGATCCGCGTCGAGGAGCCCGAGGTCTTCGCCGCGTCGCACGCCGCGATCGGCGCCTGGTTCCGCGACGGACTCGTCGACGGCCTCCGCATCGACCACCCGGACGGCCTGTACGACCCCGCCGGGTACCTGCAGGACCTGCACGAGCTGACCGGGGGTGCCTACACCCTGGTCGAGAAGATCCTCGAGCCCGGCGAGCAGCTGCCGTCGTCGTGGCCCGTCGACGGCACCACCGGCTACGACGCGCTGGCCCTGGTCGACCGGGTGCTCGTCGACCCGGCGGGCGAGGACGCCCTGACCGCGGCGTCGGGTGCGGAGCCCGCCGACTGGCAGCAGCTGACGCACGACACCCGACGCGGCATCGCCGACGGCATCCTCGGCAGCGAGGTCGCCCGCCTGGCGCGGCTGCTCGCCCCCGAGGTCCCCGACCTGCCGCAGGACCGGGTCGTCGACGCGGTCGCCGAGATCGTGGCGTCCTTCGAGGTCTACCGCACGTACCTGCCCGAGGGCGTCCACCACCTCATCGACGCGCTCGAGCGAGCCGCCGAGTCGCGTCCGGACCTCGACGACGTGATCGACCGGATCGCGCCGTCCCTGGTCGACCCCGGTCACGCCGCGGCGATCCGGCTGCAGCAGACCTCCGGCATGGTGATGGCCAAGGGCGTCGAGGACACAGCCTACTACCGGACCTCGCGCCTGACCACCCTGAGCGAGGTCGGCGCCGACCCGAGCCTGTTCGCGGTGTCGGTCGAGGACTTCCACCGGGCGCAGCGCGACCGTCAGGGCAGCTGGCCGCACACCATGACCACGCTGACCACGCACGACACCAAGCGCAGCGAGGACACCCGCGCCCGCATCAGCGTGCTCGCGGAGCTCGGGTCCGAGTGGACCGCGGCCCTCGCGCGCCTGCAGTCCCTCGCCCCGCTCGACGACGCCGTGTTCGCCGACCTGCTCTGGCAGGCCATCGTCGGCGCCCGTCCCGCCAGCCGTGAGCGGCTGCACGCCTACGCCGAGAAGGCGTCGCGCGAGGCGGGCGACAGCACGACCTGGACGGAGCCGGACGAGGCCTTCGAGGAGCAGATGCACGCGCTCGTCGACGCCGCGTTCGACGACCCCGAGGTCGTCGCCGTCCTCGACGAGCTCGACCGCACGGTCGACGCGGCGGGCTGGTCGAACGGCCTGACGCAGAAGCTCGTGCAGCTCACCATGCCCGGCGTCCCCGACGTCTACCAGGGCACCGAGGGGTGGGACCGCTCGCTCGTCGACCCCGACAACCGTCGTCCGGTCGACCACGCCGAGCTCCGGCACGTGCTCGCCACGCTCGACGGACCCGACGACGACGGCCCCGAGCGGCTGCCTGCGGTCGGGCCGGACGGCGCCGCGAAGCTCCTCGTCGTCAGCCGTGCCCTGCGGCTGCGTCGCGACCGCCCGGAGCTCTTCACCCGCTACCTCGGGCTCGAGGCCACGGGCGTCGCCGCCGACCACGTCCTCGCGTTCGACCGCGGCGGTGCCGTCACGGTCGCGACCCGGCTGCCCGTCGGCCTGGAGCGGGTGGGCGGGTGGGCCGACACCCTCGTCCACCCCGTCCCGCTCGACCGCGTCGACCTGCTCACCGGCCGCCGCTTCCCCGCGTCGCGCGGCATCGCCCTCGCCGACCTGCTCGCCGACCTCCCCGTGGCGCTGCTCGTGCCGGCCGAGGTCGCGGACGCCACGACCCCGGGCGACGCCGTCGCCGCATCGACTCCCGCGTCCACCGGCGCAGGCACCACCACCGCCTCCGGCGCCGGTCCCGACGGTGCCACCGTCTCCGACCAGCAGGCCGAGATCGAGATCCTGGAGGGTCACGCATGACCGTTCCCGCCCGCTACGCCGTCTGGGCGCCGAACCCGGAGCGCGTGCGCCTGGTCGTCGACGGCACCGAGTACGCCATGACCCACGGCGACGACGACTGGTGGTCGACCGACGAGGTCGCCCCGGTGGTCGGCGCCCGGTACGGCTTCCGCATCGACGACGACGAGGACGTCCGACCGGACCCCCGCAGCCGGTACCAGCCCGACGGCGTGCACGGCCCGTCCGAGGTGGTCGACCCCGAGCGCTTCGCCTGGACCGACGACGCCTGGACCGGTCGGCCCGTCCGTGGTGGCGTGATCTACGAGATGCACATCGGTACCTACACGCCCGAGGGCACGCTCGACGCGGCCGCCGCGAAGCTCGACCACCTGGTCGAGCTCGGGGTGGAGTTCGTCGAGCTGCTCCCGGTCAACGCCGTCAACGGCGAGTGGAACTGGGGCTACGACGGGGTGGGCTGGTTCGCCGTGCACCACCCGTACGGCGGCCCGGACGCCTACGACCGCTTCGTCGACACCGCGCACGCGCTCGGCCTCGGCGTCATCCAGGACGTCGTGTACAACCACCTCGGGCCCGCCGGCAACTACCTGCCCCTCTACGGGCCGTACCTGCTGCAGGGGCTCGGCAACACCTGGGGCGACTCGGTCAACGTCGAGCTGCCCGAGGTCCGCCGGTACGTCCTCGACAACGTCCGGATGTGGTTCCGCGACCACCACGTCGACGGTCTGCGACTCGACGCCGTGCACGCCATCCGCGACACCACCCGGCCGCACGTGCTGCAGGACATGGCGTCGGAGACCGAGGCGTACTCGGAGTTCGTCGGCCGTCCGCTGTCCCTGATCGCGGAGTCGGACCTCAACGACCCGGTGATGTTCCGTCCGCAGGAGGCCGCGGGCTACGGCCTGACCGGCCAGTGGTCCGACGACTTCCACCACGCCGTGCACGTGGCGCTGACCGGCGAGACGAACGGCTACTACGCCGACTTCGCCCCGCTGTCGGCCCTCGCGAAGGTCCTCGAGCACGGGTTCTTCCACGACGGCACCTGGTCGTCGTTCCGCGGGAAGCGGCACGGACGGCCGATCGACCGCGGGACCTCACCGGTGACGGCGCTCGTGGTCGCGAACCAGAACCACGACCAGATCGGCAACCGCGCAGCCGGCGACCGGCTCGCCGCCACGCTCGACGACGAGTCGCTCGTCATCGCGGCCGCCCTGACGCTGCTCGGCCCCTTCACGCCGATGCTCTTCATGGGCGAGGAGTTCGCGGCGTCGACCCCCTGGCAGTTCTTCACCTCGCACCCGGAGAAGGCGCTCGGCGAGGCCACCGCGAAGGGCCGCATCGCCGAGTTCGCCGAGCACGGGTGGGACGAGTCCGCCGTGCCGGACCCGCAGGACCCGACCACGTTCACGAACTCGAAGCTCGACTGGGCGGACGTGACCTCGGAGCGGGGTGCGACGGTCCTCCGCGCCTACCGGGTCCTCGTCGCCCTCCGTCGGACCGAGCAGGCGTTCGTCGACCACCGCTACGAGGCGAACGCCGTGCGCTTCGACGAGGACGAGCGCTGGCTCGTGCTCACCCGCGGGCTGCTCGGACCGGACGGGGCGCCCGTGCACGTCGTGGTGAACCTCGCCGACGACGCCGCCGAGGTACCGGTCCCGGACTCGACGGGCGAGGAGCTCTACCGCTTCGGCGAGGCGACGGTCGAGGCCGGCGTGGTGCGGTTCGCGTCCCGCGGCGTGGTCGTCGTGCGCTGACGCCGGACGCCACAGCGACAGCGCGACAGCGACAGCGACAGCGCGACAGCGAGAGACCCCCGTGGACACGTCCACGGGGGTCTCGGCGTCCTGAGGGGTCGGCGTCAGGCGGTCCGGTCGGCGACCGCGTGCGCGTTCGTCCGCACCGAGGGCAGCCGGCGGTGGTCCTTCACGACCGACCGGAGCTCGCGCAGTCGACGGTCGATCCCCCACTTCGTCACGAGCGTCAGGCTCTCGCGCACGATGTTGCCGCTCATCTTCGAGACGCCGAACTCGCGCTCGGTGAACGTGATCGGGGTCTCGACGACGCGCAGACCCGCCTCGAGGGCGCGCCAGCAGAGGTCGACCTGGAAGCAGTAGCCCTTCGACGCGACACCGGCGAGGTCGATGCGCTCGAACGCCCGCGACGTGAAGACGCGGAACCCACCGGTCGCGTCGCGCACCGCGATGCCGAGCGCCAGGCGGGTGTAGAGGTTGCCACCGCGGGAGAGCAGCTCGCGGAACCACGGCCAGTTCTCGACCTCGCCGCCCGGGATCCACCGCGAGCCGAGCACGAGGTCGTTCGAGTCGGCGAGCTCGAGCATCCACGGCAGGTACTCCGGGTGGTGCGAGCCGTCGGCGTCCATCTCGACGAGCTTGTCGTACCCGTGCTCGAGGCCCCACGCGAAGCCGGAGAGGTACGCCCCGCCGAGCCCGTCCTTGACGGTGCGGTGCAGGACGTGGACGCGGTCGGTGCTGGCCGCGATCTCGTCCGCGATGTCGCCGGTGCCGTCCGGCGAGTTGTCGTCGACGACGAGCACGTGCACGCTGTCGTCGGTGGCGGCCAGGGTGCGGGCGACGATCGGGCGGACGTTCTCCGCCTCGTCGTAGGTCGGGATCATGACCAGGGACGTGCTCATGGTGCTCCTTGCGGGTCGGGTCAAGTGTGTCAGCGAACCGGTGCTCAGCCGGCCGTGAGGTCTGCGAACACGATCAGGTTGTCCGTGTAGTGCCCGGTCGCGGTGTCGAACGTGCCGTCGCACGTGATGAGGCGGAGTTGCGGGGTGGGGGCGCTGCCGTAGACGTCGCTCGTGGGGAACGCCGACTTGGCGGCGCGCTCGGAACGCTCGACGGTGAAGGTGCGGGTGGTGCCGTCGGACATGCCGACGTGGATCTGGTCGCCGGCGACGAGCTCGTCGAGACGGAAGAACACCGCGGCGCTCGTCGGGCTGTCGACGTGACCGGCGATGACGGCGGGACCGACCTGCCCGGGCACGATGCCGTCGGCGAACCAGCCCGCGCTGTCCCAGTCCTTCGGCGGGTCGAGTTCGCCGGCGGCACCGCGACCGAGGTCCTCCAGTCCGGACGACACCCCGATCGCCGGGATCTCGACACGCACCGGCGTCGCGGTCGACCGCGCTGCCGGGGCGGCCGGGTCCTGGAAGCCGGAGGTGTCGTCCGTCCCGGACCCGTTCGCGGCCGCGCCCGGGTCGGTGGACGCCGAGGCGCTGCTGCGGGCGACCGGGGCCTCCGCGGGGCCGGTGCCGGTGGTCGCCACGGCCACGCCGGCGATCCCGCCGCCGACGAGCACCGCGGCGACGACCCCGGCCAGCACCACGCCGCGGCGTCCGAGCCGGCGGGTTCCGGGTCGGCGGGTGCCGCGCGGCGACGGGGTCGCCGCACGACGCCCGCTCACGAGGCGCCTCCCGCGTCCGTCGCGCATCCGCCGAGGACGTCCGAGGTCAGCATCGTCGCGCCGAGCGCCGCCCAGGCGTCGCCGTAGTACGTCGGCGTGGTCGCCGCGGTGCGGTCCATCCGTCGGAGGTCCGCCGTCGCGGCCGACGTCGACCCGGCCGCGTGCTCCGCCGCCGCCCGGGCCGCGTAGGCCAGGCCGCTCGTGTCACCGGTGACGGCGGTGCCGCCGAGGTCGAGCTGTGCCGCGAGCTGCGTGGTCCGCCGGAGCGTCGGTGCGATCGACCCGGCAAGGGCACGGTCGTCCGCCGAGCACGCCTCGGCGTACCGCAGCGGCAGCCGCATGGCCTCCCAGCCGTAGACGACGCTCCCCTGGTCGCCGGTCACGGGCATCGCGTCCACGGTGCCGTCGGCGTGCACCTGCGACCAGTCGCTCGGCAGGTCGCTGCCCTTCAGGACCGCTGCGGTCGCGGCGGTGGAACCCTCCTCGAGCGCCGTCCAGCGACGGTCCCCGGTCGCGCGCTCGAGGATGCGGAAGGCCGCCGGCGACGCGTACGAGGCGTTGTACCGGTACGGCTCGGTGTCGGCCCAGGGGCCGGGCAGCAGGATCGTGCCGAGGTCGGTCTGCGCGGTCTCGTGGTCGAGGATCGCGGCCGCCATCGTCGTGCCGGCCGTGGTCAGGCGCTCGTCCCCCCAGTGCTCCCCCGCGAGCACGAGGGCACGCGCGGCGTCGAGGTCGGCGTCGCTCGCGGACTGCTCGTCGGCGACGCCGTCGTCCGGCGTCCAGCGCCACGCGAGCAGCCCGTCGTCCGTGAGGAGGTGCCGCTGCGTCCACGACCAGATCCGGTCGAAGGTCTCGCGGTCGTCGTTCGCGTAGGCGATGAGCAGGCCGTAAGCCTGCCCCTCACTGACGGTGTCACCGCCCTGGTCCGTGCGGACGACGCGGCCGCCCTGCACGTAGTCGTCGAGGAAGTCCGTGCGGAGCTGCGCCGCGCTGCGGTCGACGTCGGGCGCGGGCGACGAGGTGGCGCTCGACGTCCCGCCGGCCTGCGGGGCGGCGTCGTTCCACGGACGCACGGCGACGAGTGCGACACCGACCGCGACGACGAGCGCCGCCGCGGCGGTGATGGGGATCCAGGTCCTGCGGGTCATACCGGCTGCACCTTCCTGGGTGGTCGGGGAGGTCGGACGGGAGGCGCGGAGCACGTGCGCGGATCGGCGGCGGTGATCCGCGCCTCCCGGACGGCCGCTGCTGGTCACGTGACCGGCAGCGGCCCGCCCGTCAGTGGAACAGCGAGCGGAACGCCTTGACGACCGCGTGCGTGAACTCGGTGAAGGGGCGGTCGGCGGCTGCGCCGCCACCGCCGGTCTGGACGCCACCGGCCGGGGTGGCCGCGGTGGCGGCCGCGTCGGTGACGGGTACGACCGTCAGGTCGCCCTTGCTGTCGTCGAGGACGAACAGCGTCGAGACGGTGTTGCCCGCGAGGTCGACGTCGGCCGTGCCGCGCTGGCCGCTGCCCGAGACGTCGAGCTGCCACTTGCCGGCGTCGACGGTGGCGTACTTCGTCGCGGTGCCGAAGGCGGCGTCCTCGGCGATGGCGGTGCCCTCGGAGGTGCTCACGTCGACCTCCTTCGCGGTGGTCGCCGCCTGCACGAGGCGGAGCTTGGCCTTGCCGTCGCCGGGCTGCTGCAGGTCGTCGGTGAACGCCGTGGTCTTGAGGTCGTCGTTCTTGCCGTAGGCGACGACCGTGTTCGCGTCGCCCTGCTGGACCGTCACGTCGGTCGAGATCACCGGGGTGGAGTCGGGGGCGTCGGCGGCGCGCATCGACAGGACGTAGGTGCCGACCGGGAGCTCCTGGTACGGGCTGACCTGGCCGTAGGTGACGTCGTCGAGCTCGAAGACCTTCTTGCCGCCGGACAGGCTGGTCAGCTCGACGTCGACGCCCTTCGTGTCCGGGGAGAGGTGGCCGACGCGGAGCCAGCCCTCGTCACCCGCGGTGGCTGCCGTGGCGGTCTGCGGGGTGGCGAGACCGACGGTCGCGGCGACGAGCGCTGCGGCGATCCCCCCGACGACGACCGGGCGGCGGACGGTGCGGCGGGCGGCGGTGCCCGTCGTGCTGCGTGCGGAGGTGCGTGCGTTCATCGTGGTGCTCCTTCGGGTCGGGTGCTGCTGGCTGGTGCTGGTCGTGGTGCTGGTGCTGGTGGGGCTGCCGGCGCTGCCGGCGTCGGTCCTGGTCGTACTGGGGCTGCCGGTCGGGCCCACCCGTCGAGCGGGCGGAACCGGTGCGGGATCGCGCCCCGCGCCTCCCGTTCCGCCCGCTCGTGACGCTGGAGCCGGGGACGGACCCGGGCCGGCCCGGTGAGCGGGCGGAACCGGTGCGGGGTCGCGCCCCGCGCCTTCCGGTTCCGCCCGCTCGCGGCGGGCGGGTCGGGTCAGGACGCGCTCGTCGGTGTCGTCGTGGGGTCGGTCGGCGCGTACGTCACGACGACGCGCTCCCCGTCCCGCTCGACGTCGGCCGGGCGGAGTCCGCCGCTCATGGCCTGGAACGTGGCCGCCGCCCGCTCGGCTTCCGCCCGGTCGCCGGCCTGGAGCACCAGGCGACGGAAGGGCTGACCGGTCTCGCCGGTGAGCGGCGTGAAGCGGGACACCTCGACGGACTGGTCGGCGAGCACCTGCCCGAGGGCGAGCACCGCCCGCGAGTCGACCTGGCCGGCGCGGAACTGCGACTTCGTGCCGGCGTCCGCGTCGAGGGCCGGGTTGGCAGCGAGCTCGGTGCCGATCGTCTTCCGCCCGTTCGTCGCGGTGGTGATCGCCTCGTTCGCGGCGGCCTCCCCCTCGGCGTGGATGCGGCGGACGTCGACCTGCTGGTCGCCGGTGCCGAAGGTCGCGACGCTCGTCGAGTTCTGGATGGCCAGCGACACGTCCCGCGAGGAGTTCCCGCCGGTGCGCATCGAGTCCGTCGTGATGACGTAGTCCGAGTCCTTCCACCCGTTCGGCGACTGGCGCTGGACGGCGGCGTCGGTGTCGAGCTTGTAGTACCAGATCACGTTGTTCCGGTTGTACCCGTCACGAACCAGGTCGACCCACATGGCGTCGTCGACGAGGAGCCGCGAGGACTTCGGGACGTTGTCGCCGACCCACGTCTCCGCCTGCTGCATCGGCAGGTCGAGGTTGCCGAGGAGGAACCCGCGCAGCTGCGTGCCCCAGAGCGGCACCGCCACGACGACGGCCGCTGCGGTGACGACGGCCCACGTGGCCCCGAGGCCGCGTCGAGCGGCACCGCGGACGCGGGTCCGGGCGTTCGAGCGCGTCCGGCCGACGAGCGCGAGGACCGCACGCTCGGCGGTGTACGCGACGAGCAGTGCCGCGAACGGCACGAGCATGATCACGTACGGCACCGGCAGGTACCCGTTCGGGCGGAACATCATCGCGAGCAGGAACACGAGCATCGCGGCGATCGGGCGGACCCGGCGCAGGAAGAGCCCGACGACCGCGGCGACCGACCCGAGGACGATGAACACCGGGTCGAGCGCCCACCACTGCGCGGCGGCCTGGTTCGCGAGGCTCCCACCGTCGAAGATCGACCCCGACGCAGTGCGGGATCCGAGTTGGTACGTGATGCCCTCGAGCAGGCTGACCCGGCCGGCGCCCGGCAGGAGCTCGCCCTTGACCGCGGCGAGCAGCAGGTAGCCACCGCCGATGACCGTGAGGACGGCACCGGCGACGCTCAGCGTGTACCGACGGGTGCTCTTGTCGGCCCGGCGCACCGCGATCCAGATGAGGAACGGCAGCGCGAGCAGGTAGGTCTCCTTGGAGAGCACCGCGATGCCGAGGCACGCGGCCGCACCGGCGAACCCGGCGAGCTGCTGGCGCCGGCTGAGGACGAGGACGAACGCGGCGAGGAGCCAGGGCGTCGCGACGTTGTCGATGTAGACCGTGCGGTGGTACTGCAGGGCCAGCGGCGACAGGGCGAACACGAGACCAGCGGCCGCCGCGGTCGCACGGCCCGCGCCCAGTCGACGTGCGAGCACGAACAGCAGGATGCTCGACACCGCGGCGAAGAAGACCATCGCCTCGCGTGCGGCCTCGACGGCGAACGGGTAGCGGGCGAACGCCCCCGTCACCGAGGTGTAGGCCGCGATCTGGATCCACCCGAGCGGCGGGTGGTCGTACCAGTACGTGTAGTGGGTGATCTCGCCGAGGTTCGTGATCGCCCACGCCTGGGCGGTGTACGTGCCCTCGTCGTCGATGCGCTGCGGCGTACCGGACATGTTCCAGAGCTGCACCATCACCGTGACGGCGAGCACGGGGAGCAGCCAGCCGAGGCTCGCTGCGTGGACGCGGAACCAGCCGCGGACGCCGGAGAACGACTCCGCGCCACGGACCGGGATCCCGGTGGTGTGGGTGATGCTGGCGGTCATCGGGCACCTCCTGCGGACGAACCGGCGAGCTCACGCTGCTGGGTGTCGGTGTCGGTGGTGACGGCGTTCGCGAAGCCGACGACCTCAGGCGTCGCGGAGGCCGTGCGGTGCTGCCCGGTGTGCTCGGTCTTCTCCCAGCCGTTCTGCCCCTTGACGTGGCGGACGACGGCACGGACGGCCGCTGCGGCGAGGAACACCTGGTACGGCACCAGGCCGAGGACGAGCTTCACGTAGTCGCGGATGCGGACCTTCTCCTTGTAGATGCGGCCGAACTCGTTGAGCCCGACGACCTCGACGGCGAGGAGCATGAGCGTCGGCGCCACCGGGATGAACGAGATGAGGGCGACCGGGGTCGGCACCTTGACGAACAGGATCATCAGGACGCTGAGCGGGATCAGCAGACCGGTCGCGGCCTGGATGAACGGCATCGTCAGCATGTAGCGGGCGAAGAAGCGCTGGCGGAACGAGGGCAGCTTCTTCCACTCCCCCTTGCCGAGCACCTGCAGGAAGCCCTGGTTCCAGCGCGTCCGCTGCTTGAGCAGGGACGCGAACGTGGGCGGGGTCTCCTCACGGGTGACCGCCTCGGGGCTGTACGCCACGACGACCTTCGCGCCGTCGGCGGAGAGCCGGACACCGAGCTCGCAGTCCTCGGCGAGGCAGTGCGCGTCCCAGCCGTCCGACCACTCGAGCCGCTCCTTCGTCACGAAGACGGTGTTGCCGCCCAGCGGGATGAACTTCGACCCGGCGTGGAAGTGCAGGCGCGAACGGAACCAGAAGTAGTACTCGAGCACGTTGCGCAGCGACCACCAGCTCGACTTGAAGTTCATGAGCTGCACGCCGCCCTGCACGACGTCGGCGTCGGTCTCCTGGAAGCGGGAGTCGACGAGCGACAGCAGCTTCGGGTAGACCTCGTCCTCGGCGTCGAACACGCCCACGATGTCGCCCGTCGCGTACTGCAGCGCGAGGTTCATCGCCTTCGGCTTGTTCTTCGGCGCGGTGTCGTCCACCACGACCTTGATCAGCTCGGGGTGACGGGCCGCGGCCGCGCGCACGACGGCGTCGGTCTCCGGGTCGTCCTCACCGACGATCGCGATGATCTCGTAGTCCGGGTGGTCCTGGCGCGCGAGCATGTCGAGCGTCTCGCCCATCACGTCCTGCTCGTGCCGACCGGGCACGAGGAGCGTGAAGCGGTGGGCGGCCGGACGCGGCGTCTGGCTGAAGCTCGTCGACTTGAGGGCGTCGCGCGAACGCCAGGCGTGCAGCATCCACCACAGCGTCGTCAGTGCGATCACGGTGAGCAGCACGGAGATGGCGATGAGCGCGGAGTAGCCGATCCACTCGCCCAGCGACCAGGCGACGTGCGGGGCCTGCCCCGAGCCTCCCGTCGGGACGTCCGTGGTGCCCCGGTTCGGGACGTTCCCGGACGGGCCCGTCCCCTCGTTCGGCTGCAGCAGCGGCCCGGCGGCCGTCAGCAGCGTGGCGGAGATGGTCATGCGGCGTGCTCCTTCGCGTGAGCGTCTGTGGAACGGAAGACGAGGGCCTTGTACGCGGCGAACCGGAAGACGGTGCCGAGGACGAGACCCACCCCGTTGCCGGCGACGTTGTCGGCGAGGGTGGAGGTGAAACCGAGGACGTAGTGCGAGACGAACAGGCAGGCCGCGGCGATGCCGAGGCCGATGACGTTCGTGGCCGCGA
Organism: Curtobacterium citri; assembly: GCF_030362955.1. Lineage (NCBI taxonomy): Bacteria > Bacillati > Actinomycetota > Actinomycetes > Micrococcales > Microbacteriaceae > Curtobacterium > Curtobacterium citri. The sequence continues at coordinate 239,113 of NZ_JAUCML010000002.1, forward strand.
AGAGGAGCCCCTCGCGGAGGGTCTCGCGCCGGCCGGTCTGCCGCTGGGAGCGGAAGGTGATGGACCGGTTGGCGAGCCAGGCGATCGCCGTCGCGACGACGGCGGAGACGATCTTCGCGGCGATCGGCCCGTCGGGCAGGACGGTCGCGCGCAGCAGGTTGTAGACGCCGAGGTCGATGAGGAAGCAGACGGCACCGATGGTGCCGAAGGAGGCGAGTTGCTTCGCCGTGGCGAGGAGCCGCGGGACGAGGGCCGGCCGCACGGCGGGTGCCGTGAGGGTGCCGGTCGCCGCTGGGTGGGCGGACGACGCGACGGGGGTCGGCACCGAGCCTGTGCCGGGGGGCACCAGAACGGGGGTGTCGGTTCGGGTCATGCCCCCTCTTCGGGGGCACGTGGGGAGACGGTTTGGTCGGGGTACAGGGTCTGCCAGGAGGCTGCCAGGCCCGCGACGCGTGCCGTTCACCTGTGAACGACCCGTCAGGGTTTCGGCTGGTCAGCGGCGGACTGGACCGTCCGTCCGGACGGTCGGCTTGGGTTCGCGTTCGGACGGACCGACGACGGCCGGGAGGCGCGGTGCCAGCTGGCACCGCGCCTCCCGTCCGCCTGGGGGTCGCGTGCTACGCGGGACGCCGCTCCGGGCTCGCCGTCTTGCTGGCGTCGCGCTCGGGGATGTCCCCCAGCGCATCGTCGATCGCGGCGAGCGCGTCGGCGTCGAGCGTCACGCCCGCGGCCTCGACGTTGTCCGTGACCTGCTCGGGACGCGAGGCGCCGACGATCGCGGAGGCCACGTTCGGGTTCTGCAGCGTCCACGCGATCGCGAGCTGTGCGAGCGTCAGGCCGGCCTGGTCGGCGACGGGCTGCAGGCGCTGGACGGCCTCGAGGACCTCGTCGCGCATGAACCGCTTGATCATGTCCGCGCCGCCCTTCTCGTCCGTGGCGCGCGAACCCTCGGGTGCCGGCTGGCCCGGCTTGTACTTGCCGGTGAGGACACCCTGCGCGATCGGCGACCAGACGATCTGGCTGAGGCCGAGCTGCTTCGAGGCGGGGACGACCTCGCCCTCGATGACGCGCCACAGCATCGAGTACTGCGGCTGGTTCGAGATGAGCTGGAAGCCGAGCTCCTTCGCGAGGGCGGCACCCGCGCGGATCTGCTCGGCGTTCCACTCGCTGACGCCGATGTACAGGGCCTTGCCCTGCCGGACGACGTCAGCGAAGGCCTGCATCGTCTCCTCGAGGGGCGTCTCGTGGTCGTAGCGGTGCGCCTGGTAGAGGTCGACGTAGTCGGTCTGCAGCCGCTCGAGCGACCCGTCGATCGACTCCATGATGTGCTTGCGGGAGAGGCCGACGTCGTTGTGGCCCTTCGGCCCGGTCGGCCAGTAGACCTTCGTGAAGATCTCGAGCGACTGGCGGCGCTCGGCCTTGAGCGCCTCGCCGAGGACGGTCTCGGCCGCGGTGTTGGCGTACGTGTCGGCGGTGTCGAACGTGGTGATGCCGGCCTCGAGCGCTGCCCGCACGCACTGGGTGGCGACGTCGTTCTCGACCTGCGAGCCGTGCGTCAGCCAGTTGCCGTAGGTGATCTCGGAGATCTTGAGTCCGGAGTTGCCCAGGTACCTGAATTCCATGGGTCCGACGCTAGTCCTGCGCGGGGCGGGGTGAGGGGGCGTGGGAGTACCTGGGTGGGGTGCGGGGTGGGGGGTGCGCGCTGGGTGGGGGTGGGGGTGAGGGGTGCGCGCTGGGTGGGGCGGGGTGGGCGGGCAGGTTCCCCTGTCCGGCGGCGAGCGGGCGGATCCCGTGCGCCGCGCCTCCCGGCCCCGTCAGGTTCCGCCCGCTCGCGGAGCACGACCGCGGGCGGGCCCGGAGCCCGCTCTCCGGACGCGCGAGCGGGCTGGACCGGCGCCTCCCGTCCGCCGAGCCGAGCACGTTCCGCCCGCTCGCCCCCTCGCGCCATCCCCACCCACACCCCGTCTCCAGCCGTCCCACGGCGCTCCGACCGGCCGACCGGTTCCTGCACACAGCGCCCCAACCGATCGCCCTCCACAGCAGCGGCCGACACCCACCACCGACGATCCCGGTTCCGGCACCGTGTCTCCATGGACTTCGCAGCAGGCTTCCCCGCCGCGCTCCGCGGACGCCCCTTCCGCGTCCGTGAGGCGCTCCAGCGCGGCGTCTCCGCCGCTCGCCTCCGTTCGCGGCGCTTGGTCCGCCCCTTCCACGGCACCCGGTGCTGGACCCCTCCGGTCGGCCACGTGGAGCGTGCACTGGCCGTCGCACCCCGCCTCCGACCGGACCAGGCGTTCAGTCACACGACGGCAGCCCACCTGCTCGGGATCCCGCTGCCACGTCGCCTCGAACGCGACCGGCGGATCCACGTCACGACGATCGGCACGGACCAGGCCATCCGCGTCCGCGGGACCGTCGGACACCGGAGCCAGCGCGGCCGAGCGTCGGTCGTGCACTCCGGCACGACGCGGATCGTCGATCCCGCGAACACCTTCGTCATGCTCGCGCGGGTGCTCACGGTCGACGAACTCGTCGTGGCCGGTGACGCGCTCGTCGGCTGGCTCAACTGGTGCACGCCGGACGAGCTGACCGCCGCGGTCCGTCGGCACCGCGGCGCTCGGGGCATCCGGCGGGCACGCGCTGCCCTCGCGGAGATCCGCCCGGGATCGAGGAGTCCCGGCGAGACGCGGCTGCGCCTGTCGCTCGTCCGTCGCGGACTCCCGCAACCGGCGCTGAACCACGACGTCGTCGTCGACGGGCGCTGGGTCGCGTGCGTGGACCTCGCCTACCCCTCCGCCCGCGTCGCCATCGAGTACGAGAGCGATCTCCACCGCACGGACCCACGCACGTTCCGGAAGGACCTGACGCGTGGCGAGGACCTCAAGGACGCCGACTGGTGGCTCGTCCGCGCGACGTCCGACGACGTCGGTCACGCAGCCGACCGGTTCACCGAACGCGTCCGTCGACTCCTGACGTCGGGAAGGGACGGGAGGCACGACACCCGCCACAGACGGCCCCTCCAGACGATCTGGTGAACTTTGGTTGACGCTTCAACCAAACAGGTGCAGAATGGGGTACGATCTGATCGATGCAGGCGCATGTAATTGCCGCCTGCTCGGGAACCGCAGACCACCGCCTCGTAAGGAGTCACCATGACGCTCAACGCCTCCGCCATCCCCGGCTACCAGACCGGCACCTGGAAGATCGACCCGACCCACTCCGAGGTCACCTTCTCGGTCCGCCACCTCGCCATCAGCAAGGTCAAGGGCTCCTTCGAGCGCTTCGACGCGACCCTCGTCACGGCCGAGAACCCCCTCGACACCTCCCTCGAGGCCTCGATCGACGTCGCGAGCATCAACACGAACCAGGCGCAGCGCGACCAGCACCTCGCCACCGGTGACTTCTTCCTCACCGAGGAGCACCCGCAGATGACCTTCAAGTCGACCGGCATCCGCGAGGACGGCGACGACATGCTCATCGACGGCGAGCTCTCGCTCCGTGGCGTCACCAAGAACGTCACCCTGAAGACCGAGTTCGGCGGCGTCACCACCGACGGCTACGGCCAGGTCAAGCTCGGCGCCGAGGCGACGACGAAGATCGACCGCACCGAGTTCGGCGTGAACTGGAACGCGGCGCTCGAGGCCGGTGGCTTCACGCTCGGCAACGACGTGACCATCAACCTCGACGTGCAGTTCGTCCTCCAGGCGGCCTGAACCACCGAGTAGCTCGAACCCCGGTCGAGCGGCGCTCCAGCGCTGCATCGACTGCAGGACACCGAACGAACGCTCTGCAGTACCCGGCGAACGGCCCGGCTCCTCCCCCACGGAGCCGGGCCGTTCGGCGTTCCACGGGTTCCGCCGCGGAGCTCACTCGTGTGTCCCTGCACGGATTCCGCCCGCTGCCGGGAACACTCCGGGAGCTCGTCACGAGCGCGAACACCCGGCTCGAGCGGGATCGCCGTCGCACGCGGAGCGGGCGGATCTCGCGCCCCTGACTCGCGCGAATGCGCACGGACCGCCCGCCCGCTCGCCCGGAGCCCGCTCCGCTCCCCCGCTCCCGCTCGCGCGGACGCCGAGACGCCGAGACGCCGAGACGCCGACCATCCCCCAGCGCTGCCAGCCCGGCCCCTCCACGTCCCCGAGCGGGCGTAGCGTGTCGTCCAGCCCGAGCGCGAGCGCGGGAATCGCCCGTCCGCGAGGGCAGTTGCACCCGGCACCCGTCCCGACGAAGAGGAGCACCACCATGGCCACCGACTGGATCGCACTGCAGTCGCTCGCCGCCGAGGAGTTCGGCCGTCGGATCGTCGCCGTGACCGACTGGGACGCCCCCACTCCTGACTCCGAGTGGACGACCCGCGACCTCGTCACGCACGTCATCGACGAGCAGCGGTGGATCCCGAAGCTCCTGACCGGCTGCGACTACGCCCAGGCCGAAGCAGACCTCGAACCGATCGGCCCCGATCTCCCCGGCGAGTGGGCGAAGTTCGCAGCGGCAGCCTCCGGCGCCTGGCGGAATGCGCCCGCTGACACCCCCGTGCGCCTGAGTACGGACGTCGTCCGCGCCGACCAGTACCTCACCGAGCAGACGAGCGACATCACGATCCACACCTGGGACCTCGCCCGGGCGACCGGCACGGACGAGACCCTGCCGGACGAGCTCGTCCGCGCCGTGTGGGAGTACTTCGAACCGCAGATCGAGGACCTCGCGGCGACCGGGCTCTACGCGGCCCCGGTCGAGGTGGACGCGGACGCACCGCTCCTCGTCCGCCTGCTCGCCGTCACAGGACGCGATGCCAAGGTGAACGCATGACCGCAGAAGAAGCCCGCTCGACACCAGCGGGCGGAAACGCACCTCAAACCGACGCGCCCGCAGCAGACAACGCCCGCTCGACGCAAGCGGGCGGAAACGCTCCTCACCCGGACGCGCAGGCAGCAGGAAGCGCCCGCTCGGCCCAGCCCGACACCAGCACCAGCGCCCCCACCAGCGCCAGCACCGACGCCAGCACGGGCCCCGCGGCCGTGCCGACCACGCGCCTCGGGCGGACGGGCCTCGAGATCAGCCGGATCGTCCTCGGCATGATGTCCTACGGCGCCCCCGACCAGGGCTCCCACTCGTGGAGCGTCGACATCGACGCCGCCCGCCCCTTCGTCCGTCGCGCCTACGAGGCCGGCATCACCTCGTTCGACACCGCCAACGTGTACTCCGCGGGCTCGAGCGAGGAGATCACCGGCCAGCTCCTCAAGGAGATCGCCCCGCGCGAGGCGGTCCAGGTCTTCACGAAGGTCTTCAACCGCATGCGACCGGGCCCGAACGGCGCCGGCCTCTCGCGCGCCGCGATCATGCACGAGATCGACGCCTCGCTCACCCGACTCGGCACGGACTACGTCGACCTGTACCAGATCCACCGGTTCGACCCGCACACGCCGGTCGAGGAGACGATGGAGGCGCTGCACGACGTCGTCAAGGCCGGCAAGGCCCGCTACATCGGCGCGAGCAGCATGTGGACGTGGCAGTTCGCGCAGATGCAGCACGCAGCCGAGCTGCACGGCTGGACGAAGTTCGTCAGCATGCAGGACCAGTACAACCTGCTCGAGCGCGAGGAGGAGCGCGAGATGCACCCGTTCGCGCAGGCGACGGGTGTCGGCGTCATCCCGTGGAGCCCGCTCGCCCGCGGCAAGGTCACCCGCCCGTGGGACGCGCAGGGGTCGGGCAGCCGCTCGGACACCGACGAGTTCGGCAAGACGCTGTACCGCCAGGACGAGGACGCGAACCGCGCGATCGTCGACGCGGTGCAGCAGGTCGCCGAGGCGCGTGGCGCGAGCATGGCGCAGATCGCCCTCGCGTGGGTCGCCGGGAAGCCCGCGGTGACCGCGCCGATCATCGGTGCGACCAAGGAGCACCACATCGACGACGCGGTCGCCGCGACCGCGATCGAGCTCACCGACGACGAGGTGTCGCGACTCGAGTCCGCGTACACGCCCCGGGTGCCGTCCGGTTTCTGACGTCACGCGGTCGCGCCCAGGTCCGCGCCGCTGTCCGACTGCTCCCGCAGCCGTGCGATGCGTACGAGCGCTGCGCGCTCCGTGCCGGGCGTGGTCCCGAGCACCGCACCGATCCCGTCGAGCACCACGCCCGCGACCCGGCGGACCGGCAGCTCCACCGGCCCGACGGCCGGCGTCCGGAGCCCGAGCATCGAACGGTGGCGCGGGTCGAGCGAGGCGACCGCCCCGTCGAAGAGGGCACGGTACCCGGGCCGCAGCAGCTTGGCGACCGGCGGGTCCTTGATGAACCGCACGACGTCGTGGGTCCGGGCGTCGGCCTTGAGCTCCCCGCGGTCGAGGTACCCGTTCATCTGCGCGCGGAGCTCGGCGTCGGACTCCGGCGCGTCGTCGACGCCCATCAACCGCCCGGCCGTGGCCCACTCGCGGACGTACGCATTGGCGCCGCCAGGGATCGGGGCGCCCCAGAGCTGTGCGCTCCGGAGGAAGGCGTCGGTGAAGGCGAGGTGCACCCAGCGCGCGAGGTCGGGGTCGTTCGCGGCGTAGGGCCGGGTGACCCCGTGCCCGTCGACGTACTCGCCGACGACGCGCTCGTGGAGCTTCCGCACCCACTGGCTGGCGTGCGTGGCCTGCTGCGTGTCGCCGTGCGACACCGTGTAGATCCAGCGGATGGTGCCAGCGAGCCGGCCGAACGGGTCCTCGCGGTAGCGGGAGTGGTCGGCGACGCCGGCGAGCGCCCCGGGGTGGAGGGCCTGCACGAGCAGTGCCCGGACCCCGGCGAGCACGGTGTGGTTCCCGCCGTGCACAGCCCAGGTGGCGGACCCGGGGCCGAAGAAGCCGGCGTCGGAGCCCTGTTCGAGCTCGTCGATCCAGGCGGGACGCTCGGTCGCGCCGTTGGTGAAGGTGTCGTTGAGGCGGGAACGGAACGCGTCGGACACGGAGGGCATGCACCCATCGTCCGTCGTGCCCCTGACAGTGGGCCCTGACAGTGAGCCCTGACAACGGGCCCTGACAATGGGCCCTGACAGTGGGCCCTGACAACGGGCCCTGACAATGCCGACCGCCCCGCCGGTAGGTTGGCCGGGTGAGCATCGACACGCCTCGTCCCTGGCTTGCCTCGTACGCCCCGGGGGTCCCGCACGACATCGACGAGCCCACGGGCTCCCTGTACGACATCGTGGAGGGATCCGCGCAGCAGTTCCCGGGGAGGGTGGCGCTCGAGTTCTTCGGCAGGACGACGTCGTACGCCGACCTCGAGGAACAGATCCTCCGGGCGGCGAACGGCCTCCGCAAGCTCGGCGTCGGTGCGGGCGACCGCGTGGCGATCGTGCTGCCGAACTGCCCCCAGCACGTCGTGGCGTTCTACGCGGTGCTCCGGCTCGGCGCGATCGTCGTCGAGCACAACCCGCTCTACACGGCGCGCGAACTCCGGCACCAGTTCGAGGACCACGGCGCGAAGGTCGCCATCGCCTGGGACAAGTCCGTCGCGACGCTGCAGGACTTCCCCGCCGACCTCGCGCTCGACGCGATCGTCTCGGTCGACCTCACCCGCGCGATGCCCCGCACCACCCGGATCGCCCTGTCGCTCCCCGTGGCGAAGGCCCGTGCGTCCCGCGCGAAGCTGACGACGACGGTCCGCGGCACGACGAAGTGGGACGACCTGGCGTCGACCCGGAAGCTGTCGAAGCGCCACCCGCGCCCGGCGACCACCGACGTCGCGCTCATCCAGTACACGTCCGGGACGACCGGCGTGCCGAAGGGTGCCGTGCTGAGCCACCGCAACCTCCTGGCCAACGCCGCACAGGCACGGGCCTGGGTCCCGACGATCCGCCGGGGCGACAACACCGTCTACGCGGTGCTCCCGATGTTCCACGCGTACGGCCTGACGCTGTGCCTGACCTTCGCGATGAGCATGGCCTCACGGCTCGTGCTCTTCCCCGCGTTCGACCCGGCACTCGTCCTCAAGGCGATGAAGCAGCACCCGCCGACGTTCCTGCCGGCCGTGCCGCCGATCTACACGCGCCTGCAGCACGCCGCCGACTCTGCGAAGATCTCGCTGCAGGGCATCGAGATCGGCATCTCCGGTGCCATGCCGCTGTCGCAGAGCGTCGTCGAGCCGTGGGAGGCCCGCACCGGCGGCTACCTCGTCGAGGGCTACGGGCTGTCCGAGTGCTCCCCCGTCCTGATGGCGAACCCGGTCTCGCCCGAGCGTCGGCTCGGCGCGATCGGCCTGCCGCTGTCCTCCACCGAGGCGCGTGTGGTCGACCCGGACGACCCGTCGAAGGTGCTCGGCACGGGCGAGGCCGGCGAACTCCAGGTCAAGGGCCCGCAGGTGTTCCGCGGCTACTGGGGCAAGGCCGAGGCGACCGACGAGGTCTTCACGCCCGACGGCTGGTTCCGCACGGGCGACGTCGTGTCGATCGACGCCGACGGCTTCGTCAGCATCGTGGACCGGCTCAAGGAGCTCATCATCACCGGCGGCTTCAACGTGTCGCCGTCCGAGGTCGAGGACGCCCTGCTCAAGCACGCCAGCGTCCGCGAGGTCGCCGTCGTCGGCATCACCCAGTCCGGCAACGAGCAGGTCGTCGCGGCCGTCGTGCCGAAGGACCCGGCGACCTTCGACGCCGAGGCCCTGCGCGCGTGGTCCCGCGACCAGCTCGCGGCCTACAAGGTGCCGCGGCGCATCGTCGTGGTCGAGGACCTGCCCCGGTCGATGATCGGCAAGGTCCTCCGCCGCAAGGTGCGCGACCAGATCACCGGTCGGTAGCGCTGCCGGGTCGCCGACGACCCGGCAGCGCGAGCAGCCCCAGTCCGACGACCACGAGCCCGATGCCGGCCCAGCCGACCGCGCCGAGGTGCTCGCCGACCACGAGCACCGCGAGGACCGCCGCCACGACCGGTTCGAAGAGCGACAGCAGGGTCGCGACCGAGGCGCTCCCGTGGCGGAGGCCGACCGCGTAGAGCGAGTGGCCGAGCACCGTCGGGACGAGCGCGAGGTACCCGAACACCGGCCAGTGGGCGGGAGCCAGCGCGTCCGGCCCGGCGCCGACCGTGCACCAGAGCACGAGCACCACCACGAGCGGGACCGCCGCCAGCCCGAACACCGCGCCGACGACGGCGCGCCCGGGAACGACGACGGCGCGTCCGGGAACGGACGCACGAGCGGCCACCGACGCCACGCCGGGCGTGCCTGCCGCGCGCATCCCCCACGCGACCGCCCACGAGTACGTCGCGTACGTCAGGCCGGCGACCAGCGCGCTCCCGAGCCCGAGCGGCAGCGAGCCGCTGCCCGGCGCCTCCGACCGCGCGACCGTCACGACGACCATGCCGACCACGCTGACCAGGGTGGCGACGACCCACCTGCCGGAGACGCGCCTCCCGTCCGCTGCCCACTCGACGAGGCCCGCGAACAGCGGCGACGTCCCGATCGCCACCGTCGTGCCGAGGGCGACCCCGGCCTCCGCCAGCGCCGCGTAGAACGCGACCGCGTACACGACGAGCGACGCGGCACCGAGGACCACCCAGCGACGAGTGTCTCGCTGCACCAGGGCACGCACGGCGCCGCGACCGGTCGTCGCGGCGAGCAGGAGGCCGCCGAGCCCGAACGTCACCGCCCCGAACACGAACGCAGGCACCCCGGGCGCGAAGTGCGTCGCGGTCCCCGTCGTGCCCCACACCGTCGCGGCGACGAGGACCGCCGCCGAGCCGCCGACGACCGGACGGGAGGCACGCCCGCCGCCCGCCACGGACGTCACGACACGTGGACGGTCGGCCTGCGGTGCACGTCCGGTTCGGCTTCGCGGAGGACCTCACGGGTGACCGGGGCGACGTCGCCGACACCGGTGAAGACGAAGCGCAGGGCGTTCCGGATCGGACTGCCCTCGTTCCACTCGAAGTAGATGCTCGGCACCACACCGGCGATGTCGCGCACGGCGAGCAGCGTCGACGCGATCGTGTTCGGGACGTTGCCGGACCGGACGCGGAGCACGCGGTGTCCCTGGACGACGTGTCCCTCGACCACCAGGTCCTCCTCGAAGTCGGAGGAGTCGGCCTGCAGGACCTCGAGGAACATCGTCGGCACACGCGCCGGGATGCCCGAGTCGCGGCGTTCCTCACGACCCTTCGACCGGTACGCCTCGGCGGTGCCGGCACCCGGCTCGTTCGCGATGATGCAGACCGAGCTGAACTGGTCGGCGTCGGCCTCGATGAACTGCCGCGCGACGGCGTCGAGCTCGATCGACGACGCCCGGAGCTCGAACGACCGCCGGACGCGGGAGACGAGCGACACCACGACGATGGCGATGATGAAGACCGCCGCGATCCGGACGCCGTCGGGCCGCTCGATGACGTTCGCCACGGTCGTGTAGACGAACACGACGGCGATGATGCCGAAGCCGATCGTGCGCTTCTTCTGCTGCTTCCGCCGAGCGGACAGCGTCACGGCGACGGCCGCACTCGTGATGAGCACGAGGACGCCGGTCGCGTACGCGCCGCCCTGGGCGTCGACGTTCGCCTCGAAGATGATCGTGATCGCGAAGGCGATGAGCGTGAAGATGATGACGAGCGGTCGGGTCGCGCGGGCCCACTGCGGTGCCATGCCGTACCGCGGCAGGAAGCGCGGGACGAGGTTCAGCAGACCCGCCATCGCGCTCGCGCCGGCGAACCAGAGGATCGCGACGGTCGAGAAGTCGTACACCGACCCGAACACGTTGCCGAGGTACTCGTGCGCGAGGAACGCCAACGCGCGACCGTTCGCGCCGCCGCCCGGCTGGAACTCCTGCTGCGGGATGAGGAACGTGGTGGCGATCGACGACGTGATGAGGAACGTGCTCATGATGATCGCCGCGGTCGTGAGCAGCCGCTTCGTCCCGCGGATCCGGCCCTCCGGTCGACCGCTCGGGTCGTCGCCCGCGCCGCCGCGCACCTGCGGCATGACGGCGACACCGGTCTCGAAGCCGGACAGGCCGAGCGCGAGCTTCGGGAAGACCACGAGCGCGATGCCGATCATGACGAGCGGGTTGCTGTGCTGCGCGGTCAGGTTCGACCACCAGTCGGTGGCCACGACCGGGCGCTCGAACACGTGCCACAGCGCGACGACGATCACGACGGCGTTCAGCAGGAGGAACACCGCGACGAGCCCGACGGCGATGCCGATGGCCTCCTTGAACCCGCGGAGGAAGACGATCCCGAGCAGGAGCAGCAGCACGAGCGTGATCGGCACCGGGATCTCGGTGAACCAGTGCGGCGTGAACGGGTTCTCGGCGATGTGCGCGGTGGCGTCGGCGGCCGAGAGCGTCATCGTGATCATGAAGTCGGTCACCGCGAACCCGAGCAGCACGAGCACGAAGAGCTTGCCGGCCCACCAGGGCAGGAGCTTCTCGAGCATCATGATCGAACCGGCGCCCTTGAAGCTGTCCGACGCCACCCGGCGGTACACGGGCAGCGCGCCGAACAGCGTCACGAGCACGAGCACGATGGTCGCGATCGGCGACAGCAGCCCTGCGGCGAGCGCGGCGATCGCGGGCTGGTAGCCCAGCGTCGAGAAGTAGTCGACGCCGGTCAGGCACATCACGCGCCACCACGAGTGGGTCTTCTCGACCTCCACCTGGTGCGGGCCCTGGTGCGAGGCCCCCTGGTCGGCACCGTGCAGCATCCAGCCCCGCAGCCGGCTGCTGCGCTCGGCGGGTCGCTCGGTGGCACCGCGCTGGGCGGCGCGCTCGGCTTCGGTCGCGGTCACGAGAGACGATGGTAAGCGGTCCGGACCACGCTCCGGGACCCCCGGTCGAGGATCGGTGGACGGTGCGTCACCCCGCGCTGATCCGCGTGTACTTCCGCACGGCCAGGGGCACGAACACGACGAGCAGCACCGCGATGCCGACGAGCACGGTCGCGACGGGGTGCTGCATCGTCCAGACGTCGGGCACCGGGGCGGTGCCGACGTTGCCGAACAGCTCCCGCGCGGCCTGCACGAGCGACGAGACGGGGTTCCACTCGGCGAAGACCCGCAGCACGAGCGGCATCGTGTCGCTCGGGACGAACGCGTTCGAGATGAACGTCAACGGGAACAGGACCATGAAGGACGCGTTGTTGATGACCTCCGGCGTCCGGACGCTCATCCCGAGCAGCGCCATCACCCAGCTGAACGCGTAGCTGAACAGCAGCAGCAGGCCGATCCCGGCGAGGAACTCGTGCGGCGCCGACTGCACGCGCCATCCGACCGCCAGGCCGGTCAGCATCATGATCACCATCGAGATCGCGTTGAGCACGAGGTCCGAGTTCGTGCGCCCGACGAGCACCGCGGACGACGACATCGGCAGGGTGCGGAAGCGGTCGACGAGCCCCTCCTTGAGGTCCTGCGCCATCGCGGAGCCGGAGAACGTCGCCCCGAACACGACGGTCTGCGCGAAGATCCCGGCCATGAGGAACTGCGTGTAGTCGGTCCCCCGCACCTGGATCGCCCCGCCGTACACCTGGCTGAAGAGCAGCACGAACATGATCGGCTGCAGCACGGCGAACACGAGCATGTCCGGCGAGCGCTTGATCTTCGTGAGGTTCCGCTTCGTGACGGTCCAGCCGTCCTCGAACCAGATCGCCACGGGCGAGGTCACGACCACCGGCAGCTGCCGCCGGGTCCGTGCGTCGACGGCGGTCACCGCACACGCTCCGGCGTCGCGTCCGTCGTGTCGCCGCTCGCGACCGCGTCGGCACCGTCGGCTCCACCACGGTCGCGTCGGCCCGGCCGGGAGGCCCGCCCCGCGTCCGTCCCGCCCGTCGCGTCCGACGCCTCCCCCTCCACGGCCGTGGCCGCGTGTCCGGTCAGGCGCAGGAAGACGTCGTCGAGCGTCGGCCGCCGCATGCCGGCGTCGTGGAGCCGGACGCCGGCCTCGTCGAGGTCGGCGAGCACCCGCTGGAGCGCCGCGGGACCGGCGTCCACCGCGATGCCGGAGGTGCGCCCGTCCGCCGAGGTCTCCACGGCACCCACGCCGTACCGACGCAGGGTGGTGACCACGGCCTCCCGGTCGTCCTCGTCGACCAGCGTGACGACGACCCGGTGGCCGCCCACCTGGGCCTTGAGCTGGTCCGCGGTGCCCTCGGCGATGACCCGGCCGTCGTCGATGACCGCGATGTCGTCCGCGAGCTGGTCCGCCTCCTCCAGGTACTGCGTGGTGAGGAGCACGGTGGCGCCGTCGGCGACGAGCCCCTCGATGATCCCCCAGAGCGCGAGCCGGCTCCGGGGGTCGAGCCCGGTCGTCGGCTCGTCGAGGAACAGCACGCGCGGGTTCGCCACGAGCGCCCCCGCGAGGTCGATGCGCCGCCGCATGCCGCCGGAGAAGCCCTTGACGGGACGGTCGCCGGCCTCGGCGAGGTCGAACACCTCGATGAGCTCACGGGCCCGTGCCCGGGCCGCCCTCCGGCCGAGGTGGTACAGCCGCCCCACCATCTCGAGGTTCTCGGCTCCGGTCAGGTTCTCGTCGACCGCGGCGTACTGCCCGGACACGCCGATCGACCGGCGGGTCGCCTGCGGTTCTGCCACGACGTCGACGCCGTCGATCGTCGCCCGGCCGCTGTCCGGCACGACGAGCGTCGTGAGCACCTTCACCGTGGTGGTCTTGCCGGCGCCGTTCGGGCCGAGCAACGCCGTCACCGTGCCCTCGGGCACGGAGAGGTCGAGTCCGGCCAGTGCGTGCACCGGACCCGACCGTGATCGGTAGGTCTTGGTCAGCCCGGAGGCTTCGATGATGGCCATGTCGCTCCTCGTCGTCCACGTCGTCGTGGGGCGGCGGGAGCGTCGACGTCACTCAGACGTCGAAGTCGCCACCGCCGAAGTCGCCGAACCCGCCGCCGAAGTCGCCTCCGCCGTCGCCCCAGCCCGCGCTCTCGAACCCGCCGCCGTCGGCCGCGCCCGCGTCGCCGGAGCCACCGTCGGCCGCGCCACCGTCACCGGAGTCGGCACCAGTGTCCTCCGAACCGCCGTCGCCCGCAGCGTCGGTACCGCCGTCGAACGATCCGGCGTCGGGCAGGAACGCGCTCATGAGCGTCGACCCGATGACGTAGCCGGCGACCGTTCCGAGGATCGACGCACCGATCATGCGACCGAACGACGGGCCGCCGCCGCGCTGGCCCATCATGCCGCCGCCGTTCATGCCGCCGAGCGAGCGCTCCATGAAGCCGGGCTGCCGGATCTCGGACCGGGTCGCCGCCTGGGCGAGCGACCGGGGGTCGTCGCCGCGCGGGGCCTCGCCGTCGGGGGCGCTCCGCGTGAACTCGTCGTAGACCATCCGGCGCTGCTCGGGCGTCAGGGTCGCGAACGCCTCGGCGTGGACCTCCTCGATGCGCTCGGGCGGGGCCGTGCGGAGCAGGTAGCGGTACCGCTCGACGGCGCGCTCGTCGTCGGAGGAGGCGCCCCCCTGCTGGCCGGCACCCTGCTGGCCGGTCCCCTGTGCGGGGCCGCCCCACTGCGGCGTGCCGTACTGCTGGCCGCCGTACTGCTGCCCCTGCCCCTGCCCCTGCGACACGGGGGGCACCTGGTAGGACTGCTGCCCGTACCGGTAGCCCTGCTGGGGCTGCTGCTGCTGGGGCGGCTGGGGCTGTCCCCACTGGTCCTGCTGGCCACGGTCACGCTCGGGTCGGCCGAGCAGTCGGTCGAGGAAACCCATGTCGTTGCTCCTTCGGTGCGGTCCGACCCGGTCGGGTCGGTCCGTCGCTCCCCACCGTAGGCAGCGACGACGACCGCTGACTGTACGCCTGCACAGAACTGGCCGAGAGCCGCGTCAGCGACTCCCGAGCGCGCTCGTCCACACCGCGTGCAGCTCGTCCGCGGCGCCGGGGTGCGCGACCAGGAACGGTTCACCGACGCGCGGGAAGCCGTCGACGGAACCGGCCCGGGTCAGCACGACGCCGCCCGCCTCGAGCACGAGCAGCACGGCCGCCCCGTGGTCCACCGGGTCGAACGCGGGGACGCACCCGCCGATCCCGCGGCCGGCGGCGACCTGCGCGATCGTCAGCGTGCTCGAGCCCATCACCCGGACGGCGCACGACCGGTCGGCCAGGGCCTCCGCGAGCGCACCGAGTGCGGCCCAGGCCCCGGGACCGCCGGACTCGGCGCCGACCACGGCACCGGCGAGCGCACGCGGGGCGTCGTCGAGGCGGAGCGGGACGTCGCGGACGACCGCCCCGCGACCCCGGCGGGCCTCGAGCACCTCACCTCGCCACGGGTCCGCGACGACACCGACCACGGGGCGACCGCCGCGGGTCAGGCAGAGCGACATCGCGGTCCAGGGCAGCCCGTTCACCAGGTTGGTCGTGCCGTCGACCGGGTCGAGGTACCAGCGGTACCGGTCGCCCGGTGCGTCCCCGTACTCCTCACCGGTGAAGCCGTGCGTCGGGAAGGCCGCCCGGACGCGGGCGCGCACGAGGCGCTCGACCGCCCGGTCGACGTCGGTGACCGGTGCGGCGGGGACCGGTGCGGCGGGGACACCTCCGGACGACACCCGACCGACCGGGTGCTCCCGGGTGAAGGCGATGACCTCGTGGGCGATCCGGTGCGCGAGGGCCTGTGCACGCGTCGCCACCTCCTCCTCGCTCGGCTCACGGTCGGGTCGCGCCCAGCCGTCCCGCTCACCACCGGCCAGCACGGCCCGCGCGGAGGCGACGTCGTCCGTCGCGATGAGGTCGGCGCCCAGGCGGGCGGCCCACCGGACCGGTTCCGGCTCGTCGACAGTCCGCACCGCGACCGCCATCCCGGCCTCGTGGGCGGCCCGGACGGTGTCCGGCGTCAGGAAGACGTCGTCGACCAGGAGCGTGGTGGACCCGAGTCCCTCCGTGTCGTCCGCGGTCGGCGCCGCGAGGGACTCCCAGGGCAACCAGGTGTCCGCGTCGGGCAGCGCGGGCCGGACCGTGGCGAGCACCTCCGGCGTCCCGGTCCACGCCACGGCCGTGTCCCAGGTCGACGCAGCGACCGTGCGCGTGGCGACGAGGGCGTCCGCAGGGTCCTCGACCCGGAGGAGCAACCCGGAGCGGCACCCGTCGAGGCGTTCGAGCACGGCATCGAGGCGCGGGATCCGGTCGAGCCCGTTCCCCAGACGGGCGACGTCGCACCAGGGGACGTCCGCGACCCGGCGGGGATCACCCCAGAGCCGTCCGAGGGTCTCGTCGTGCAGCAGCACCGCGACGCCGTCGGCCGTGCGGCGGACGTCGACCTCGACGACGTCGGCGCCGAGTGCCTCCGCGACGGCGATCGCCGGCAGCGTGTCCTCGCGCCGGACCCGGGGAGCGCCCCGACGAGCCACGAGCCGCGGGAGGGTCCGTGCGCCGCGCCCGTCGCGGTCCGGTCCGACGGTGGCCTGGTCGAGCGTCGTCATCCCGGCATGCTGTCGGGCCGGGGTGGCCTCCGGGTGACCAGCGGGTGAACGCGGTCCGGATCAGACCCGGCCGCGACCCCGTCGACCCGAGCGAGCGGCGACCAGGCGGACGACCGCGCGCCACCCGAGCAGGAACACCGCGAGCGAGATCGTCGCGACGATGACGAAGGACAGCGGCAGCGGGTCCCCGGCGACGTCGCCCTGCCCGGTCAGCACCCGGAGCAGCATCCCGATCGCGACCGTGGCCACCCAGACGACGACGCCGGTGGGCCACAGGCGCATCGGACGGGCCCACCCGCGTACGACCAGCCAGCCCACCGCCCAGCCGGCCAGGAACGGGTACGCCGTCGTCCAGAGCCCGATCGGCGATGCGGCCTCGGCGTGGGACGACCGCCCGATCAGCGCGAACGCGACGATGAGGACGATGTCGACGACGGCTGCGAGCCAGCCCCGGGTGCGAGTCACGAGTCCATCGTCCCACTCCGCCGGGCGCCCTCAGAACAGGCCGTCGCGTCCCGCCTCCGGGCCGTCGAACCCGCGGAACATGTCCGAGACGAGCGCGGCGATCTGCGGCTCGACCAGGCGCTCGACGGCCTCGGCGATCCGCGGCCGGTGCTCCACGAGCGCCAGGCACACCGCCGTCCCCGTCGCGCGGGCGCACTCGTCCGACAGGGCGATCTCGTGCCGGAGCGCGGCCTTCGCCTCGTCGGACAGCGGCTCGCGCGGCTCCTGCTGCCCCGCCCCGGTGCCGGTGAGCTCGTCGAGGGTGAAGAGGAACGGCTCGCCGGGCGACGGCTCCGGGTCGACGTCGAGGCCCTGGAACTCGGGCGACAGGCCCTCGGTCGGTTGGTAGCCCGCGTGCCGCTTCCGTGCCGCGGCGCGTTCGAGCTCCCGTTGCAGCAGCGGCAGGTTCCTCGCCGTGTACTCGTCGACGGCGTCCTCGACGATGGTCGAGATCCGACCGATGAGCGCGTGCTGCACCGCGTGCGGTACGTCCGGCCCGAAGCCCGCGGCGGTCGCGATCGGCGACCCCGTGCACTTCCGGCAGATCCGGGTCCGAGGACGGGCGGTGCCGATCTGCCACCGCGGCAGCCAGCGGAGCCAGAGGTCGACGGCGCCCCGCACACGCCCGTCGATGCCGTCCATCCCTCAACACTAGGCCGGGCGGCCGCTATCGCCTCGGGCCGCGCGCGAGCGGGCGGAAACGGGACCGGGAGGACGCGCGACGCCACACCTTCCGCCCGCCCGACGCGGGACGCCGTCCGCGACTCGGCCCAGCCCCGCTCGGGCTCGTCTCCGTCCCCGTCCATGCACGCGAGCGGGCGGAAACGGGACAGGAGGCACGCACGGCCCCGCAGGTTCCGCCCGCCCGACGCAGGACCGCCCCCACGCGCCCGCATCACCGGCGAGCGGGCGGAAACGGACCCGGCTGTCGGCTCGCCGGCGCGCGATCCGCCCGACCGGCGCGGGACCGCACCCACGCGCCCGCATCACCGACGAGCGGGCGGAAACGGGGCGGGAGGCGCGTGCGGACCAGCAGGGACCGCCCGCTCGCGCACTGCGGGACGGACGGGAGGCGCGGCGCCGCCGAACGCGCGGTCCGCGTCACGACGGGGCCGGGTCCTCAGCCCTGCGGTTCCGTCACGAAGTCGATGAGCTCCTCGACCCGGCCGAGCAACTGCGGCTCGAGGTCGGCGAACGTCCGCACCTGCCCGAGGATCCGCTGCCACGCCCGGGCGACGTCGGCCTGGTCCTCGGCGGGCCACCCGAGGTGCTGCAGGATGCCCTTCTTCCACTCGATCGAGCGCGGGATCGTCGGCCACGCCTCGAGCCCGAGGCGCGCGGGCTTCACCGACTGCCAGACGTCGACGAACGGGTGCCCGACCACGAGCACGTGCGCGCCCCACTTCCCGCGCATCACGGCGTCGGCGAAGCGGGACTCCTTCGACCCGGGGACGAGGTGGTCGACCAGGACGCCCACGCGGCGGGAACGGTCGGGGCGGAACTCGTCGAGCACGTCGGCGAGGTTGTCGACACCCTCGAGGTACTCGACGACGACGCCCTCGACGCGGAGGTCCGACCCCCAGACCTTCTCCACGAGCTCGGCGTCGTGCCTGCCCTCGACCATGATCCGGGAGGGCAGGGCGACGCGAGCACGTTGCGACTCGACGGCGAACGAGCCGGAGGCGGTGCGGAGGCGACCGCCGCCTGAGGCCTGGCGGACCGCCGGAGCCGAGCCGGGCCTCCAGTCCGAGTGGACGGCACCGATCCGACCGGCCGGGCCGGCGGGTGCCGCGGCAGACCGACCGACCGGGGCCTGCGGGCGGCCGAGCGTGACGAGCTCGCCCTCGAGCAGGAACTGCCCGGTGAAGGGGAAGGCGCGGGTGCGGCCCTTCCAGTCCTCGAGGGAGACGTTGCCCGCCTCGAGCCCCACGACGGCCCCGGCCCAGCCGGAGTCCGGGTCCTCGAGGACCATGTCGCGCTCGAGCGGCACCTGCCGCACCTTCTTCACGCCCTTCGCGCGCCAGTCGCCCGAGAGCACGTCGCTGCCGTACCGGTCGTCGTCCACCCGGGAAGCGTAGTGTCGACGGGTCCCGCAACGGCGCCGGATCCCTGGCGCGTCCCGTACGCGCCGCGACCACCCCGATCGGAAGGCACCACCGTGCGCGCAACCGTCATCCACGCCCCCCGCGACATCCGCGTCGAGGAGCGTGACGCCCCCGTCCTCATCGATCCCACCGACGCCGTCGTCAAGGTCACCGCGGCCTGTGTCTGCGGCTCGGACCTCTGGCCCTACCGCGGCGTCCGCGACACGAAGGAGCCGCGCGCCATCGGGCACGAGTTCGTCGGCGTCGTCGAGTCCGTCGGCGCGGACGTCACGGACCTGTCGGTGGGCGACTTCGTCATCGCGCCGTTCACGACGAACGACGGCACCTGCCAGGCCTGCGCGCACGGCATGACGAGCGGCTGCGACCACGGCTCCACGTTCGGCGTCACGCCGGACGCGTACGGCCACCCGCTCGGCGGCGCCCAGGCCGAGTACGTCCGCGTCCCGGACGCCGCGGCGACGCTCGTGCGCGTGCCGGGTCCGGTGGACGACGACCTGGTGCCGTCCCTCCTCACCCTGTCCGACGTGTTCTCCACCGGACACCACGCCGCCGTCTCGGCCGGTGTCGGCCCGGGCAAGACCGTCGTGGTCGTCGGCGACGGCGCGGTGGGCCTGTCCGCCGTGCTCGCGGCCTCGCGGCTCGGCGCCGAGCGCATCATCGCGATGAGCCGGCACGCCGACCGCCAGGCCCTCGCCCGCGACTTCGGTGCGACCGACGTCGTCGAGACCCGCGGCGACGAGGGCGTGGCCGCGGTGCGCGAGCTGCTCGGCGGCGACCTCGCCGACTGCGCACTCGAGGCCGTCGGCACCGCCGAGAGCATGGACCAGGCGCTGCGGGTCGTGCGGCCCGGTGGCGCGGTCGGCTACGTCGGTGTGCCCGCGGGCGACCCCGAGCTGCCGATGCCGTTCCTGTTCGCGAAGAACATCACGGTCGGCGGGGGCATGGCTCCTGCTCGCGCCTACATCGAGGAGCTGCTGCCCGACGTGCTCTCGCGAGCGATCGACCCGGGCCGGGTGTTCGACCTCGAGCTGCCCCTCGAGCAGGCGGCGGAGGCCTACGCGGCGATGGACGAGCGTCGCGCGATCAAGGTGCTGCTGCGCCCGTAGGGACGGAGCGTCCCGAGCGCGGCGGTCCGGCCCTCAGGCGTCCCGCACCGCGAGCACCCGGTGCGGGGCCGCCCGCTCGGCACGCCACCCCGCAGGCAGCACCCCCTGCAGCTCCGGCACCGTGAACGACCGGCGGATCGAGCGCAGTCCGTCCACGCGGACGAAGGTGCCGACCGACACGAGCGGGGACGCCAGCGCGTAGGCCCGGTACGCCTGCCGCGACCGTCGGATGTCGGAGTGCAGGCTCCGTCCGGTCGCGAGCTGCTCGGAGTCGGCGAGGAACGCGACCCGGGCCGCGTCGTCGAGGTGGTGCAGCACGTGGTTCGACACGACCACGTCGAAGCGCTCCCCCGCAGCGACGAGTTCGGTGCTCGACGCCTGCCGGAAGGTGACGCCCCGCGTCGCCGACCGACGAGCGGCCGCGATCGCCCGCTCGTCGGGGTCGACACCCACGACCTCCACCGAGAAGCCGTCGCTGCCGGCCCACCGCACCAGCGAGCGGGCGAGGTCGCCACCGCCGCACCCGAGGTCGAGCACGCGCGCACGCCCGCTCGGGGGCAGTGCCGGCACGACGTGGGTCCGCCAGACCGCGCGCCAGCCGCTCACCAGCGCGTTCACCACGGCGAAGCGCCGGAACGTCCGGTCGAGGGCACGCGGGTCGCACGCGGGGTCGTCCATGAGCTCCTGCAGCTCGGTGTCCCGGACGCTCAGGTCGACGCCGCGCAGGTCGGGGTCCCGGTCGCCGCCGGTCACGCGCCGACCGCCGTGAGCCTCGCGCTCTCCACCGTCAGGCCGGGCCCGAACGCGACCGCCGCCAGCGGGGTGCCGCTCGGCAGCCCGCGCTCGACCGCGTCACGCAGCACGAAGAGCACCGTCGCGCTCGACATGTTCCCGTGGTCGCGCAGGACGGCACGGCTCGAGGAGACCGCCGTGTCCGGCAGCGCCAGGGCGTCCTGCGCCCGGTCGAGGATGGCACGGCCGCCGGGGTGCACGGCCCACACGGGGACGTCGGCGAAGGTCTCGCCCTCGCCGAGCAGCGATGTGACGGCGGCGGGGACGTGCACGCCGACGAGCTTCGGGACCGCCGTCGAGAGGACCATCTCGAATCCCTCGTCACCGATGTTCCAGGCCATCTCGGACGCACCCTCCGGCACCGTCGCCGTGGCGAAGCGCTCGATGCGCAGTCCGGGACCGCCCTGCGCGACGACCACCGCCGCGGCGCCGTCGCCGAAGACGCTGTTCGCGACGATCTGGTCCGGGTCGTCCGAGGCCCGGACGTGCAGGGTGCAGAGCTCGGCGCAGACCACGAGCACGACGGCGTCCGGGTCGGCCTCGGTGAACGCGGCGGCGATCCGGAGCGCCGGGAACGCCGCGCAGCACCCCATGAAGCCGATGTGGTGCCGGAACACCCCCGCCGGCAGACCGAGCTGCTCGACGACGTCGATGTCGGGTCCCGGTTGCGTGAACCCGGTGCAGGACACGGTCACGAGGTGGGTGACCCGGTCGGGCTCGATGCCGGCCCGCTCGACCGCGTCGCGTGCGGCGGCCACGAAGAGCGCCGGCGCGAGGTCCCGGTAGCGGTCGTTCCGGGTGCCGGTGGACGGCGAGACGAGCACACCGGAGTCCTCGCGGAACAGGCCGCCCGGACGCGTCGCGTCGAGCTCGTCGATCACCGTGTGCCGGTGCTCGACCGCCGAGACGTCGAAGGCAGCCGGCACGATGCGCCGACCGAGGCGGCCGAGGTCGGGCTGCCCGACGAAGAGGTCCCGCACCGCCGCCTGGTCGAGGGTGGTGGTGGGGACGGCGGTCCCGATGGCGCGGATCGTTGCGGTCACGACCCATCCTGTCACCCGGTCGCTGTCACGCCCCCAGGTACGACGGACGGGAGGCGCTGTGCCGTCCGACACCGCGCCTCCCGTCCGCTGCTGGTCGCGCTCCGCCTGCTGGTCGCGCTCCGCCTGCTGGTCGCGCTACGCCTGCTGGGCGCGCTCCAGCACCAGCTCGCGGACGCGCGCGGCGTCCGCCTGGCCCTGCATGGCCTTCATGACCGCGCCGATGATCGCACCGGCGGCCTGCACCTTGCCGTCCTGGATCTTCGCGAGCACGTCGGGCTGGGCGGCGAGCGCCTGGTCGACGGCGGCCGTGAGGGCCGAGTCGTCCGAGACGACCTTGAGCCCGCGGGCCTCGACGACCTGCGCCGGGGAGCCCTCGCCGGCGATGACGCCCTCGAGCACCTGGCGCGCGAGCCGGTCGGTCAGGTCGCCGGACTCGACGAGCGCGATGGTCTCGGCGACGTGCTGCGGCGACACGAGGTCACCCGCGGCGGCGTCCTGCGCGTTCGCCACGCGGCTGATCTCACCCGTCCACCACTTGCGCGCGGCCTGCGGGGACGCACCAGCGGCGACCGTGGCCTCGACCTCGTCGAGCAGCCCGCCGTTGACGACGTCCTGGAACTCGAGGTCGCTGAAGCCCCAGTCCCCCTTGAGGCGACGGCGCCGTGCGACCGGGGCCTCGGGCAGGGAGGCACGGAGCTCCTCCACGACGGCCGGGTCCGGCACCACCGGGAGCAGGTCGGGCTCCGGGAAGTAGCGGTAGTCGTCGGCGTCGGACTTCGGGCGCCCGGCCGAGGTGCGGCCGGTGTCCTCGTGCCAGTGCCGGGTCTCCTGCGTGATCGTCCCGCCCGCGGCGAGGATCGCCGCCTGGCGCTGGATCTCGTAGCGGATGGCGCGCTCGACGGCGCGGAACGAGTTGACGTTCTTCGTCTCGGTCCGGGTGCCGAGCTTCTCCTGGCCCCACGGGCGCAGGGAGATGTTCGCGTCGCAGCGCAGGTTGCCGCGCTCCATGCGGGCCTCGGACACCCCGAGGGCTCGCACGAGGTCGCGGATGACCTGCACGTAGGCGGCCCCGAGCTCGGGCGCGCGGTCCTTCGCGCCGAAGATCGGCTTCGTGACGATCTCGACGAGCGGGACACCGGCGCGGTTGTAGTCGACGAGCGAGTACTCCGCGCCCTGGATGCGGCCGGTGGCACCGCCGACGTGCGTCAGCTTGCCGGCGTCCTCCTCCATGTGGGCGCGCTCGATCGGCACCTGGAAGATCGTGCCGTCGGCGAGCTCGACCTCGACCTCGCCCTCGAACGCGATCGGCTCGTCGAACTGCGAGATCTGGTAGTTCTTCGGGTTGTCCGGGTAGTAGTAGTTCTTCCGGGCGAACCGCGAGGACTCGGCGATCGAGCAGCCGAGGGCGAGCCCGAGCTGGATCGAGTACCGCACGGCCTGCTCGTTGACCACCGGCAGTGATCCGGGCAGACCGAGGTCGACCGGCGTCACGTTCGTGTTGGGCTCGCCGCCGAAGAAGTTCGGGGCGTCCGAGAACATCTTCGTCTTCGTCGCGAGTTCGACGTGGACCTCGAAGCCGAGCACCGGCTCGAAGCGCTCGAGCGCCTCGTCGAAGTCCATCAGCGCGTCCTTCTGCGCCATCAGATCACACCTTCCTGCGCAGCGGACTGCTGAGACTGGTCGAGGTCCGGGATGCTGTCGATGAGGGGACGACCCCACTGCTGCTCGAGCAGGCGCTCGAGGGCGGCACCCGCACGGTACAGCCGGGCGTCCTCGCGCTGCGGCGCCATCAGCTGCACGCCGGTCGGCAGCGAGTCCTCGGGCGCGAGGCCGTTCGGGATGCTCATGCCGGGGACGCCCGCGAGGTTCGCCGGGATCGTCGTGAGGTCGTTGAGGTACATCGACAGCGGGTCGTCGAGGCGCTCCCCCAGCGGGAAGGCCGTCGTCGGCGCCGACGGGCTGATCAGCAGGTCCACCTGGTCGAACGCGGCCGCGAAGTCGCGCTGCACCAGCGTGCGGACCTTCTGCGCGGAGCCGTAGTAGGCGTCGTAGTAGCCGGCGCTCAGCGCGTAGGTGCCGAGGATGATGCGGCGCTTGACCTCGGGTCCGAAGCCGGCCTCCCGCGTGGCGGCCATGACGTCCTCGACGGTCGCGCCGTTCTCCGGCGTGACGCGGAGTCCGAAGCGCACCGAGTCGAACTTCGCCAGGTTCGACGAGGCCTCGGCCGGCAGGATCAGGTAGTACGCGCTGATGGCGTACGCGAAGGACGGGGCGTCGATCTCGACGACCTCGGCCCCCGCCTGCTCGAGCAGCGCCACCGTCTCCTGGAAGCGCTGCGTCACGCCGGCCTGGAAGCCCTCGCCCCCGGCCAGCTCCTTGACCACGCCGACCTTGAGCCCACGGAGCGTGTCGGCCTGCAGCCCTTCGCGCGCGGCGGCGGCCATCGACGGCCAGGCGTCGGGGATGGACGTGGAGTCCCGCGGGTCGTGCCCGCCGATGACGTCGTGCAGGAGCGCGGCGTCGAGGACGGTGCGCGAGACCGGACCGACCTGGTCGAGCGACGAGGCCAGGGCGATCGCGCCGTACCGGCTCACGCCGCCGTAGGTCGGCTTGACCCCGACCGTGCCGGTGACGGCGCCGGGCTGACGGATCGAGCCACCGGTGTCGGAGCCGAGGGCGAACGGTGCCTCGTGCGCGGCGACCGCGGCGGCCGAGCCACCGCCGGACCCGCCGGGGATCCGGTCGAGGTCCCAGGGGTTGCGCGTCGGGCCGTAGGCCGAGAACTCGGTGGTCGACCCCATCGCGAACTCGTCCATGTTGGTCTTGCCGAGCGGTACGAGGCCGGCGGCGCGGAGCTTCGCCACGGGGGTGGCGTCGTACGGCGGCCGCCAGCCCTCGAGGATCTTCGACCCCGAGGTCGTCGGCATGTCCTGCGTGCACAGGACGTCCTTGATCGCGATCGGGACGCCCGCGAGCGCCCCGAGGTCGTCACCCGCGGCGCGGCGCGAGTCGATCGACTTCGCGACCGCGAGGGCGTGCTCGTTGACGTGCAGGAACGCGTGCACGTCGCCGTCGACGGCAGCGATGCGGTCGAGGTGGGCCTGGGTGGCCTCGACGCTCGAGACGTCGCGGGCCACGAGGGCGTCGGCGAGCGCAGCGGCGCTCAGCCGGGTGATGTCGTCGGTCACTGTCTTCCGCCCTACTGTTCTTCGCCGAGGATGGCCGTCACGCGGAACCGCTCGCCGTCGGAGTCCGGGGCGCCGGACAGCGCCTGCTCCTGGGTCAGCGTCTGCCCCACCACGTCGGGTCGGGTGACGTTGCCGAGCGGCACGGGGTGGCTCGTCGCCGGTACGTCGTCGGTCGCGACCTCGGCGACCTTCGCGACGCTCTCGACGATGTGCGCCAGCTCCCCGGTCAGCTTCTCGATCTCGTCTGGCGTGAGTGCGATGCGCGCGAGGTCCGCCAGGTGGGCGACCTGCTCGCTCGTGATGTCAGGCATGGTGCTCCGTCGATCGGTTCGTGGAATGCGCACCAGTCTATTGGCCGTGTCCGGCGGCCGTGCCACGGCGAGGGTGCCCGTGGACGGCGACCACGGCTGTGGAGAGCGGCAGCCTGGAGGCCCGGTGCCGGTCCGGCGGACCGGCACCGGGCCTCCGGGCCGACGGCTGCTACCCGTGTGCCGTCCCCTGCTGCGTGGTCACGCCCGCAGACGGTGCCGCCGCCGGTGCCGTCGGCGCTGTCGGCGTGGTCGGACCCGGTGCCGGTCCCGGCGTGGTCGACGTCGTCCCCTGGTCGGCCGCACCGGTCCCGGCACCGTCCTGCGACGACTGCGGGATCGACGACGACGGGGTCGACGACTGCGGGGTCGACCGCGTGCCGATCATCGCCGGGTCCGGCTGGGGCAGGGCGTCGCCGCCGGACCGCTGGTCGAGCCACGACATCATCGTGCGGCCGACGCCGAACTTGGCGCTGTAGCCGGTCGTGCCCTGCAGGAACGGCCACTCGGCCAGCCGGACGTGCCCCTGCACGTTGCCCACCCAGGTGGCGTTCGTGTACTTCGTCGTCGACGCGACCAGCCAGTTCTGCTCGTCGCCGTCGGTCGTGCCGGTCTTGGCGAACTTCGGGACGCTGTCACCCGGGTTCGCGCTCGCGGCCGTGCCGGATCCGGTCAGGACGCCCTGCAGCGCGAAGTCGACCGTCCCGGCGACCTCCGCGGAGACCCCCCGCGTGCACGTGGACGGGGTCGGGGTGATCTTCCTGCCGGTCGAGGTGGTCACCGAGTCGATCGCGGTCGGGGTGCAGACGACGCCGCCGTTCGCGAAGCCCGCGTACGCTTCGGCGAGGTCGATCGGTGACAGCGGGTTCGTGCCGAGCACCGAAGCGGGGTTCGAGTCCGGCGCGGCGCCGTTCGCCTGGTGGATCCCCATCGCCTGCGCCAGTTCCTTGATCTTGCACAGGTCCAGCTGCTTCGCCATGGCGCCGAAGGCGGTGTTGATCGACTCCGAGGTGGCGTCCTGCACGGTCATGGACGGACTGACGGTCTCCGCGTTCGCGACCTGCCAGGGTTCGCCGCCGAGCGCGGTGCACGAGTTGGTGAACTCGTCCTGCGGGAAGGTGTGCTGCGTGGTCGGGACGGACTCGCTCAGGGTGTGTCCGCTCGCGAGCCACTCGGCCAGCGTGAAGACCTTGTACGTCGAGCCGGTCGGGAAGCCGCCGGAGCCGCCGGAGGCCGTGTCGGTGTTGTAGTTCACCGAGGTGGCGCCCGCCGCCGCCGCGTCCGACTGCGTGTACGCGGTGTTCTGCACCATCGAGAGGATGCGCCCGGTTCCGGGTTCGACCGTCACGTTCGTGCCACCGACGTCGACGCCCGCCATCGTCGCGGGGACGTACGAGGACAGCGCCTGCTGCGCGGTCGCCTGCAGGTCGAGGTCGAGGGACGTGTGGATCTGCAGCCCCTGCGTGTCGAGCGTCTCGATGCGCTCGGCCTGCGTCTTCCCGAACGCCGGGTCCTGCAGCACCTGGTCGCGCACGGAGTCGCAGAAGTACCCGGCGTCGAAGCCCGAGGCCGCGGCCGAGCAGCCGTTCGCCGTGGCGGTGATCCGCGGCGTGACCGGTGTGGCCTCCGCCGCCCTCGCCTGCGCCGCGGTGATGTCGTGGTGCACGGCCATCCGCTGCAGCACGTAGTCGCGGCGCTCCTTGGTCAGGGCGTAGCCGTTCGCCGCTCCGTTGTCCTCGTCGGAGGGCTGGTCGATCCGCAGGTTCGCGGGGTTGTTGAGGATCGCCACGAGCGTGGCCGACTGCACGAGGGAGAGGTCCTTCGCGTGCACGCCGAAGTAGTACTCGGCACCGGCCTCCGCGCCGTAGACCCGCCCGCCGAGGCCGACGAGGTTGAGGTACCCCGTGAGGATCTCCTCCTTCGTGTACTTCTTGTCGAGCGCGACCGCGTACCGGATCTCCTGGAGCTTCCGCGCCTTGGAGTCGCCGGCGACCTTCTGGTAGCAGGAGTCGATCGCGGCCGTCGTCGCGGCGGCGTCCTTCCCGGTCAGTTGCTCGCACTGCTGCACGAGGACGTTCTTGACGTACTGCTGCGTGATGCTCGAGCCGCCCTGCACGCTGGCACCGTGGTGGAGCGCATCGGCGATGGTCGCTCGGAGCGTCCCGATCACGTCGATGCCGCCCTCGTCCCGGAACCGGGGATCCTCGGTGTCGATCGCGGCCTGCTCGAGCGTCGGAGCGATCTGGTCCGACGCGACGGTCGTCCGGTTCTCCGCGTAGAAGGAGGCGATCTTGACCTGCTGCCCGCCCTTCGTCGCCCAGACCGACGACACCTGCTGCGGGGTCTGGATGTCGAGGTAGCTCGGCAGGTCCTCGAACAGCGACACGGCGCCGGACGTCCCCTCGCCCGCGACCGCGACCGCGGGGGTGACCGCGACCGCCACGAGCAGGCCCGCCAGGCCCGACATGGCGACGAAGGTCGAGAGGGCCACCGGCCACCGCATTCCACGCATGGCCGCACGGTACGGCGGCGGTCTGGGGTCGTTCTGCTGCGGAGCGGTCGCCTCCTGCAGCCGCCTTCAGGAAGCCCCTCAGGGAGCGACACCGCGGCTCAGTCGCGGGGCTGGAGGTCCTGCGGACGCACCAGGTACATGTCCGGTGCCGTCCCCGGCGCGTGTCCACCGCCCCGGCCGTGCTGCGCCTGGTCGCGCACGAGGTCCCCCCGGCCGACGGCGATGAGCGCGACGTCGTGGAGGGAGGCCGTGCCCGGCTTCAGGTAGTCGTTGTGCCCGACGGGCCGCCGGAACACCCCGTCCGCCGAGGGCGCGGGGGCGGCGGACAGGTCGAGGACGACCGACCCGAACCCGGGCGACCCCGGGTCGGTGCCGAAGTACCCCGAGCCCGCGATCGGGTCGCTGTGCGCGTCGCCGACGTAGACCTGCCCCCGGTGGACGGCGAGCTGGGACGCCGTCCGCACGTCGCTGCCCGGCGACCCGAGGACCGTCAGCGTGTCCGCCTGCATCCGGCCCGACGACAGTGCCATGAGCGCCGTGGTCGACCCGTACGAGTGCGCGACGACGTTCAGCCGCGGTCGGTCGTCGCCGCGGACCGCCTCGAGCCCGTCGACCACGCGTTCGAGCCGCTCGGCCCCGGTCCGCGCCAGGTCGAGGGACAGGATGTTCGACATGTCCGGTGTGCGGTAGCCCATCCAGGCCAGGACGGCCTCGCCGCGTCCCGCTCCCGCTGCCGCCGCCTGCTCGTCGTGGAGTCCCGCGCTCGTGTCGGTGAGGTCGTGCATCTGGCCGGTGACCGTGTAGAACATGCCGGGCACCACGACCGTGACGTCGTCGGCGGTGTCGAGGTCGCCGACCGCGATCGCCGCCCGGCCCGCGCCCCGGGTGTCGAGCGCGACGAGCGAGCGGGGCGCACCGCCCTGCGCGTGCTGCAGGGACACGTCGACCTGGCCGAGCAGGGCGGCCCTCGCGGTGTCCGTCCCCGGGTCGGCGAGACCGGTCCGGAGCGTCAGGCGGTTCGCTCGGTCGCGGACGTCGAACGGGACGCCGTCGAGGTTCCCGACGACCGCCGGCACGGCCGCGACGAGCCGGGAGCGCGTGGCCGACGGGAGGCCCGCCCACCAGGTCGCGACGTCGAGTGCGGTCGGCGGGTGGTCCTGCGCGGTCGCGAGGACCCGGTCGTCGGCGTCGGCGCGCTCGAGGTCCCGCGGGTCGACGGCGACGAGGTCGTCGAGGAACTCCCGGCCGCGGGCACGGGCGAGGGTCTCCAGGTCGACGGCGTCCGCGTCCCCGGGACCAGCGGAGACGGGCACCGGCACCGGCCCCTGCACCGGCTCGACCGGTGCGACCGCGGTGGTGGTCACGACGGCCGCCGTCTGCACCGTGGGCACGACGGGGGCCTCGACCACTCCCAGCGAGTGCATCGAGGCGGTGAGCAGGGCCGCAGCGATGAGCAGCAATCAGGTCTCCCCCGGGAAGGCCGTACCGTCGTCCCCCTCAGGCGACGGGTGATGCTTGCTCGATCCTACGGAAGATGCCCCCCGAACGGGATGCGTGCTGCAACATCCCCCCGGACTGGGGACAACCGGGGGTGCGTCGCGACCCCCGGTCGACGCCCCGGTGTGCTCATGCCTCGGCGTCGTCCGACGCGACGGGACCGAGCGCGTCCGGCCCCTCGGTCACGAGCACCCGGAACTGCTCGGCGTCGATGATGCGCAGGCCGAGTTGCTCGGCCTTCGTCAGCTTCGACCCGGCGCCCGGTCCGGCCGCCACGAAGTCCGTCTTCTTGCTCACGCTCGACGCCGCCTTGCCGCCGGCTGCGATGATCGCCTCCTGCGCGCCCTCGCGCGTGTAGCCCTCGAGGGAACCGGTCGCGACGACGGTCACGCCGCTGAGCACACCGCCCTCGACCGCAGCACCGGGGCCCGGGTGGTCCGGCGTCGTGAACTGCACGCCCGCGGCGGTCCACCGGTCGATGACCTCGCGGTGCCAGTCGACCGCGAACCAGTCGAGCAGCGCGTCGGCGATGATCCCGCCGACGCCGTCGACGGCCGCGAGCTCTTCGCGCGAGGCGTTCCGGATCCGGTCGAGCGAGCCGAAGTGGTTCGCCAGCGCGCGGGCGGCCACGGGTCCGACGTGGCGGATGCTCAGCCCGACCATGATCCGCCAGAGCGGCCTGGTCTTCGCGGCGTCGATGTTCGCGAGCATCTCGAACGCGTTCTTCGACGGGTACCGGCTCGGCTCGCCCGTGTAGTCCGCCCCGCGGGCGTCCGGGTCGAACGGCGGGTCGGTCTTCTTGCGGGCACGGCTGAACGGCGTGACGCGCTTCGGGGTGCCGTCGTCGTCGGACTTCTCCATGCCGGTCTCGGCGTCGCGGACGATCACCTCGATCGGCACGATGTCCTCCATCGTCAGGTCGAAGAGCCCGGCCTCCGTGACGAGCGGGGGCCGTTCCGGACGCAGCGGCTGCGTCAGGGCGGCCGCGGCGACCTCGCCGAGGCCCTCGATGTCGAGCGAGCCGCGCGACGCGATGTGCTCGACACGGCCGCGGACCTGCGCGGGGCAGCTCTCGGCGTTCGGGCAGCGCAGGTCCTTGTCGCCCTCCTTCGCCGGACGGAGCGGGGTCCCGCACTCCGGGCACGTCTGGGGCATCACGAACTCGCGCTCGGAGCCGTCGCGCAGCTCGACGACCGGGCCGAGGACCTCGGGGATGACGTCGCCGGCCTTGCGGAGCACCACGGTGTCCCCGATGAGCACGCCCTTCGCCTTCACCACGTCCTGGTTGTGCAGGGTGGCCTGGCGGACGACGGACCCGGCGACCTCGGCCGGCTGCATCACGGCGAACGGGGTCGCACGCCCGGTCCGGCCGACGCTGACGACGATGTCGAGGAGCTCCGTGTGGACCTCCTCCGGCGGGTACTTGTAGGCGATCGCCCACCGCGGCGCCCGCGACGTCGAGCCGAGTTCCTCGTGCAACGCCAGGTCGTCGACCTTGACGACGACGCCGTCGATCTGGTGTTCGACGGCGGACCGCCGGTCGCCGGTGGTCCGCACGAAGCCCAGGACCTCGTCGACGGTGTCGAAGACGCGGTAGTGCGAGCTCGTCGGCAGGCCCCAGGTCTGCAGGAGCTCGTAGACCTCCGACTGCGAGTGCACCTCGGTGTCACGCTCGAGCTCGCGGACCGGCCACGCGCCGATGCCGTGCACGAGCATGCGGAGGCGGCGCAGGCGGTCGACCATGAGAGCACGCTTCGCCTCGGACTTGCCCTCCTCCTTCTGCCGCAGCGAGCCGGCGGCGGCGTTGCGGGGGTTCGCGAACACGCGCTCCCCCGCCTCGCGCTGCCGGGCGTTCAGCTCGTCGAACTGCGCGACCGGGAAGAAGATCTCCCCGCGGACCTCGACGATCGCCGGGTGCCCCTCGCCGGACAGCCGGTCCGGGATCGTGCCCATCGTCCGGACGTTGCCGGTGACGTCCTCGCCGACGACGCCGTCGCCGCGGGTCGCCGCCGAGACGAGACGACCGTGCTCGTACCGCAGGTTGATCGCGAGCCCGTCGATCTTGAGCTCGGTCAGGAACCGGACGCGCTCGGAACCGGCGTCCCGCTGCACCTTGGCGGCCCACTCGGTCAGTTCCTCGGGGCTGAACACGTTGTCGAGGCTGAGCATGCGCTCGGCGTGCTCGACGGGCGCGAACTGCACCGTCTGCGCCTGACCGCCGACGGTCTGGGTCGGGCTGTCCGGCGTGAGCAGGTCGGGGAAGCGCTGCTCGACGGCGTCGAGCCGCCGGACGAGCGCGTCGTAGTCACCGTCGGAGACCGTCGAGCCGTTGCCCTCGTAGTACTGGTCACGCAGCTCGTTGATGCGCGTCCGCAGCCGCTCGACCTCCCGCTGGGCCTGCGCGGCGTCGAGGTCGGCCGGGGCCAGCGTCTCGAACGTCGAGTCGGCGGAGTCGGAGGTCGTGTCGCTCATGCCTCAGTTCTACCGTGCACCGCCGACCCCGGACGCAGCGGGGCCGGACGGACCCAGCGGCGTCAGACGGTCGCGGGGACCGCGCTGACGGCACGGTCGATGGTGCACTGCCCGAGCACCCGGGTGCCGACGTACACGACGGCGGTCTGCCCGGGCGCGACGCCCGACAGCGGCTCGTCGACGTCGATCACGAGCTCGCCGTCGGTCACCCGCGCGACCGCGGGCACCGGGTCGGCGTGCGCCCGGATCTGCACGTCGCACGCGAACGGCACCGACGGGTCGGCCGGGGCGGTGCCCGCCCACGTGAACCGGGAGCCGGCCATCGACCGCACGTCGAGAGCCTCCTTCGGGCCGACGACGACGGTGTTGTCCTTCGGACGGATCTCGAGGACGAACCGCGGCTTGCCGTCCGGTGCGGGGCGACCGAGGTGCAGGCCGCGGCGCTGCCCGACCGTGTAGCCCGTCGCCCCCTCGTGCGACCCGACCACCGTGCCGTCGCGCTCGACGACGTCGCCCGCGGCGGTCCCCACGCGGTCGGCGAGCCACCCGCGGGTGTCGCCGTCCGGGATGAAGCAGATGTCGTAGGAGTCCGGCTTCTGCGCGACGGTCAGCCCGCGCGCCGCGGCCTCGGCCCGGACCTCGTCCTTCGACGGGGTCGCCCCGAGCGGGAACATCGCGTGCTCGAGCTGCTCGGCCGTCAGCACGCCGAGCACGTACGACTGGTCCTTCGCCCAGGCGGCCGAGCGGTGCAGCTCGCGCGCACCGTCCGCCCCGGTGACGATCGAGGCGTAGTGCCCCGTGCAGACGGCGTCGAACCCGAGGGCGAGCGCCTTCTCGAGCAGGGCCGCGAACTTGATGCGCTCGTTGCAGCGCATGCACGGGTTCGGGGTCCGGCCGGCCTGGTACTCGGCGACGAAGTCGTCGACGACGTCCTCCTTGAAGCGCGCCGAGAAGTCCCAGACGTAGTACGGGATCCCGAGCGCCGACGCCGCGCGCTGCGCGTCCATCGAGTCCTCGATCGTGCAGCACCCGCGGCTGCCCGTGCGCAGGGTGCCGGGCATCCGGCTGAGGGCCAGGTGCACGCCGACGACGTCGTGTCCGGCGTCGACGGCACGGGCCGCGGCCACCGCCGAGTCGACCCCGCCGCTCATCGCTGCAAGTACGCGCATGCATCCAGGGTAAGCCGACGCCGACGACGGGCGTACCGTGGTGCGCGATGACGAGCACCGCGAACGCCCCCTTCGACCGCCGTGGTGTCCTGCTGTCCGGGTTCCTGCCCGCGGCGCTCTTCGCGATCGGCGAGGGCGCGATCATCCCGATCATCCCGATCGCGGCGGACTCGCTCGGCGCGAGCCTGGCGTTCGCGGGCTTCGTCGCCGCGCTCATCCTGGTCGGCGAGCTCATCGGGGACGTGCCGTCGGGGGTCGTCGTCGGACGGATCGGCGAGCGGAACGCGATGATGGGCGCCGCCGTGGTGTCCGTCGTCGGTCTGCTCGTCTGCGTGGTCGCACCGAACGCGTGGGTGCTCGCGCTCGGGGTGTTCCTCGTCGGTGTGTCCACCGCGGTGTTCGCGCTCGCCCGGCACGCCTACATGACGACCGCGATCCCGCTGCGGATCCGTGCGCGCGCCCTCTCCAGCCTCGGCGGCGTCTTCCGCTTCGGCTACTTCGTCGGCCCGTTCGTCTCGGCCGGCGTCGTGCACCTGACCGGCACGACGCAGAGCGCCTTCTGGATCCACGTCGTCTGCTGCCTCGCGGCGGCGGTGGTGCTCCTCGTCCTGCGCGACCCCGCGACGGGCGTGCGCGGTCTGCGGTTGCCGAGCCGCGCCTCCCGTCCGGAGCACGCCCCCGACGGGACGGGCCGGACCGGCGCACCCGAGCCGCACCCCGACGAACCGCCCACCGACACCGGCGCGCAGTTCGTCGAACGCGAGGCCCACGGCCTCTTCCGCACCATCCGCGAGAACCGCGCCGTCCTCGCGCGGCTCGGCAGCGGCGCGGCGCTCATCGGCGCACTCCGCGCCGGGCGGCAGGTCATCCTGCCCCTCTGGGCGGTGAGCGTCGGTCTCGACGACGCGTCGGCAGCGCTGGTCATCGGCATCGCCGGCGCGGTCGACTTCGCGCTCTTCTACACGAGCGGGCAGATCATGGACCGCTGGGGCCGTCTCGCGAGCGCGTTGCCGTGCATGCTCGGACTGGCGGTCAGCTACTTCCTGCTCGCGTGGAGCGGCCACCTGGACGCAAGGGTCGGGTGGTTCGTCGGCATCGCGATCGGCATGTCGCTCGCGAACGGCGTCGGCAGCGGGATCCTCATGACACTCGGTGCCGACCTCGCGCCACGCGGCAACCCCGCTCCGTTCCTCGGGGCCTGGCGCTTCACCGGTGACTTCGGGTCGGCGGCGGCGCCGCTCGTCATCTCCGGCGTCACCGCCGTCGCGTCGCTGGCGCTCGCGAGCGGCGTGATGGGCGTGCTCGGCCTGGTCGGTGCGGGCGTGCTGCTCCGGTACGTGCCGCGGTACCTGCCGCGTCGGCTGCGTTGAGCGTGCGCGGTCCGGTCGGTCGGCCTGGAGGCGCGGCCCGACCCCGACCCGCACGTCGCGCTCGGTAGACTGCCGCTGCTCGCGGGAGTGGTGGAATCGGTAGACACGCAGGATTTAGGTTCCTGTGCCCCAGGCGTGAGGGTTCGAGTCCCTCCTTCCGCACGCTCGGCGGTTCCGCACCCTCGGCCTTCCGCATCATCGGTGGAGTCACACTTCCGACGGATGGCCGCCACGGTCCCGGGCGGTACCCTCGTTCCGCGGGAGTCTCCCCGTGCCCGCCGTCTCCACGACCGGAAGAACCATGCACTCCGTCGCTCTCGCACTCATCCCCTGGCTGGACCCGCAGTACATCCTCGACCACTTCGGGGCCATCGCCGTGCTCGTGGTCTGCGCCATCGTCTTCGCCGAGACCGGTCTGCTGATCGGCTTCGTCTTCCCCGGTGACAGCCTCCTCGTCATCACCGGCCTGTTCGCCTTCGACCGGGGCGGCTCCATCGGCGGCATCCCGATCTGGGTCGCGGCGCTGATGATCGGCGCCGCAGCCTTCCTCGGCGGTGAGCTCGGCTACTACATCGGCAAGAAGGCGGGGCCGCCGATCTTCGAGCGCAAGGAGAGCGGCCTGTTCTCCAAGGAGAACGTCGACCGGACGAACGCGTTCTTCCACCGGTTCGGACCCCTCGCGGTGATCCTCGCCCGCTTCGTCCCCGTCGTGCGCACCTTCGCGCCGATCGCAGCCGGCGTCGGGCGGATGAACTACAAGAAGTACTCGCTCTACAACGCGATCGGTGCGGTGATCTGGGGCGTCGGGGTGACCTTCCTCGGGTACTTCCTCGGGTACATCCCGCCGATCGCGTACGTCGTGCGCAACTACATCGACGTGATCCTCATCCTCGCGGTGGTCGTCACGGTCGTCCCCGCGGGGCTGCACTACTGGCGGACGGCGCGGAAGGCGAAGCACGCGGCCGAGGCCGAGCAGGCGGCGCAGACCCCGACCGACGGCACGGCTCGCCCCTGACCGGCTGACGGAGCCCCCGCGGACGGACGCCGAGTGGCGAGACGCCACACGCAGACCGAGACGCCCCCGGAACCGGGGGCGTCTCGCACGTCCGGGGGCGTCTCGCGTGTGCGGGCACGGCCGGTCAGACCCCGAAGTACTCCCGCACGATCGGCGCGATCCCCCGGAACGCCTTCGACCGGTGCGACAGCGCGTTCTTCTCCTCGCGGGTCAGCTGCGCTGCCGAACCCTCCGCGTCGTCCGGGTGGAAGACCGGGTCGTACCCGTGCCCGCCGTCGCCGACCGGCTCCGTCAGGACCTCCCCGTTCCACACCGCCTCGAACAGGTGCTCGGTGCCGTCGGGGGTGACGAAGGCCGCCGCGCAGACGAAGGCCGCGGTGCGCTCGACGACACCCTCCAGGTTCCGGAGCAGGAGCGCGATGTTGTCGGCGTCCACCCGGGTCCCCGCGTAGCGGGCGGAGTGGATGCCGGGCGCGCCCTCGAGGGCGTCGACCGCGATGCCCGAGTCGTCGGCGAGCGCCGGCAGCCCGGTGTGCGCGACGGCCGCGCGCGCCTTGATCAGCGCGTTCGCCGCGTAGGTGTCGCCGTCCTCGACCGGCTCCGGCCCGTCGTAGCCGACGAGCTCGACCCCCTCGCCGAGCGCCTCGCCGAGGATCCCGCGGAGCTCGACGACCTTGCCCTGGTTGTGCGTCGCCAGGACGACGGTGCGCCCGGTCACGCCAGCCCCAGCGCGTCCCGCTGGACGGCGGCGAGCGACCGGTTGCCCGCGAGCCCGAGGTCGAGCAGCGTGTCGAGCTCCGCGCGGTCGAACGGCGCGTGCTCGGCGGTGCCCTGCACCTCGATGAACTTCCCGGAGCCGGTCGTGACGATGTTCATGTCGGTGTCGGCCGCCGAGTCCTCGGTGTACGCCAGGTCGAGCATCGGCTCCCCCTTGACGATGCCGACCGAGATCGCCTGCACGCTGTCGGTCAGCGGCGTGGCCTTCTTCGCGATGAAGCCCTTGTCGCGACCCCACTCGATCGCGTCGACCATGGCGACGTACGCGCCCGTGATCGACGCCGTGCGGGTGCCCCCGTCGGCCTGCAGCACGTCGCAGTCGAGCACGAGGGTGTTCTCGCCGAGGCCCTTCATGTCGACCACGGCACGCAGCGACCGGCCGATCAGGCGCGAGATCTCGTGCGTCCGGCCGCCGACCTTGCCCTTGATCGACTCACGCTGCATGCGCTCGTTCGTCGAGCGGGGCAGCATCGAGTACTCCGCCGTCACCCAGCCCGAGCCCTTGCCCGCCATCCAGCGCGGCACCCCGTTCGTGAAGGACGCCGTGCAGAGCACCTTCGTGTTGCCGAACGAGATGAGCGCGCTGCCCTCGGCCTGCGTGCTCCACCCCCGCTCGATGCTGACCGGACGGTGGTCGGTGGCGCTGCGGCCGTCGATGCGGGTGCTCATGGGGTCCTTTCGGTGCGGGGCAGCGTGATCGCCCCTGTCTGGAGGTGTCCGACGCTCGAGACCTCGGGTCCGAGGAAGCGCCGGGCGAGCCGGATGAAGCCGTTGCCGTCGTCGCCCGTCGCCTCGAACGCGTAGGTCGGCGGTTCGGGGCTGGTGCGTTCGAGTCCGTGTTCCACGAGCCGGCGGTAGACGTCGTTCGCCGTCTCCTCGGCACTCGAGACGAGCGTCACGTCCGGGCCCATCACGTACTGGATCGCCGCGGACATGAGCGGGTAGTGCGTGCAGCCGAGCACGAGCGTGTCGACGTCGGCGGCACGGATCGGCGCGAGGTACTGCGCCGCGACCTCGCGGAGCGCCGGCGACGACGTGTCGCCCGCCTCGACGAACTCGACGAACCGCGGGCAGGCGGCCACGGTCAGGTCGACGTCGGCGGCCACCGCGAAGGCGTCCTCGTACGCCCGCGAGGCGATCGTCCCCACCGTGCCGATCACGCCGACGCGACCGGTGCGGGTCTGCTTCACCGCTGCCCGGGCCGCGGGCTGGATGACCTCGACGACGGGGATGCCGTAGGCCTGCTCGTACCGTTCCCGCGCGTCCCGCAGCACGGCCGACGACGCGGTGTTGCACGCGATCACGAGCGCCTTGACGCCCTGGTCGACGAGGTCGTCCATCACCTCGAGCGCGTAGCGCCGCACGTCGGCGATGGGCTTCGGGCCGTAGGGCGAGTGAGCGGTGTCCCCCACGTACCGGATGCTCTCGCGGGGCAACTGGTCGATGATCGCCCGCGCCACCGTGAGCCCACCGACGCCGCTGTCGAAGACTCCGATCGGTGCATCCGTCACCGCACCAGCGTACCGAGCCGCGCCGGGGCACCCCCACCGGTCCCGACCGCGCGCCGCAGCCGCACCCACCTCCGCGTCACTAGTGTCGGGAGCGTGACCACCGCACTCCTCACCGACCAGTACGAGCTCACGATGGTCGACGCGGCCCTCAAGGACGGCACCGCCGATCGACGCTGCGTCTTCGAGGTGTTCTCCCGCCGCCTCCCCGACGGCCGCCGGTACGGGGTCGCCGCGGGTCTCGGCCGCTTCCTCACCGCCCTCACCGAGTTCCGGTTCGGCGACGACGAGATCGGCTTCCTCCGGGACCGCAACGTGATCGACGAGGGCACCGCTCGCTGGCTCGCCGACTACCGCTTCACCGGCGACGTCCGCGCCTACCGCGAGGGCGAGGTGTTCTTCCCGAACTCCCCCGTCCTGCAGGTCGAGGGCACCTTCGCCGAGGCCGTCGTCCTCGAGACCCTCGCGCTGAGCGTCTTCAACGCCGACTCCGCCATCGCCGGCGCCGCGGCCCGCATGGTCTCCGCCGCCGACGGCCGTCCGCTCGCCGAGATGGGCTCGCGCCGCACGGGCGAGTGGAACGCCGTCGCCGCCGCCCGAGCCGCGTACATCGCCGGGTTCGGCGCGACGAGCAACCTCGAGGCCGGCCGCACCTGGGGCATCCCGACCATGGGCACCGCGGCGCACGCCTTCACGCTCCTGCACGATTCCGAGGAGGCCGCGTTCCGCTCCCAGCTCGACGCCCTCGGCGACGGGACCACCCTGCTCGTCGACACGTACGACATCGAGGCGGCCGTCGAGACCGCGGTCCGGCTGACGGACGGCCGGCTCGGCGCGGTGCGCATCGACAGCGGGGACCTGCCGAGCGTGGTCGCGTCGGTGCGGGCACAGCTCGACCGCCTCGGTGCCACCGCCACGAAGATCACGGTCACGAACGACCTCGACGAGTACACGATCGCCGCGCTGCGGGCCGCCCCGGTCGACTCCTACGGCGTCGGCACGAGCGTGGTGTCCGGCTCGGGCCACCCGGCGGCGGGCATGGTGTTCAAGCTGGTCGCCCACCAGACGCCGTCCGGCGACGAGTGGGTCCCGGTCGCGAAGAAGTCGGCGGACAAGGCCTCGACCGGCGGACGCAAGGAGGCCGGCCGTCGACTCCGCAACGGCATCGCCACGGCCGAGGTCGTGCTGACCTCCGGCCGCGTCGGCCCGGACGAGCGCCCGCTGCTCGTCCCGGTGGTCGAGCACGGCGAGGTCGACCCGGCGTTCCTCGGGGTCGCCGGCGTCGAGGCCGCACGGGCGCACCACGAGCGCGCGAAGGCGGAGCTGCCGGCGGACGCATCACGCATCGGACGCGGCGACCCGGCGATCCCGACCCTGGTGATCTGAGCGGGGCAGCGGGCCCGGTTACTCGGCCTTCATCTTCTCGTAGATCGCCTTGCAGTCCGGGCACACCGGGAACTTCTCGGGGTCACGGCCCGGGATCCACTTCTTGCCGCAGAGCGCCTTGACGGGCTTGCCGGTGAGGGCCGACTGCAGGATCTTGTCCTTCTTGACGTAGTGCGAGAAGCGCTCGTGGTCACCGGGCTCGATCGCCTCTTCCTCGATGAGCTTCTCGAGTTCGCGGTCCATCACGTCGAGGCCGCCGCCGGGTTCGGTCATGCTCATGTCCCCAGGGTACGACGGTGCGGCTGCGGCCGCGACGGACGGGAGGCGCGAGGCGGGCCCGCCACGCGCCTCCCGTCCGGTGGGTGGTCACGGGACGGCGACGCGTCCCGTCCCACGCGTACCGCTCAGTTCCGCTGGGCCGCCGCGAGCAGGTCCGGACCGTGCTTGTCGAAGAGGCGGCCGCCGACCGCGACGCCCACCGCGAGGACGAGCAGGCCCACGGCGCAGCCGACCACGAGGGTGGCGAGCGCCCAGGGTTCCGGCCCCTCGACCGCGGTGAGCACGGCCAGCCAGACCGCGGGCACCAGCGACAGCAGGATCCCGACGACCATCGTGGTCTGCGCCACCATCGCGGTCGTCCCGGCCGCCTGCGGCTGCTGGAACGGGTGGTCGCCGGGTCGGACCGTCGGGTAGGGCAGGGCCACGGAGACGATGCTGGACAGGCCGAGCCCGGCGAGCAGTGCGCAGACGGCGATGCCGGTCAGCACCGGGAAGGCGGTCTGGTCGCCGAAGAGCCGCGCCGAGACGGCCGCGCCGGCGACGACCAGGGGCAACCCGACGACGAGCACCGGCACGAGTCGACCGAGTCGGTCGCTCCACCCGGGGGCGCCGGACGCGACGTGCAGCCAGACCGCGGTGTTGTCGTAGGAGACGTCGTTGTGCGGCAGGAAGCCCGCGATGAGGGCCATGATCGGCAGCGGGACGAGCGCCGTCCAGTGCCACGGGACGCCGGCGACGCCGAGGGGCAGCACGACGATCGGCACGAACAGGATGACCAGGTACGACATCCGGTACCGCGGATCGCGGGCCCAGTAGGTCAGGGCGCGGGCGGCCACGGCACCGAGCGGACTCGACCCGAGCGCGTCGAACCAGCCGAGGCCGCGGTAGCGGCGGGTGGACGCACGACCGTCGACGGCCTCGAGCGCACGCCCGACGATCGCCCACCACGCCCACGCGAGCAGGGCGACGACGACGAGTGCGACGAGCAGCTTGAGCACGCCCTCGCCCACCCGGCCGCTCGCGACGTCCGCGGGCACCGCCCAGGCCGCACCCCACGGGGTCCACCCGGCCACGTCGGCGACCCGGCGCAGCTCGCTGCTCGCGGGGTCGAGCCAGTCGGAGCGCAGCAGGAGCGAGACGACGGGGAGCCCGAGCACCACGATCACGAGCGCGGCGAGCCAGCCGGCGTCGCGGGAGCGCTGCGGGCCGACGAACACGGCACCGACCGCGCAGCCGACCCGCACGAGCAGTGCGCACGTCGCGACGGCGAGCAGGGCGGCGAGGGTCGCGAGGACGGCGGTCCCGCCGCTGCGCGACCACGCACCGACCTGGCCGACGGCGACGATCGCGACCGCGAGCACCGGGACCCCGACGAGTCCTGCGACGGCGAGACCGACGACGAGGCGGCGCCGGTCGATGCCGAAGACCGCGAAGCGCCGCGGGTCGAACTGGTCGCTGCGTCCGACGACGAGCGGCACGAGCGTGAAGGCGACGGAGACGAAGGTCCCGACGGGCACCGCGATCGAGCGCGCGACCTCGACGGGGGCGCCGCGCAGGGCGAGCAGCTCGCCGGCGACGAACACCGCGGCGAGCAGGCCGAGGAGGCTGCCGAGCACGACGAGCACGGACCGACGGGCACCGCCGCGGACCTCGCCCGCGAGCAGGTCGACCCTCAGTCGGAGAAGCTGTGCAACCATTCCATGCTCTCTGCCACGACGCGGCCGCCCGCGAGTTCGACGAACTTGTCCTCGAGGCTCCGACGACCGCGGACCTGCGCCATCGTGCCGGAGGCCAGGACGCGGCCGCCGACGATGATCGCGACCGAGTCGCACGTGCGCTGGACGAGCTCCATGGAGTGGCTCGAGAGCACCACGGTCCCGCCGCCGCGCGTGTAGCGGCGCAGGATGTCCGTGATCGTCGCCGCGCTCACCGGGTCGACGGACTCGAACGGTTCGTCGAGCACGAGCACGCGGGGCGAGTGGATGAGCGTCGCGGCGAGGGCGATCTTCTTCGCCATGCCCACCGAGTAGTCGGCGACCTGGCGACCGAGTGCCTCCCCCAGGCCGAACGCCTCGGCGAGGTCGGCGCTGCGCTCCCGAGCGGTCGCACCGTCCAGGCCGCGGAGGGTCGCCGAGTACTGCAGCAGCTGTCCGCCGGTCAGCCGGTCGAACAGGCGCAGCCGGTCGGGCAGGACACCGAGGGCGCGCTTCGCCGCGGTCGGGTCGGACCAGACGTCGTGGTCGAGCACGGTCACCGTCCCGGCGTCCGGGCGCAGCAGTCCGGTGACCATGGAGAGCGTCGTGGTCTTGCCCGCACCGTTCGGTCCGACGACGCCGAAGATCGAGCCCTGGCGGATCTCCAGGTCCACCTCGTCCGCGGCGAGGGTCTGCCCGTAGCGCTTCACGAGGCCGCTCGCGCGCAGCACGACGGGCTGCTGCGGCTGCGCGGCCTGCGCGGCCGTCGCGGTCGCGGTCGGCTGGCGCTTCGGCGTGCGCTTCCGGCCCGCTGCGCCAGCGGCGGCTGCGTCGTCCTCCGCCCCGGTGGGCGCGTCGGCCGTGACGACGGAGCCGTCACCGCGTCCCGTCGCGGCGGCGGTGCCCGGTCCGGCGGGTCGGGACGCACGGCCCTTCCCCTTCCCCTTGCCCTTCCGCGGTGTGCGGGTCGGCGCGGGTGCGGCCGTCTGCTCGTCGGTCATCTCGTCACCATCGGAGGCGTCGCGCGCATCCCCGTCCCCCACGTCGTCGGCGGCGTCCCCGGCCTGGTCGTCCGCCTCGGTCGTCCAGGCGGCGTCGGACGTCGCGTACACGTCGTCGTCATCAGCTGCAGCCACGGCCCAACCGTACCAACGCGTTCCGGACACCGCGGACGCCGGACACCCGAGTCACGAAACGGGCACGAATCGCGTCGGGACGTACCCCGACGGCCGCTCGTTCCGTATCATTCACCAGGGCACGACGGAGTGTTCACCACTTGGAAACCTGCTCGCGCGGGGTTCCCCGATCGATTCGTCGCCCGCCGGAAGGCGCGGTTCCCGGACGTTCTCGGAGAACTCGGACGTTGCGCGAGCACACTGACGAGGCCCGCCCGCGCCCTCCGGGGCGTGCGGGCGGACACCGGAAGGGACCAGCATGACCACGCAGATCGTCATCCTCGCCGCGGGGATGGGCAGCCGCCTCGGCCGCAGCCTGCCGAAGCCGCTGACCGAACTCAGCGACGGCCGCACCATCATGCAGCAGCAGTTCGACAACATCCGCGCCGCCTTCGGGTCGAGCGCCCGGGTCACGATCGTCGTCGGGTACAAGTCCGAGTACATCGTCGAGGCCTTCCCCGAGGCGAACTTCGTCTACAACGAGTCCTACGACTCCACGAACACCTCGAAGAGCCTGCTGCGCGCCCTCAAGGCGACCGGCAAGAGCGGTGTCCTCTGGATGAACGGCGACGTCGTGTTCGACCCGCGCGCCCTCGTGCGTGCCGCCGACATGATGGACCAGGACCGCTCCTTCGTCAGCGTCAACACCGACAAGGTCTCCGACGAGGAGGTCAAGTACACCGTCGACGCGGACGGGTGCATCCACAAGCTGTCGAAGCAGGTCGTGGGCGGTCTCGGCGAGGCCGTCGGCATCAACTACGTCTCCTCGCAGGACAAGCAGGCACTGATCCGCCAGCTCGGCCGCGTGGACGACCAGGAGTACTTCGAGGGCGGCATCGAGGCAGCCATCGCCGAGGACGGGCTACGCTGGTCGCCGATCGACATCTCCGACCTGTACGCGGTCGAGATCGACTTCGCCGAGGACCTCGAGCGCGCGAACGAGCTGTTCGCCTGAGCCACCGTCAGGGTCCCTCGGCGGTACCGCCCGGAGGGAAGCCGTGACCACAGCGAGTGCGCCGACCGTGCCCGCGACGACCGCTCCGCCGTCGTCTCGGAGCGCCGGTCGGCGCTACCGTCAGGCGCTCTGGCTGCTGACGGTCCGTGACCTGCGGGTCCGGTACTCCACGTCGGCACTCGGGTACTTCTGGTCGATCCTCGACCCGCTGGTGATGTCGGCGATCTACTGGTTCGTCTTCACCCAGGTCTTCCACCGCGGGTCGGTCGGCGAGGAACCGTACATCGTCTTCCTCCTGTCGGCCCTGCTGCCGTGGATGTGGTTCACGGGAGCGGTCTCCGACTCGACGCGTGCCTTCATCAAGGAGAGCAAGCTCATCCGGTCGACGACCATCCCCCGGAGCATCTGGGTGGCACGCGTCGACGCGTCGAAGGGGATCGAGTTCCTCCTCAGCTTGCCGGTGCTCGCGGTGTTCGCGATCGCGACCGGGGCGACCGTGCACTGGGAGCTCGCGCTGTACCCCCTCGCCATCGTCCTGCAGTGCGCGCTGGTCTACGGCCTCGGCCTGATCGTCGCGCCGCTCGTCGTGTTCTTCCGCGACCTCGAGCGGGCCGTCAAGCTCGTGCTGCGCTTCCTCTTCTACGCGTCGCCGATCATCTACGGCACGCACGCGCTCCCCGACCGTCTGCGCGACATCGCGGCGCTCAACCCGCTGAGCGGCATCTTCGGGATCTACCGATCGGCCTTCTTCCCGAACCAGCTCAAC
The DNA here is from genome assembly GCF_030362955.1 of Curtobacterium citri. NCBI lineage: Bacteria > Bacillati > Actinomycetota > Actinomycetes > Micrococcales > Microbacteriaceae > Curtobacterium > Curtobacterium citri. The sequence goes on from NZ_JAUCML010000002.1 coordinate 283,094, forward strand.
TGGTTCGAGGTCGGGGTGTCGGTCGTCGTCACCGTCGTCGTGCTGGTCGTCGGGCTGGTCGTGTTCCGGCGGAGCGAGCACCGCGTGCTGAAGGAGCTGTGATGACCACCACCGACCGGACTGCGCCCTCGACCACGGTCGCTCCCGTCATCTCGGTGCGCGATGCGGGCATCCGGTTCAAGCGGAACCGGCGCGCGAGCCGGAGCTTCAAGGACCTCTTCGCCGGCAGCGACCGTCGGAAGCGCGCGGACGAGTTCTGGGCGCTCCGGGACGTCTCGTTCGACGTCCGTCCGGGCGAGGCCATCGGCGTGGTCGGTCGGAACGGCCAGGGCAAGTCGACCCTGCTCAAGCTCGTCGCGCAGGTCATGCTCCCGGACGAGGGCCGGGTGCAGGTGAACGCGGGCGTCGCCCCGCTCATCGAGATCACGGGCGGCTTCGTCGGCGACCTGTCGGTACGCGACAACGTCTGGCTCACGGCCGGTCTGCACGGCATGTCCCGGGCCGAGATCCGCGCGGCGTTCGACGAGATCATCGCCTTCGCGGAGATCGGCGACTTCGTCGACACCCCGTACAAGCACCTGTCCAGCGGCATGAAGGTGCGCATCGCGTTCGCGGTCATCTCGCGGCTCGACGAACCCGTCATCCTGGTCGACGAGGTCCTCGCGGTGGGCGACAAGGGCTTCCGCGAGAAGTGCTACAAGCGCATCGAGGAGCTGCTCGCCGCGGGCCGGACGCTCTTCTTCGTCTCGCACAGCGACAAGGACCTCCGCCGGTTCTGCGACCGCGGCCTGTACCTCGACAAGGGCCGGCTGCAGCTCGACGACACCATCGAGGCGGCGCTCGCCCGGTACGCCGCGGACCACGGCGCCTGACCCACCACTCCTCCACACCGGGAGCCGCCCGACGCTCCTCCACAGGCCGACCGGCGCACCGGTCTCCCGAGGCCCCCGACGTCGGCCCCTCCCCCTAGCGTGTCGCCCATGCACCACCCACCAACGGCATACGCAGTCCCGTTCACCGTCGACCGATCCCGGGCACCACGTCGCTACGACCTGGTGAACACCGGCTCCGAACCGCTCCACGCGATCTCGCTCACCCACCTCGGCAACGGGTACTGCCCGCCGCTCGCCGTGAACCAGCTCGACCCCGGGCGCTCGCTGTCCATCGCGGTCTTCGGTGCCGACCCCGAGCAGACCGGCATCGTCGTCGTCCGGTGGCGACGTCCCGACCGCTCCGAGTACCTCTGGCGGATGTCGCTCGTCGGTGACCGTCTGGTCGGACTCGCCTGCTGACGGCGGGCACGGCCGACGCCGTGCCGTCAGGACGCGCCGCGCGCCGCAGCCTCCTCGTGCCAGCGAGCCACCAGCTGGTCCACCGCGGTGTGCAGGCGGGCGGTCGCCACGCCGGGTGTGGTGTCGCCGAAGTAGTGCTGCACCCAGCGCCGGAGCTTCGCGAGCTCCTCCGCGTCGGTCGCGGCAGCGTCCACCCGGGCGACGACGTCCTCCGCGTCGGCGGCGTGCAACCAGTCCGCGTCGCCGAGGTACCCGCGCTCGTCGACGTCGGCGCCCGGGGCGGCCGGCCGTGTCACGATGAGCGGCTTCCCGACGGCCAGCCGGTCGTAGATCATCGCGCTGATGTCCGTGACGGCGACGTCGGCGTCGGCGAGCTGCCACCCGAGCTCGGGCCCGTCGTCGTACACGTGGTGGGCCGCCGGATCGGCCGCGTTCGCCGTCGTGATCGCGGCGACGATGCGCTCGTGCGCGGCGCGGTAGGTCGGGTCGAGCACGCCGCTGCGCGGGTGCGGCCGGTAGACGAGCCGGTGCCGCGGGGACGCCAGCAGTCGCTCCGCGAGCGTCACGCCGTGCGTCGCGATCGACCCGTAGGCCGCCGCCGCCCGGTCGCCCTCCCACGTCGGCGCGTAGAGCACGACCGTGCGGTCGTCCGCGGGGTAGGGCACGGCACCGGCGAAGTGGTCCGCCTGGGGGCGGCCGATGGCGGTCGTCCGCGCGTCGACGTCGTAGCCCCAGAGCGCCGCGGCCAGGCGCTCGCGTGCCGCGTCACCTGCGATCAGGGCGTGGTCGTACGCCTTGAACTGGTTCGTCGTCATGTACATCTTGTCGCTCTCGCCGTGGTTGACGAAGACGTGCCACATGCGGCCGTACCGCATCATCTGGAAGTTGCGGGCGTTCTGGTTGACGTACAGGACGATCTTCGGGGCCTGCTCGTCGACGAACCGTTCGAGGTCGACGACCTGGCGGGCGTACACCACGGGGACGGGCGACTCGTCGAGCAGCGTGGTCATGGTGCCGGGACTGCGGGAGACGATGGCCACCGGGTGCTCGGCAGCGAGCTCGGCCAGCGGGGCGTACCACTGCCGCACCTGGTACATGTTCACCGGGCCGTCGGCGAAGTACACCGCGATCTCGATCGATCCCGGCGCGAGGGCGGGCACGGACGGCAGCCGTCGGGCGAGTTCGCGACGACTTCGTCGCGAAGCCACCAGGCGCTGGGCGAGGCGGATGGCGGTCCGGATGTCCTTCATGACGGGCATGGTGGTCCTCAGGGTACGTCGGTGGTGCTGTCGGGCTCCGGAGTGGCCGCGGTCAGACGACCGGCGGGCGACCCGCCAGCGTCATCCGGCCGATGGTCAACCACCCCATCGTGTGCGCCGCACCGCAGTCGGCGGTCCAGCCCTCGCGCACGCCGGCGAACCAGGTGCGCAGTCGTCCGGGGTGTCGCCACCAGCGCGCGACCTGGATCGCGGCCCACGAGCCGACGTACAGCGGACGGAGCACCGCGGGCAGGTTGCGACGGGCGAGGAACACCCGGTTCCGGGCGTTCAGCCGGATGTACTCGGTGTGCCGAGCGGGGTCGATCGCCGGGTGGTGGGCGACGAGGTCCCCGGCGTACCAGGCGCGTCGACCGGCGTCCCAGACGCGCCACGCGAGCTCGATGCCCTCGTGCGCGTAGAAGTACGGCGCACCCCAGCCGCCGACCGCGCGGTAGACGTCCATCGGCAGGACCACGGCGCCCTCCCAGACGGAGAACACCGGCGACGAGTCCGTCGGTGCGCCCTTCCGGATGCGCGGCACCCAGCGGCGGGGGTTGGCGACACCGGTCGGGTCGACCACCCGGGGCTGCACGAGTCCGAGCGACGGGTCCCGTTCGAACAGCGCGACGGCGTCGCGCAGGAAGGTCGGCGACGGGATCGAGGCGTCGTCGTCGAGGAAGAACACGTGGTCGCCGTCCACGACCTCGGCGCCGGCGTTGCGACCGGCCGGGATCCCGACGTTCTCCGGCAGTGCGAGCGCACGCACGCCCTCCGGCAGACCGGTGGGCGCCCAGCCGTTGCCGACGCAGACGACGTCGAGCTCGACGTCCTGCTGTGCGAGGACGCTCTCCAGGCCCCGGCGGAGGTCGTCCGGCCGGGTGCCCTGCGACAGGCTGACGACGGCGATGCGGGGCCGCTCGCGGTGCGGGACCGCGTGGCGCCGGGTCGTGCCGGGCGTCACGCCCGGACCCGCTTCGACGAGATGATCGCGAGGAAGTGTCCGGCGGTCGCCAGGACCGCGAGCGGCAGCAGCGCGCCGACGAGGATCCGGTCGGCGAGCGGATGGCCGATCACCAGTCCGAGCAGGGCGAAGACGAACGCCAGGATCGACAGCTCGACCGAGTGGTACAGCCGGTGGAACGGCAGGAAGCGCGCGGCCTTGCGGAGCGACGCGAGGCGCCGACCGGAGGGCACGGTGCCGGCGTCACGGCGGTCGACGAGCTTCTCGAGCCCGGCGTTCGCACGGGCGACGTGCACCATGTCGTTGAGCGCCTTGTTGAGCACGATCACGAGTCCGAGGGCGCACCCGATGGTCGTCCACATCCAGTCCGCACCGTGGATCGGCCACGTGGCCGCCCGGACGCCGAGCGCGATCGGGATGAGCCCCTCGGTCGTGTAGTGCCCGACCTTGTCGAGGAACACGCCGGCCGGCGACCGGGTGCCCCGCCACCGCGCGACCTCGCCGTCGCAGCAGTCGACGAGCATCTGCAGCTGTCCGAGCACGAGGGCGAGCAGCGCCCCCCAGATCCCCGGGATCAGCAGTGCGGCGGCGACGCTCCAGCCGACCAGGATCATGAGGCCGGTCACCTGGTTCGCCGAGACCCGCGTCCTCAGCAGCAGCCAGGTCAGGTACGGGGAGAGGTCGCGCAGGTACAGCGACGCCGTCCAGTGCTCCGCGTTCGCGCGCGAGCGGACCTCGTCCGGCTGGGCGACCGCGCGGAGCTCCGCGATCGAGGAGGGCCGGGCGCTGCCGCGGCCGGTGGTGTCGTCGGTCAAGGTCAGGTCACCGTCCCGTGTGCGTGGTCAGCTCGGAGGTCCGGGTGAGGAATCCGATGATGAAGCCGATCCCCCAGCCGACGTGGATGCACGGGAGCACGACGATCAGCCAGAGCATGGTCGACGGGCCCGAACGCCGCGCCACGAGGACGGCTCCGAGCACGACGAAGACGAGGTAGACCGCCGGGACGACGAACCCGAGCATCGCCCAGGCGACCGGGGACCCGAGCACGGCACCCACGATCCCGACGATGCCGGCGAGGACACCGAGGCCCATCGCGGCGACCATCGCCGGGGGCACGAAGTACCGCAGCCCGTTGTTCGCGGGGAACCGGCGGGCGAGCTCCCCGCGCCACAGGCCGGTGGCCACGAACTGCCGACCGAGCCGTCGCAGACTCGGCCGCGGACGGTAGGTCACGACGAGCTCGGGGGTGAACCACACCGTGCCACCGGTCTGGCGGAGACGCCGGTTCAGCTCCCAGTCCTGCCCGCGCTTGATGCCCTCGTCGAACAGGCCGACCGCGAACAGGCGCTCGCGCCGGAAGACGCCCAGGTACGCGGTCTCGGCCGGACCGGCCTTCCCACCGACGTGGTGGGGCGTGCCGCCCAGTCCGACGCGGCTGCCGTAGGCCAGGGCCACTGCGCGCTCGAACGGCGTCCGCCCCTCGGCGTGCATGATGCCGCCGACGTTGTCGGCACCGGACTCGAGCAGCACGCGGACCGCGGTGCGCGTGTAGTCGGCCGGCAGCACCGAGTGCGCGTCGACGCGGATCACGACGGGGTGCACCGACGCCCGGATGGCGACGTTCAGGCCGGCCGGCGTCGAGCCGACGACGTTCTCGACCGCGCGGACGCGGGGATCGGCGGCGCTCATCTCCGCGACCAGCTCGTTCGTGCCGTCGATCGACGGGCCGAGGGCGAGGATGACCTCGAACGGGCCGGCGTAGTCCTGCTCGAGCAGGCTCGCGACCGCTGCGCGGACCTCGGTGACCTCGTTGAGCACCGGCATCACGTACGAGACCCCGGGCAGGGGCTGTCCGTCTGTCTGCATGCGGTCCTCGGGATCGGGGCTGGTGCGCGGGGCGCACCACGACGGGGCACCGCCCCGGAGAGCAGCCCTGAGCCTATCAAGCGGCCGGAGCGCCCACCTGCGCCGCTCCCGGTACCCGTGCACGGCACCGGCCGACGGGAACGACGGACGGGAGGCGCGGTGCCAGCCGGCACCGCGCCTCCCGTCCGTCGTGTCCCGCGTCAGCCCTTGTAGGTGCCGAGCGTCACGTTCGTCTCGCGGGTCTCCCCGCCGCGCACGTAGGTGATCGTCGTCTTCGCGCCACCCGCGAAGTACCGGACCTGCGCGGTGAGGTCGGTCGCGTCGGAGACGGTCGCGGACCCGATCTTCGTGACGACGTCGCCCTTCTGGAGGCCGGCGTCGGCCGCCGCGCCACCGGACGACACCGACTTGATGAGCGCGCCCATCTGGGTGGCGTTCGCGTCCTCGGAGGCGTCGCCCACCGTCGCGCCGAGCAGACCGTGCGTGGCGGACCCGTTCTCGCGGATCTCGTTCGCGACCCGCTCCACCAGGTTCGACGGGATCGAGAAGCCGACGCCGATGCTGCCCGACTGCGAGTCGGACGACTGGGAGCTGCCGGCGCTCGCGATCGCCACGTTGATGCCGATGAGCTTGCCCTTGGAGTCGAGCAGCGCACCACCCGAGTTGCCCGGGTTGATCGGCGCGTCGGTCTGGATGACCGGGAGTGAGACCGTGGTCTTGGTGCCGGAGCCGCCACCGTTGCCCGGGAACTCGAACGGGCTGCCGTTGCCGTTCCCGCCCTCGTTCGAGTCGCCGCCCTGGCTGGGGGCGCTCGACGCGACCTGGATGCTGCGGTCGAGGGTCGACACGATGCCGTCGGTGACGGTGTTGGACAGGCCGAGCGGTGCACCGATCGCGACCGCGGTGTCGCCGACGTTGAGGTCGGACGAGTCGGCGAACGAGATCGGCTTCATGTCGGTCGCGTCGATCTTGATGACGGCGAGGTCGACGGTCGGGTCCGTGCCGACGAGCTTCGCCGGGTAGATTTTGCCGTCGGACGTCGTCACGGTGATGGTGCCGTTCGCGCTGTCGCCGTCGAGCGTCACCACGTGGGTGTTCGTGACGATGTAGCCGTCCTTGCTGAACACGACGCCGGAGCCGGTGCCGCCCGCAGAGCCCGACGACACGTTGATCGTGACGACGGACGGGGTGGCCTGTGCGGCGACCGCGGTGACCACGGTGGCGTTGTTGTAGTCGTTGACCGTGAGGTTGCCACCGCTCTGCGACGAGCCGGAACCGACGACGGTGCCGCTGCCGCCGTGCGACGCACCCGCAGCCCAGCCGGCGCCACCGCCGACGAGGCCGGCGAGGACGAGGCCGGCGACGATCGGCAGGACGAGCTTGTTGCGGCCCTCACGCTGCTTCGTCGTCGAACCGGCGGCTGCTCCCGCCGCGGCGCCCGTGGCGGCACCGCCGAAGTAGTGGCCGTTGCGCTGGTTCGAGCCGTCGACGTCGCCGAAGGCGCTGGCGGAGGCCGGGGCCTGGGCGGAGCCGGGGTACTGGGCGCTGCTCGGGTACTGGGCGCTGCCCGGGTACTGGGCGTCGTGGGTCGTGCCGTACCGGGAGTCGCCCTGTGCGTACTCGCCGTAGCGCGGCTGGCCGTACTGGTCCTGGCCGTACTGACCCTGGCTCTGGCCGTACTGGCTCTGCCCGTACTGACCCTGGCTCTGGCCGTACTGGCCCTGGTCCTGGCCGTACCGGCTCTGGCCGTACTGGCCCTGGTCCTGGCCGTACTGGCCCTGGCCGTACTGACCCTGGTCCTGGCCGTACTGGCCCTGGCCGTACTGACCCTGGTCCTGGCCGTACTGGCTCTGCCCGTACTGCTGCTGGCCGTTGTCCGACCCGTACGGGCTCGTCTGCTGCGAGTCGGTGTCCGACCGGCCGCCGATCGTCGGGTAGGGCGCCGTGTACCGGTCGGTCGGGTGGTCCCCCGGCGTCGAGATGACGTCGGTCTCGTCGGCGCGAGCGTGGCCGATGACGTCGGTGTGGTCGTGGTCCGTGGGGCGCGAGTTCGGCTCCTGGGAGGCGTCCGGCGCCGACGTGCCCTCGCCGGAGGTGTCGCGCGGGGCGTCCTCGGCTTCGGCCCGGTGGTCGGTGTCCTGGGGGCGGTTCTCGTCGCCCTGGCCGTGAGGCGTGGTGTCGGTCATGCTGGACGTGCTCCTTTCAAGCTCGTGCAGTCTTCCGGACCCACCTGTGCGGTGCTCCTGCTGGGGCTGCAAGCGACCTATGGCGATCTTATGCGTCGGCTGTGGGAGGCTCCCGGGCTCGGTGCCGCCCGAGCGCTAGGTTGGGACGGACCGCGACGTCGAGCGCACGGAGGACCCATGCACCGCACCGGACCGTGGCTGCGCGCCGCCGAGGGGGCCATGCTGCTCGGCCCGGACGGCGTCCCCGCGCCGACCGTGTTCGCCGAGATGAGCGCCCTGGCCGCCGCCACCGGCGCCGTGAACCTCGGACAGGGCTTCCCCGACGAGGACGGCCCCGCCGTCGTGCTCGACGCGGCCGTCGAGGCCATCCGGCAGGGCGTCAACCAGTACCCGCCCGGCCGGGGCACCCCGGGGCTTCGCGCCGCCGTCGCCGAGCACCAGTCGCACTGGTACGGGATCGACGTCGATCCCGAGCGTGATGTCCTCGTCACCGCCGGCGCGACCGAGGCCCTCGCCGCCACGCTGCTCGCCTTCGTCGAACCCGGGGACGAGGTCGTCACCTTCGAGCCCTTCTACGACGCGTACGGTGCGCTGATCCGGCTCGCCGGGGGCACGCACGTCACGGTGCCGCTCACCGCACCGGACTTCCTGCCCGACGAGGACACCCTGCGCGCCGCGTTCTCCGACCGGACCCGGGTCGTCCTGGTGAACACGCCGCACAACCCCACCGGCCGGGTGCTCCCCCGCGAGGTCCTGGCCACCGTCGTCGAGCTCGCCGAGCGGTACGACGCGCTCATCGTCACGGACGAGGTGTACGAGCACCTGACCTTCGCCACGCCGCACGTGCCGATCGCGACGCTCCCGGGAGCCGGCGAGCGGACCGTGACGATCTCGAGCGCTGGCAAGACCTTCAGCACCACGGGCTGGAAGATCGGCTGGCTCACCGCCGCACCGGCGCTCGTCGAGGCGATCGTGTCGGTGAAGCAGTACCTGACGTTCGTCAACGGCGCTCCGTTCCAGCCCGCCGTCGCCGTCGGACTCCGACTGCCGGACGAGGTCTTCCACGGCATCGCGCAGGACCTCGCCGCCAAGCACGACCTGCTCGCCGCCGGCCTCCGGTCCGCCGGGTTCGACGTGCTGCGACCGGACGGCGGCTACTTCGTCATCGCCGACACCGCGCCCCTCGGCCACGAGGACGCCCGTGCGTTCTGCCTCCGCCTCCCGGAGCTCGCCGGCGTGGTCGGCGTCCCGGTCTCCGCGTTCGTCCGGCCGGAACACGCGTCGGGCTACCGGTCCCTCGTCCGGTTCGCGTTCTGCAAGCGGCGGAGCGTGCTCGCCGAGGCGGCGACGCGCCTCGCGGCACTCGCACCAGCGCGCTGAGCCGCCGCGCCCCGACCGGCTGCGTGCTGACCGGCTGCGTGCTGACCGGCTGCGTGCTGACCGGCTGCGTCCCGGTCACCGTGCGTGCCGGTCGCGATCCGCTCGCGTCCGGACCCGTGTGCGCGTCGAGCGGGCGCTTCCTGCGCCGGTGACCGGTCGCTGACGACGAATACCGCCCGCTCGCGGAAGCCCGCGACCGCTCCGCTGCGTCGGCCGCGGTGGCCGCGGTGTCCCGACCCGGACGGTCATGCCTCCGAGCGGGCGAACCGGGTGCGCGTCGAGCTCCGGCAGCTCCTGAACCGCCCGCTCGCCGACACAGCGCTCCGCCCGCGGGCACGAGCGGGCGCATCCTTCACCCCGTCGGGGCGTCCGGTGCCGATTCCGCCCGCTCGCGCGCCGGACGCGAGGAGGGTCACCGCAACGGGAGCACCCGACTGCACGAACGGGCGGGACGTGCGCCATCGCCGACGCCCTGGTGCCTCTTCCGCCCGCTCGCCGCCCGGCCCGCGCACCCCGGCGCACCGGAGAGCCGTCGGGGCACCGGACCGTGGCCGCCCCGGCCGGGACTCAGCCCCGCGGCACCACGTCGAAGCGCCGGAGCGCCAGGGACGGGTTGACCGCACGGACCCCCTCGGTCGTCGCGGTATCGATCGTCGCCACCAGCAGGCCCGGAGCAGCACCGGCTGCCGCCACCGCGACGCCCGACGGATCGACTACGACGGACCCACCGATCCCCACCGGACCGGTCTGGCCGACGCCGACCACCCAGACGGTGTTCTCGATCGCCCGCGCGGTGAGCAGCGTGCGCCAGTGGTGCTCCTTGCCCGGACCGCGGACCCACTCGGCCGGCAGGACGACGACGTCGGCGCCGCCGGTCTCCGGAGCTGCGAGCCGTCGGGTCACCTCGGGGAAGCGCAGGTCGTAGCAGGTCTCCAGCCCGATCCGCACCCCGCCGAGCTCGAAGACGGGGACCTGGTCGACCGAGCCGGACTCGATCCGGTCGGACTCCCGCGCCCCGAACGCGTCGTACAGGTGCACCTTCCGGTAGGTCGCGGCGATCGACCCGTCGGGCAGCACGGCCACGAGGGTGTTGCGGAACCGTCCCGGCACGTCGGCCGTCTCGGCGACACCGACCACGAGCGCGATGCCGACCGTCCGAGCCACCTCTCGCAGCCCGGACACGAACGGCCCGTCGAGCGGTTCCGCTGCTGCGACGAACCGGTCGTCGATCTCCGCGGCGAACCACGACGTGTACTCGGGTGTGACCAGCAGGTCGGCGCCACGGGCGGCAGCGTCCTCGGCGGCGGACCGGACGGTTCCGAGGTTCGCGAGGGTGTCGTCGACGGGGGCGAACTGCGCGGCGGCGATCGTGAGGGTGCCCATCCGGTGAGCGTACCCGGGCGCCGCACACGACGAAGGCCCCGGTCCGAGTGGACCGGGGCCTTCTGGTGACGCTTGGTTGCGGGGGCAGGATTTGAACCTACGACCTCTGGGTTATGAGCCCAGCGAGCTACCGAACTGCTCCACCCCGCGGCACGTCTTACAGCCTACACACGCCCGTGGCGGGGCACAAATCGAGTGCCCCGCCACGGCGTGTCAGTTGCCGCTGTCGGCTTCGGTGGCGGCTTGGATTGCCCGCTGCAGGCGCTCGTCCGCCTCGGCAGCGGCGACCAGGTCGTTGTCCGCGTACGCCTGCTGGCGGTCGTCGAGCGCGCTCTTGGCGTCGTTCAGCGCCTTCTGCAGCGCCTGGTTCGCGGTGCCGCTCGACGAGCCGCCGCTCGCGCCACCCGAGGTCCCACCGGTGGATCCGCTCGAGGAGCCGCCGTCGGACGTGTCGGATCCGGAGTCCGTGGACCCCGAGCCGGAACCGTCCGCAGCGCCCTGGTCGCCGGCAGCCGCGCCGGAGTCACCGTCGAACAGGCTGTTCAGTGCCTGGTCGAGGGTGTCCTCGAACGCGATCTTGTCGCCGAAGGCCACGAGCACCTTCTGCAGCAGCGGGTAGGACCCGCTCGACGTCGACTGCACGTAGACGGGCTGCACGTAGAGGAAGCCGCCACCGACCGGCAGGGTCAGCAGGTTGCCCTGCTTCACCGTGGAGTTACCCCGCTTCAGGATGTTCAGCTCCTGCGACACGGTGGTGTCACCGTTGAAGAGGCTCTGCACCTGCGCAGGACCCGGGATGTTGTCGGTCTTCGGCATCGTCAGGAGCGTGAGCTTGCCGTAGTTGGCACCCTTCTCGCCCTTGCCGGCACCACCGGCGTCCGAGTCGACCGCCAGGTACCCGGTGAGCACGTTGCGGTTGTTCGCCCCGGCCGACTGCTGCGGGATGTAGGTCGTGTAGAGCGAGTACGCGGTGTCCTGCCCCGGGACCTTCATCGTCAGGTAGTACGGGTCCTGCAGGTTGCCCTGCGTCGCCGTGGCCTGGGTGCCGAGCGCGTTGGTCGTCGTCTGCGAGACGTTGTCCGCCGTCGAGTCGGTGTCGCTCTCGGTCGTGCCCGTCGTGGTCTCCTGCGGCGTGTTCCACGCGTCGTCACCCGAGTAGAACGAGTTCGCGTTGGTCACGTGGTACGTGCCGAGGATGGACCGCTGCACCTTGAACAGGTCGGTCGGGTAGCGCACGTGGTCGAGCAGCTCGGCACTCATCTGCGACACCGGCTCCGTCGTGCCGGGGAAGATCTTCTGCCAGGTCTTCAGCACCGGGTCCTGGGTGTCCCACGCGTAGAGCGTGACCTTGCCCGTGTACGCGTCGACGGTGGCCTTCACCGAGTTGCGGATGTAGTTCACCTGGTCGGTGCGGAACGCCGAGGAGTCCGTGCCGTTGACACTGTCCGACATGCTCTGGCTCTGCGAGTACGGGTACGCGTCGCTCGTCGTGTAGCCGTCCACGATCCACTGGATGCGGTGGTCGACGATCGCCGGGTAGGCGTCGCCGTCGAGCTTCAGGTAGGGCGCGACCTTCTGCACACGCTGGATCGGGTCGCGGTCGTAGAGGATCTGCGAGTCGCGGTTGACGGCGTCGGAGAGCAGGATCTGCTCGGACTGGAACTTCGCCGCGTAGACGAGCCGGTTGAAGAACCCGCCGAGGCTCGGTCCGCCGTTGCCCTGGTACGTCGTCGTGGCGTTCCCGCCGTCGCTGTCGTCCGAACCGGCCGGGTAGTCGAGCTCGACGTTCTTCGTCCCCTCGGGGCCACCGACGATCGAGTAGGGCGGCGAGGACTCGCCGAAGTACACGCGCTGCTGGTAGTCGCCGAGGGCGCCGTTCGCCGGGATGCCCGACTCGAGGAACACCGGCTTGCCGTCGCTCGCGCGCTGGTTGCCGTAGGCGGCGGTGACGCCGAAACCGTGCGTGTAGACGAACGTGCGGTTGTACTGCGTGTTCGCCTGGGCGCTGAGGCCCTCGAGGTCGATGTCGCGGACCGCGATCACCGTGTCCTCGGTCTGCCCGTCCACGTCGTACCGGTCGACGTCGAGCTCCCGCGGGAACTGGTAGTACTGCCGGTACTGCTGCAGCTGGCTGAAGGTGTCGGGGACGATCTTCGGGTCGATCAGGCGGATGTTCGCCGTGGTCTGCGCGTCCTGCGCGAGCGCCCCCGAGGTGACCTCGGTGGTGGCGTCGTAGTTCTGCTCCTGCACGCCGCTCACCCCGTAGGCGTCGCGCGTGGCCTTGATGTTGCGCTCGATGAACGCGGACTCGTAGGTGCGCTCGGAGGGCTTGACCTGGATGCGTTGCACGATCCAGGGGTAGATCCCGCCGATGACGATGGCGGCGACCAGCAGCAGGCCGGTGCCGACGATCGAGATGCGCCAGCGGCCGATGACCGCGGTCACGATGAAGAGGATCGCGACGATGGCGGCGATGCCCGCCATGATCTCGCGCCCGGGGATCACCGCGTTGACGTCGGTGTACTGCGCACCGGTGATGAGCGGGTTGTCCTTCGTCAGCGCGGCGTACTGGTCGAGCCAGAGGCTGACGGCCTGGAGCGCGACGTAGACGGCGGCCGTGACGGCCAGCTGGATGCGCGCCGCCCGCGAGATGCGGACCTCGCGCCCGCCGAAGCGGAGCGCACCGTAGAGGTAGGTCGCGGCGAGCGCGGCGATGCCGGCGAGGAGGACGACGGCCGACGAGTACGCCACGATCGAACGCCAGAAGGGGAGCTCGAAGACGTAGAAGCCGATGTCCAGACCGAACTGCGGGTCCTTCTTGCCGAACGACGTCCGGTTGAAGTACTCGAGGACCATGCTCCACCGACCGGCGGTCGCGAGCCCGGCGAAGAGGCCGAGCACCACCGGGATGCCGATCACGACGGCCCGGCGCAGCGGCTCGATGACCTGCTGGTAGCGGTCGAGCTGCGAGTTGAGCTTGGCGTAGACGGGACGGAACCGGTACGCGAGCGCGATGCTCACGTACACCGGGACGGCCATGCCGAGGAACCCGGCCACGAACATCAGGGTGCTCGCGACCCACCTCGTGGTGAGGACCTGCTGGAAGCCGAGCTGGGCGAACCACGCGTAGTCGGTGTACAGGCTGGCGAAGATGAAGAAGCCGATCACCAGTGCGGCCAGCACGATGATCGTGACCACGATCGGGACCCGCGGCGAGCGCCGCCCAGAAGGAGAGGGACCCGAGGTGGACGAGGTTGTCGTCACTTGATGTGCTCCAGACGTGTCGGACCGGCGGGCCCGGCGCGGCGGGCCGTCAGTGCACCGATCCTACGGGTCCCCGCCGACAGCCAAGCTGTGCGGGGACTCAGGAAGGTGACCCGTGCCTCCAGGCCGTCCGGACGGGAGGCGCGGATCGCGACGTGCGCGCACGTCGCGGGGACCGGATGGCCGGTCCGACGACGTGCAGTGCTACGACGTGCAGCGCGCGAGACCGGCGGTGCTCTTCCCCGACGCGATGGTCTGCAGGTCGGTGACCGCCTGGTCCAGCGTCGCGACCTTGTAGACGTCGAGCCCGTCGGGGACGTGACCGACGACCTCGTCGCAGTTCTCGGCGGGTGCGAGGAAGACGGTCGCGCCGGCGTCCTTCGCGCCGTACAGCTTCTGGCGGATGCCACCGATCGGTCCGACCTCGCCGTCGGCCGTGATGGTGCCGGTCCCGGCGACGTGCTCGCCGCCGTTCAGCTCGCCCGGCGTGAGCTCGTCGATGATCCCGAGCGCGAACATCATGCCCGCGGACGGACCGCCGACGTCCTGCAGTGCGATCTTGACCTCGAAGGGGAACTCGTAGTGCTCGGTGACGCCGACGCCGAGCAGTGCGGTGCCCTGCTCCTCGCGCGGGGTGACCTCGACGGTGCGGCTCGTGCCGTCGCGCTCGACGGTGACCTCGGCCGGGGACGAGGTCCCGTGGTCCGCGACCGCCGCGCGCAGCGAGCCGGCGTCGACGTTCGTGGTGAGCTGGTGCCCGTCGAAGGCCGTGATGACGTCGCCCTTGCGGAGGACGCCGTCCGCGGCGGACCCATCCTGCACCGAGCCGACCTCGAGCCGGGTGGGCAGGTCCTCGCCCTGGTGGATGAGCGCGGCGGCGACGGCCGACTGCTGCGACGACTGCATGTCCGCGGCGTCCTGCTGGTTCACCTGCTCGGTCGTGGTGCCCTCCGGGTAGACCGCGCTGGCCGGGATGACGGCCTCGGAGCGCGAGAACAGTGCCCGGATGACGCTCGTCCACGACGGCCGGTTCGTCGCGTCGCCCTGGATCCCGACGGTGAGCATGTCGAGCGCACCCGCGGTCGGGTACGTCCGCGCGCCGTCGATCTGGATGAGCTCGACGTCCTTCGCGTCCTTGCCCTGCCCCTGCCGCTGGGTGCCGATGGTGTTGTACACCGGGCCCGGCACCTCGATGAGGTACGGGCTCGGCAGGAAGCTCGCCAGGAGCCCGAGCACCACGGCCCCGATGACGAACGCCCACCCGACGGTACGGGAACGGGAGCGGCGACGGGGCGCAGGGGCGAAGAGGGTCACGGACGTCCTTCCACGGGGCGGGCGCCCGCGCGTGCACGGGCTGTTCGCCCTCGGCGCAGCGGTTCGGGCGACCCCACGGGGGCATCCCAGGCGCGGTCCCGTGAGCAGCGATTAGCGTAGTCGGCATGCCTGATGAACCGCAGCGGGGTCCGGACGACGACTTCCAGGAGATGCTGCGCAAGCTGCTCTCCGGAGAGGGACAGATCGACCCGTCGCAGCTCGCGGGCGCGGCCGGCCTGCCGAACGACCCGGCGTTCGTGGCGAACCTCATGAGTCAGCTGCAGCGGGCAGCGCAGTCCGGCGGGGACGGCATCGACTTCTCGGTCGCGTCGGAGCGCGCGACCGCGATCGCCCGCGACGGCGGCCACCCGGTGGACCCGGCGACCTCGCAGGCCGCCGGGCAGGCCTTCCAGGTGGCGGCGCTCTGGCTCGACGAGGCGACCTCGGTCCCCGAGCTCACGGCGACGCCGAGCACCTGGACGCGCGAGCAGTGGGCGCGCGCGACCACCCCGGTGTGGGCGCAGATCGCCGAGCCGGTGGCGCTGAGCATCGCGAACGCCCTCACCGAGGCGATCGACCAGCGCGCGCCGGAGCAGCTCAAGGCCATGCTCGGCGACGTCTCGAAGGCGATGCGCGGCGTGGGCGGTGCCCTGTTCGCGGTCCAGCTCGGCCAGGTCGTCGGACAGCTCGCGAAGGAGGTCGTCTCGGGCGGCGACGTCGGCGTCCCGCTCCTCGACGAGCAGGTCGCGGTGCTCCTGCCGCAGAACGTTGCCGAGTTCGCCGAGGGCCTCGACGTCCCCGAGGACGAGGTCCGCATCTACCTGGCGGTCCGGGAGCTCGCGCACGCGCGGCTCTTCCGGTCGGCGAAGTGGCTCCGGCTGCACATCATCTCGTCGATCACCGACTACGCGCGCGGCATCCACATCCCGTTCGACCGGGTCGAGGAGCTCGCGTCGGAGATCGACCCGACGAACCAGGAGCAGCTCCGCGACGCACTGGCGTCGGGCGCGCTCATCCCGCCGCGCACCGCGGAGCAGGAGGCCGCGCTCGGCCGCCTCGAGACGATGCTCGCGCTCGTCGAGGGCTGGGTCGACACCGTCACCGCCGCCGCGACCGTCCGCCTGCCGCGGTCCGACGCCATCGCCGAGATGGTCCGTCGCCGCCGCGCCGCCGGTGGCCCCGCCGAGTCCGCGTTCGCGACGCTGGTCGGGCTCGAGCTGCGGCCCCGCCGCCTCCGGGAGGCCGCCGCGCTGTGGCAGCGGGTCACCGACGAGCTCGGTGCCGAGGAGCGCGACGCCCTGTGGGCGCACTTCGACGCCGTCCCGACCTCCGAGGACGTCGACGACCCTGAGGCCTTCGTCCTGCGGCTCCGCAACCCGGGCCGGTCCGCGGAGGACGACGCGTTCGACCGGGCGCTCGAGGACCTGCTCAACGACACGACCGGCGACCGTCCGCGCGAGGACGAAGCGGGTGGGATCGACGAGGCCGGTGGTCCCGAGGACGGCGGTACCCCGAACGGCGACGGGGACACGCCCGAGTAGTTCTCCACAGATGGCGACGGCCGGTCCCCTCGGGGCCGGCCGTTCCGTCACGGTGGGGACATGGGCATCCGCATCGACCCCACGCTCGAGTTCGTCTGGCGCGACCCGGGGACCGTGCAGCTCGGCGTCGACCCGCCGCGTGCCGTCGTCCCGGTGCCGTCCACGGCCGAGGAACGGTTCCTCTGCGCACTCCGACGCGAGACGAGCCGTGACGCGCTGACCGCACTCGCCGCCACGACCGGGTGCCGCCCGGAGGTCGCCGCGCGGATCCTCGGCGACGCGTCCCCCGCCGTGGTCGAGGTGCTACCCGAACCGCTCGCCCGGGTCGAGGTGCACGGGCCGGGCGCCCTCGCCGACACGGTGGCGGAGCTGCTCTCCGGCGAGGGCGTCACCGTCGCCAGGACCGCCGCGCCGCGTGGCGGTCCGGTGGTGCTCCCCGACCCGCCGCCGTCCCTCGCGCTCGTGGTCGCCGACCACGTCGTCGACCCGGCCCTCCGCGCGGCCTGGGCACGTCGCGGGACGCCGCACCTCGCACTCGTCGTCGGCGACGGCCGGGTGCGCCTCGGTCCGGTGCTCGTGCCCGGCGAGGGCCCGTGCCTGCAGTGCGTCGAGTACGCACGCGTCGACGCCGACCCGGCGTGGCCGGCACTCGCCGCGCAGGTCTGGGGCCGCCCAGCGGCGCCGCTGTCACCGTGGCGGCTGGCCGCGCTCGCGTCCGCCGCGACCCGGATGCTCGTGCAGCGGCTGCCGAGCACGATGCAGGAGCCGGGGACGGACCAGGTCGTGTTCGACCGCGACGACCTGTCCGTCAGCCTGCTGCCGGTGGCTCCGCACCCGCGGTGTGCGTGTCGAGCGCTGCCAGGAACCGGCTCGGGGCCCGGGCACCCCCTCGCGTGGAACCCTGTCGCGACCACGTGACGGTGACGGAACGGCGTGCACGGGTGAGGCCCACGTAGAAGAGCCGCCGTTCCTCGTCGACCTCGTCGTCGGTGGACGCGTGCGAGATCGGCAGCAGCCCCTCGGCGGCACCGACCACCAGGACGTGCGGCCACTCCAGGCCCTTCGACGAGTGCAGCGTGGCGAGCGTGACCGCGTCGAGCTCCGGCTCGTGGTGGGTCGCCGCACGGTCCACGAGGTCCTGCGTGAACTGCTGCATCGTCGTGCCCTCGGGCGACGCCTCGGCCAGGCCCATGATCGCCTGCAGCGCCTCCCACTGGTCGCGGACGGCGCCCGTGCCGTCGGGCGGGGTGGGGGTCCAGCCGCTCAGCTGCAGCACGAGCCCGACGCGTCGGGTGAGCTCGTCGTCCGTCTGCCGGACCGCCTCGCCGCGCATGTGGTGCACGGCGAGCTTGACCTCGGGCCGGTCGAAGAAGCGGGTGCCGCCCTGCACGCGGTACGGGATCCCGGCTCGACCGAGCGCGGACTCGAGCGCGGCCGCCTGCGCCCCGACGCGGTACAGCACGGCGCACTCGCCGAACCGGGCGCCGCCCGCGACGAGCTCGCCGATGCGCCGTGCCACGGTCTGGGCCTCGTCCCCGTCGTGCACGCACGCCAGGACCTCGGGCGCAGGCCCCGGCTCGGCCGTCTGCGCGACGAGGTCGAGCGCACCCGGCTGCCCGCGCATGAGGGTGTTCGCCGCGTGGACGACCTCGCGCGTGGAGCGGTAGTTCCGCTCGAGCCGCAGCACCGAGCCCCGCGGGAACTCGGAACCGAAGCCGAGCAGGTACCGGCTCGAGGCCCCGGCGAACGAGTAGATCGTCTGGCTGGCGTCACCGACCACGCACACGTCGTCGCGACCGCCCAGCCACGCACGGAGCAGGTCGTGCTGGACGGGTGAGACGTCCTGGTACTCGTCGACGACGAAGAACCGGTACTGCTGCCGCACGTACGATGCCACGCGCGGCTCCGACTCGACCATCCCGAGCGTGGCGAGCAGGACGTCCTCGAAGTCGAGCTGCCGCCGGTCGTCCTTGAGCTGCTCGTAGGCGCGCATGAGGTCGACGACGCGTCGCGCCGGGGTGTCCCGCGGCATCACCCGGTCGACGGCGGCGGCCTCGTACTCGTCGTACGTGAGCATCTGCACCTTGCGCCACTCCACCTCGGCCGCCAGGTCGCGCAGGACCGGGGTGTCGACGTGGATCCCCACGGTGTCGGCCGCGTGCGCGATGACCCGGCCCTTGGACTCGACGATCCGCGGTGCGTGCCCGCCGACGGTGTCCGGCCAGAAGTAGCTGAGCTGCGCCATCGCGGCGGCGTGGAAGGTCCGGGCCTGCACGGTGCCCGCACCGAGGGCGCGCAGCCGGGAGCGCAGCTCACCCGCGGCGCGCGTGGTGAAGGTCAGCGCGAGGACGTGGTTCGGCGAGTAGGTGCCGGTCGCCACCCCGTACGCGATGCGGTGCGTGATCGCCCGCGTCTTGCCGGTCCCGGCGCCGGCGAGGACCGCGACCGGGCCGAGCAGGGTGCGGGCGACGGTCTGCTGCTCGGCGTCGAGCGCGGCGAGGAGCTCGTCGGGCGAGGGCGGCCGCACCGGGGCGGGGCGTCCGTCGGTCACGGCAGGTCGAGCGGCCCGCCGTACCACTCCTCGATGATGGCGCGGGCGATGGACGTCCGGCCGGGCAGCAGCAGGGTGTCACCGGCGCGTTCGCGGACCTCGTCGCGCGAGAACCACCGGACGTCGAGGATCTCGACCCCGTCCGGGCGCACCGTCGACGGGTCGCCGTCCAGGGCACGCGCACGGAAGCCCAGCATGAGCGAGGCGGGGAACGGCCAGGGCTGCGATCCGAGGTACTCGGGTTCCTCGACGCGGACGCCGGACTCCTCCCAGACCTCGCGTCGCACGGCGTCCTCGAGGGACTCCCCCGGTTCGACGAACCCGGCGAGCAGCGAGTACCGGTCGGCGTCCCACGCCGCGTTCGAGCCGAGCAGGATGCGGTCGTCCGCGTCGGTCACGCCGACGATGATCGCCGCGTCCGTGCGCGGGAAGATCTCGTGCCCCTCCGGGTCGCGGCGGACCCACCCGCCGCTGACGACCGCCGAGGGCGAGCCGGTCCGCGGCGAGAACCCGTGCACGGCGTGCCAGTTGGCCATCGCCACGGTCTCGACCGCGAGGCCCTGGTCGCGTGCGGACAGCTCGGTGCCGAACATGCGGAGGCTCGCCCACGCGTCGTCGTCGGACTCGATCGCCTCGGCCGCGGCCGTGTCGAGCAGCGCGGCGACGAAGCGCGTCCCGGCGGGGGCGTCCGGGGCGTCCGCGACCGCGCGGCCGAGGTACAGCACCACGGCGTCCTCGGGCACGGCCGTGACCTCGACGAAGCGGAGCGCACCGTCCGGTTCGCGGAGCAGGTCGGCGCCGCGCACCGGCAGCCACCGCGTCGAGGGGTCGTCCCGGAGGACGCGCTCGAGGTCCGGCGTGGTCCGGAACTCCGCGTCACGGTCGAGTTCGTTGCGGGACAGCGGGAGCCTTGCGGCGAACTCGACGGTCACGGCAGGGCGCTCCTTGCGGTCGGGACAGGGTCTCCGGCTGTCGTCCGGCGGGACCCCGTGGACCGTTCCGGGGCTCGACGGGCCAGCGTGGCGTGCGCTCGGCCCCCGGACGCGGACCTACCCTGAGGACATGGCGGGATCCCAGTTCACTCTAGCCGCGTTGGCGACGACGGCCGTTCCCGGCATGGTCGTCACGGGCACACGCACACTCGGCTCGGCGGCGTCCGGCGACTACGAGTCGGCCGTCCTCCGCGACGCTGACGGCGCGCTGAGCGCCATCCGCCGACCGCGCAACCAGCGCGCCGAGGCCCGGCAGTCGGCCGACCTCGTCGCGATCCGCGCCCTGAGCGCCGGCATCCGCACCCGACTCCCCTTCGCGGTGGCCGAGTACCGCGGCCAGGCACCGGTCGGGTCGACGCGCGCCATCGTCACGACCTACGTGCACGGTGCGCACCCGACGCTCCGCGACCTCGGGGAGCGCCCGGAGCTCGCCACCGCCGTGGGCCGCGCCGTCGCCGCCGTGCACCAGCTGCCGACGAGCTTCGTCACCGACGCCGGCCTGCCCTCCCTCACCCCGTTCGAGGTGCTGCGCTCCGCCGTGTCCGTCATGGACCGTGCGGTCGCGACCAAGCTCGTGCCCGCCGCGCTCGTCGAGCGCTGGGAGGGCGCTGCGCGCGACCAGCAGCTCTGGCAGTTCACGCCGACCGTCGTGCACGGCGCCGTCGGCACCGGGGTCCTGCTGGTCGACGGCGACGCCGTCAGCGGTGTCCTCGACTGGGGCGAGCTCCGGCTCGGCGACCCCGCGAAGGACCTCGCGTGGGTGCTCGCGGGGCAGCGCGAGGCGTTCGACACCGTCCTCAGCGCGTACGAGGCGAACGGCGGCGGTCGTGACCGCCAGCTCGCCCAGCGCGCCCGGGTGTACCACGAGCTCGAGACCGCGCAGTGGCTGCTGCACGGTGTGCAGGCGAAGAGCACCGAGGTCGTCGACGACGCCGTCGCGATGATGCACCGCCTCGTCGACGCGGTGCAGACGCCGACGGCGGCGCCGCTGCAGTCGGTCTCCCCCGAGACGATGGAGATCGGCGAGGTCGAGCAGCTGCTGTCGTCGACCGAACGCCGCCACGGCTGACCCGACGAGCGGGCGCACCGCGCCCGAAGCGTCCCGACCGCACACGGTGCGTCGCGACCGCGCAGCCGATCGACTGTCGGACGGGAGGCACGGGGCGGGCCCGCCACGCGCCTCCCGTCCGCTGTCGGATCAGCCGACGGCGTCCCGCCACGCGCGCTCGAGACCGGCGCGGTCGAGCAGCTCGGTCGGGCGGACCTCGAGGTCGTCGGCGACGAAGTAGAACACCGCGTCGACCTCGTCGAGCGGGCGACCCGTGAACTCCGCGTAGGCGACGCGGTAGAGCGCGAGCTGGAGCTGCCGCGCGGCCAGGTCGTCCGCGCCGCTCGGCGCCTTGCCCGTCTTCCAGTCGACGACCTCGGCCCGACCGTCGATCTCGTACACGGCGTCGAGCTTGCAGACGATGCTGTGGCCGAGGAACGGGATGTGGATCTCGCGCTCGACCTCGATCGGCGTCCGACCGGCCCAGCGTGACCGGGCGAACGTCGCCTGGAAGGCCGCGAGCCGTCGGGCGTCGTCGTCGGTCACGGCCGCGTCCGCGGAGGCGTCGACCGCCTCGTCCGCGTCGAGGTCGCGCTCGCCGTCCCACAGGTCCAGCGTCTCGAGGGACCCGCCGCTCCCCGCACGCTGCTCCACCCACCGGTGGAACAGGGTGCCGAGCCGGGTGGCCCGGTAGGGGCGCTCGGGCATCGGACGCCGCAGTCGCTCGGCGACGGCGCCGGGCTCCGCCAGGTAGTCCTTGAAGCCGGAGGCCGGGACCCGGTGCGGGACCGCCACGGCGTGCCGGGCGGACCGGCGCGCCTGCCGCTCGGCGAGCAGCAGGTCGATCTCGGCGGCGAACCGCCCGGCCGCGCCGGGGTTGGCGTTCCGCACCCGGTCGGCGGCGGCGAGCACCCGGGCGCCGCGCTGCCCGAAGGGCACGTGCGGCCAGGTCTGGGTCGCGCCGTCCTCGCCGAGCGGGTCCTCCTCGTGCACGGTGCGGTCGGGCACCGCCTCGGGGTCCACGATCCCGGCCTCGACCAGGTCGCGCAGGTACCGACTCGGCTCGGTCGGCTTCACGCCGCCGGCCCACCAGGACCCGGAGACGAGCAGGTCGTGCCGGGCCCGGGTGAGCGCGACGTACGTGAGCCGGCGTTCCTCGTCCTCGTTGCGGGAGCGCACCTGCTCCTTGTAGGCGTCGATCGCGTCGACCACGCCCTTCTGGTCGGCGTTCCCCCGCCAGGCGAGCTGCGGCAGTTCCTCGGCGTCGCCGCGGAACTCGTAGGGCAGCCGGCCGAAGCCCAGCCAGCCGGACGAGCCCTCCTGCGGTCGTGCCGGGAGCGCACCCTCGACGAGGCGCGGGACCGCGACGGCGTCCCACTCCAGGCCCTTCGACCCGTGGATGGTCAGGACCTGCACCGTGCCGGCCTCGGGCTCCTCGGACCGCGGGCCCATGTCGTCGCGGCGGGCAGCCGCGTCGATCCAGCCGAGGAAGGCGCCGAGGTCCGCCCGGTCGTCGGTGGCCGCGAAGCCCGCGAGCTCGTCGACGAAGGCGTCGAGGAACGCGGCGCTGCCCTGCTCGTGCGCGGCGACCTCGACGTCGAGCCGCATCTCCTGCACGACGAGCGTGACGAAGTCGACGAGGTCCCCCGAGGCCCGGGAGCGGAGCGCGGCGAGCTGCTGCCCGAGGGCACGCATGCGCTGCCGACCAGCGGGGCTGATGCCCTCGAGGGCACCGTGCTCGTCCGGGGCCGTCGCGACGAAGTCGAGCGCGTCGACGATCGAGCCGTGCTCCCCGGCCGCGACCGACGCCCGGAAGGCCGCGGTCACCTCGTCGTCGAGCCGCTGCTGCGTGTGGTCCCGCCCGAACAACCACCGCGCGAGCTCGTGCAGTGCGACGACGTCCGCCGCGCCCACGCGCCACCGGGCGCCCGCGAACAGGCGGATCAGGTCGTTGCCCGCGGACGGGTCGTGCAGCACGCGCAGGCACGCGACCAGGTCGACGATCTCCGGCCGCTGCAGCAGGCCGCCGGTGCCGAGGACGTGGAACGGCACGCGCTGCGCGGCGAGCGCGGCGGTGAACGCCGACAGGTCCCTCCGCGAGCGCAGCAGCAGCGCCATCGAGCCGTCGGGCGTCGCGGCACGGCGCGTGGCGAACCACCGGGCGACGCCCTCGGCCTCCTCCGGCAGGGTCTCCGGGAACAGCGCCGTGACGGTGCCGAGGTCCGCGCCCGGCCGCGGGGACAGGCGCTCGACCGCGACCTCCGACGCGGCGGACAGCGGGTCGACGACGGCGTTCGCCCCGGCGAGCACGTCGACCGGGTTCCGCCAGCTCGTGGACAGGGCGAACGTGACCGGTACGGGGCCCGCGTCGCCGAAGTCCCGCGGGAAGCGTGCGAGGTTCGCGGCGCTCGCACCGCGGAAGCCGTAGATCGACTGGTGCGGGTCGCCGACGGCCATCACCGGGTGTCCGCGGAACAGCCGGGCCAGGAACCGGGTCTGGACCACCGAGGTGTCCTGGTACTCGTCGAGCAGCACGACACGGAACCGGTGCCGCAGGTCGTCGACCACGCGCGGCGCGGACTCGGCGGCGGCGAGCGCGAGGGCGATCTGGTCGGAGAACTCCACGAAGCCGCGGTCGACCTTCTGCCGGCGGAACTCCTCGACCAGGTCGACGAGCGGTTCGAGGGCGCCGATCGCCGCGACCGCGTCCGTGACCGTCTTGTAGGGGTTGCCCCGGGCGTTCCCGGGCAGCTCGAGCAGGCCCGCGAAGTCGATCGCGAAGCGCCGCAGGTCCGCGGGGTCGACGAGGTGCTCGGACACCGCGCCCGCGAGGGAGACCACCGCTGCGGTGACGGTGTCGACGTCACGGTCGAGCCCGGCCAACCGGTCGTCACGCGCGGCGACGACCACACGGCGCGCCAGCTGCCAGGCGGACGGTTCGGTGAGCACCTGCGACTCGCCGTCGCGTCCGACGAGCAGCGCGTTCTCGCGGAAGACCGCGTTCGCGAAGGCGTTGTACGTCGACACGGTCGGCGCCTCGAACGCGTCGCCCGCGGCGAGCAGGCCGACGTCCTCGAGCGCACGGATCCGGTCGTTGATGCGGACCGAGAGCTCGCCGGCGGCCTTGCGGGTGAAGGTCAGGCCGAGCACCTCGGCCGGTCGGACGAACCCGTTCGCGAGCAGCCAGACGACGCGGGAGGCCATCGTCTCGGTCTTCCCGCTGCCGGCGCCGGCGACGACGAGTGCGGGGGCGAGCGGCGACTCGATGACGGCGCGCTGCTGCGCGGTCGGGCGGGGTCGGCCGAGGGCGTCGGCGATCGCGTCGGCGTCGTGCTGCGCGGGAGCGCCTGCCGAGGGGTCCGCCGCCGCCGGCCGCTCGGTCTCGTGCTCGGTGCCGGTCGTCACCACGTCACCTCGCCCACCACGTGGATGCGGCACTCGACCCCGGTGCGTGCCCGGTCGCAGTGGTCGTCGACGTTCGCGAGGAAGGTCCGTCCGGCCATGCCCCGGGCGACGCCGTGGAGGCGGGCGCGGTACGCCTCGCGGGCCTCGTCGTCGAAGGCGTGCTGGGTCCGCTCCGAGAAGGCGCGACCACTCCGCGGGTTCTGCACGAAGACGAGCCGGGCGTCCGCCATCGACGACCCCGCGGGCACGCCCTCGACCGCGCCGTCCTCGACCGCGAGCTGGTACGCGCCGAGCTGCGGGTGCTCCGGCATGTCGTTCTTCTCGCTCGGCATCGAGCGCCCGGTCTTCAGGTCGACGACGCTGACCCGGCCGTCGGGGTCGACCTCGATGCGGTCGATGCTGCCCCGCATCCGCGCCGGTCCGGTCACGAGCGCGAACGAGGTCTCCGCGCCGAGCAGCCGCCGCCCGGCGCTCGCGAACGTCCGGAGGTAGTCGCTCAGCCCCTCGATCATGCGGCGGGTCCGGGCGCGCTCACGGTCGGCCACCCACGGCGACTCGAACGTGAGCTCGTCCCAGCGGCCCTCGACGTGCTCCCACAGGGACTCGACGTCGACCGTGGTCGCGTGCTCCATCGCCTCGTGCACGATCGTCCCGATGCCCATCGCCGGGCTCGGCGCCCCGCCGCCGAAGGTCTGCGCGAACCAGTGCACCGGGCACTCCTCGAAGGTGCCGATGCGCGACGGCGACACCGCGACCGTCGGCGGCACGGGTTCGCCGCCCTCGTGCTTCGGTGCCGGCGGGGCGTCGAGGTCGACGAGCGGGGCGTCCGTCGTCGGTGCGGCGGTGCCGTACCACTCGTCGGGAGACGCCCCGGGGACGTCGGCGTCGGCCAGGCGTGCGAGTGCTGAGGCGGCCTCGTGGTCCCCCGAGGTCACGACGCGACGGCGCAGCGACCCGGCCAGACCACGCAGGGACAGGGGGTGCACGGTCGGTTGCCGGTCGGGCGGCACGGGGACGAGCCGGACGAAGGGCGACGGTGCCTCGTCGTCGTTGGCGACGGTGCCGATCACCACCTGCGTCGTCGCGCGCGACACGGCCCGGGCGAACAGGCGCAGCTCGTCGGCGACCACCGCCGCCCGGTCGTCCACCGGGCCGTGCTCGACGCCCGCGGCCGCGCGGACCAGGCCGTCCGGGTCGAGGAGGCTCCCGCGCACCCGCGTGTTCGGCCACACCCCGTCCTGCAGCCCGAGCACGACGACGACGTCGCACTCGAGCCCGATGGTGGCCGACGGCGTCAGCACCCGGACGCGGCCGGCCGTCCGGTCAGGTCCGATCGAGTCCTCGGGCAGGTCGGCCCCGAGCAGGTCGTCGACGAACACGCGGGCGGGGGCGTCCGGGGTGCGTTCCACGAAGCGCTTCGCCGCGGTGAACAGCCCGACGACCGCGTCGAGGTGCCGGTCGGCCTCGGCGGCGCCGACCCCACCGGCCGCCGACTGCCCGCCCCACGTGGTCGCCAGGCCGCTGCGCTCCCAGAGCCCCCAGAGGATCTCCTCGATGCTCGCGTCCGCGGCGGCGTCGGCGTGCGCGCGGACCAGGCTCCGGGCGAGCCGAGTCGCCCGGCGCGCGAACCCCGCATCGATCGTCGCGAGCCGTTCGGGCGCGCCGAGCGCCTCGACCAGCAGCTCGTCGGCCGTGCGCGTGCCGCCGCCGGCGAGCTCCTCGCGGCGCAGGGCCAGCCGGAGTCGTCGCATGGCGAGGGTGTCGAGGCCACCGAGCGGCCCCGTCACGAACGACGTCGCGAGGTCGGCGTCGAGCGCCACGACGCCGAGTGCCACGCCGGCCGCGCCGAGGAGCGCCCGCGCGGCACCGTCGTCCCGCGGTCGGATCGGGGCGGCGCCGGCCGTGGCGGGGACCTCGGCGACGGACAGCGCGCGGACCAGCTCGGGGATCGCCGCGCCGCTGCGCGTCACGACCGCCATCCGGTGCCAGGGCACGCCGTCGAGCAACCGGTGCTCCCGCAGGCGACGGGCGACGGCGACGACCAGGGCCGACCGGCTCGCCGCCTCGAGGTGCAGCACGGCGTCGCTCCTGGCATCGGTCGCCGAGGCCGCCGCCGTGCGCTGCCGGCCCGCTGCGGCGGCACCGATGCGCGCGGTCACGGCGCTCACGAGGGCGCGGACGGGCGCGGCGTGCCGGTGCACGGTGCCGAGCACGATCTCGTCGACCCGCTCGACGCCGAGGCGCACGGCCAGACGCCCGAGCACGTCCGGCTCGGCGCCGCGGAACGCCGACGCCGCGATGTCCGGATCGCCGAAGGCCACGACCTGCGTCCCCGCACGGGCGAGCGCGCCGAGCAGCGCGACCTCGCCCTCGACGAGCTCCTGGGTGTCGTCGACGACGACCAGCCGGAGCGCCGCCACGCTCGCCGGGACCTCGCCGCGGAGCACCGCGGCGGTCGCGAAGGCCACGAGCTCGGCGGCGTCGAGGCTGCTGCCGCGGAACGCGCTGACCGTGGCCCGGTACTCGTCGACGAAGTCGCCGACGGCCCGCCACTCCGGCCGCCCGGACTCGTCGCCGAGCTCCCGCATGTCCTCCGGCTCGACGCCGGCCGCGACCGCGCGCATCATGACGTCGCGCAGGGCCGTGCGGAATCCGGCGCGCTCCCGGACCACCGCGGTGATCGGTGCGGGCCACGCGGGCCCGGTGCCGTCGACCTCGTGCCCGTCGAGCAGGTCGGCGATGATGCGGTCCTGTTCGCCGCCGGTGAGCAGGGTCGGCGGCTCCTGTCCCTGCAGGGCGGCCGCGTGCGCGACGACCTGGAAGGCGAGCGAGTTCACGGTCCGGGCGAGGGCCCCGGGCACGACCCGGCCGGCCGCGGCGGCCAGACGGTCGCGGAGCGCGGTGGCGGCCGTGCGGGCCGAGGTCAGGGCGAGCACCGACGCGTGGCCGTCCGCCGACACCGCGTCGGCCCGGCCGAGCCGGTCGGCGACGAGCCGCGCGAGCGTCGTGGTCTTGCCGGTGCCGGGCGCCCCGAGCACGGCCGCGTGCCGTCCGTCCGGCAGCGCGAGCACCGCGTCCTGCGTCGGGTCGGCGACGAGCGGGCGGGCGACCCCGACGTCCTCGGGGAGGGTCGTCAGCGTCGTCCTGGGCACGCGGCAACGGTACCGAGGACGGCCGACAGCACCGGCCGACGCACCGGTGCCGGGATAGGTGAGCGGCCGCCTCCTCGGCCGGGACGGCCACGAGTGCGCCCCGGGCGAACGCTCGATCCGCGCGCGGGGTGCTCGGATACGCTGTGGTCGTGGACATCAAGATCGGCATCATCAACAGCCCGCGCGAGATCGCCTTCGAGACCGCCCAGAGCGCCGAGGAGATCGAGCAGGCCGTGGCGCAGGCCCTCGAGTCGCAGTCGACCCACCTGTCGCTCAAGGACGACAAGGGCCGCCGCTTCATCGTGCCGGTCGCCTCGCTCGCCTACGTCGAGGTCGGCGCCGAGGAGTCGCGCCGCATCGGTTTCGTCGCCTGACGTGGAACTGCTCTTCGCCGTGCTCGGCGGCCTCCTCGCGGGGGCCGTCGCGCACGTCGTGGTGCCCTGGCGCTCCACGCGGGGCGCGCTGCTCGGCCCGGCGGTCGGCGGCATCACGGCTGCCGTGGCCTGGGAGGCCCTGACCTGGGCTGGCTGGCGGTACGACGGCGGCTGGATCTGGTTGGTCGCCCTGGTCGGTGCCGGTGTCGTCGCGGTGGTCACCGAGTGGGTGCTCGGTCGTCGTCGCACGACTGCGGACGACGCGTTCTTCGAGCGCGCCCGCGCCTGAGCCCGCCGGACCGCCCGCGCCTGATCTCGCCGGACCGTCGGCGCGCCCGCGCCTGACCCGCCGGACGGTCAGGCCGTCAGGCCCAGCGCGTCCATCCGCCGCGTGTGCGCCGCGATGAGCTCGGTCCACACCGGCTCGAGCCGCTCCTGGTCCTCACGCGCGTGCGATGCCAACGCCGACCGCGCCACGAGGAGCGTGTCCCCGACCAGCCGCCGGCCCCACATCGCGAGCCGCGAACCGACCTGCGGGTCCTGCTCGATGTGCGCCGCGAGCTCGTCCACGACCGCGCGTTCCTCACGGGCGTCGAAGACCGTCCGCAGGCGCTGCCGCACGTCGGCCGGCAGCGAGCGGAGCAGGCTGCCGAACAGGTCGTTGAGGATGCCGGCGGTGACGTACCCGGTCAGCATCGACTCGTACCAGTCGGCGCCGCTCGTGCGGGCGAGGAAGCGGTCGATCGCCTCGCGGTGCGGCTCCATCAGCTCGGCGGGCTGCCCGCCGTGCCGTTCGATCTCGGCCACGAGCGTCCGGTGCCGCTCGAGCGCGGTCGTCGCGAGGACGCCGGTCACCAGGCGGCCCGACATCGTCGGTGCCGCGGCACCCGCGCGGCCCATCGTCTCGTAGAGCGAGAGCTGGAGGTAGGCGGCCTGTCCCAGGTACACGTCGAGTTCCGGACTGACGTCGTCCAGCTGCAGGCGCTCCACGGGCTTGGCGTTCCGCGGGTTCCGCGACGCCAGCCACGCCGCCGCGAGCTGCGCAGCGCGCTTCCGGTTCCACCACGACACCACGCGACCAGCATAGGGGCCGTGGCACCCCGCTCCGGCCCGCGGGCGTGCTCGTCGCCGACCGTCGGTAGACTGGCCTGGACTTCCACCAGGACTAAGGTGCTTCTTTGACTTTCGCAGACCTCAACATCGAGCAGGACATCGTCGACGCGCTCGCGACGAAGGGCATCGCCGAGCCCTTCCCGATCCAGCAGCAGACGATCCCGCTCGCCCTCACCGGCCAGGACATCATCGGCCAGGCCAAGACGGGTACCGGCAAGACGTTCGGCTTCGGGCTCCCGCTCATCCAGCGTCTCGGCGCCGACCCGGAGCACGGCGTCAAGGCGCTCGTCGTCGTCCCGACCCGCGAGCTCGCGGTGCAGGTGACCGAGGACCTCGAGCTCGCCACCTCGAACCGGTCGACCACGATCGTGTCGATCTACGGCGGCAAGGCGTACGAGGGCCAGATCGAGCAGCTCAAGGCCGGCGCCCAGATCGTCGTCGGCACGCCCGGTCGCCTCATCGACCTGCAGCGCCAGCGCCTCCTCGACCTCTCCCACGTGCAGGAGGTCGTGCTCGACGAGGCCGACCGCATGCTCGACCTCGGCTTCCTGTCGGACATCGAGCGCATCTTCCAGGCCGTCCCCGCGGTGCGGCACACGATGCTGTTCTCGGCGACGATGCCGGCGCCGATCGTCGCGCTCGCCCGCCGCTTCATGACCCGCCCGGTGCACATCCGCGCGACGGACCCCGACGAGGGCCTGACGCAGGCGAACATCAAGCACGTCATCTACCGCGCGCACTCGCTCGACAAGGACGAGGTCATCGCCCGCATCCTGCAGGCCGAGGGCCGCGGCAAGACCGTGATCTTCACGCGCACCAAGCGCGCCGCCGCGAAGCTGGTCGAGGAGCTGAAGGACCGCGGGTTCAACGCCGCGGCCGTGCACGGCGACCTCAACCAGGAGCAGCGCGAGCGCGCGATGGCCGCCTTCAAGGCCGGCAAGCGTGACGTGCTCATCGCGACGGACGTCGCCGCCCGCGGCATCGACGTCGACGACGTCACGCACGTGATCAACCACACCATCCCGGACGACCCGGACACGTACCTGCACCGCGCGGGCCGCACCGGTCGCGCCGGCAAGACGGGCATCGCGGTCACGTTCGTCGACTGGGACGACCTGCACAAGTGGACGCTGATCGACAAGGCCCTCGAGTTCGGCATCCCCGAGCCCGTCGAGACCTACTCGTCGTCGCCCCACCTGTTCAGCGACCTCGACATCCCCGCCGGTACGAAGGGTCGCCTGCCCGGCGCGCCCTCGCACGCGGCCGAGGCCGGCTCCTCCTCCGCCGGCCGGGGCGCCCCGCGCAGCGGTGACCGTCGCGGCTCCGAGCGCAGCGGTGACCGCCAGGGCGGCGAGCGGGGCGGCTCGCGTCCGCGCTCGCGCACCCGGACGGGAGGCTCGTCCGAGGCCGCCACGTCGGCTCCGGCCGTCGAGTCCACGGGTCCCGACGCCGCGCACCCCGCCGGCGAGGGCTCGACCACCGACGGTGCCGCGAAGCGTCGGCGTCGCCGCCGTCGCCGCGGTGGCAGCGGTTCCCCCGAGGCGACCGCCTCGGCTCCGCAGGGGTCGTCGGACGGCGAGTAGCGCCTCCGGACCGGAGGGCCCGTCGCTGACGCGACGGGCCCTCCGTCGTCCCCGCCAGCGCGCCGGCCTGCCGCGCCCGGTCCGGGCGGGTGTCAGGCCAGCCGGGAACCCGCGCCGTGCACGGGCGCGCTGCCCGTCGCCTGCTCGACGATCGCGTCGAAGGAGACCCGGGCCGTGCGGTGCTCACCGAAGCGGTTCGGCTTGCCGGTGCCGTGGTAGTCGCTCGACCCCGTCACGAACAGGCCGTAGCGCTTCGCCCAGTCGAGCAGGGTGCGCTTGCCGTGCGCGAGGTTCTCGCGGTGGTCGACCTCGAGGCCGCCGAGCCCCGCGTCGACGAGTTCCCGGAGCGCCGGTTCGTCGATGACGATCCCGCGCGAGGACGCCGCCGGGTGCGCGATGACCGGGACGCCACCCGCCGCCCGGATCAGCTCCACCCCGCGCAGGGGCGTCGGGGCGTCGTGCGGCTCGTAGTAGCCGGAGGCCGGGTGCAGGATCCCGCGGAAGGCGGCGCTCCGGTCGGGCTCGAGCCCGCGGGCGACGAGCGCGTCGGCGATGTGGGGGCGGCCGATGGTCGCACCGTCGCTGGCCTGCGCGATCACGTCGTCCCAGGTGATCGGGTGGTCGCGGCCGATCCGTTCGACCATGCGCCGAGCGCGGGCGAACCGGCCGTCGCGGATGCGGGTCGTCTCCTCGACGAGGCCTGGGTCGGACGGGTCGACGAGGTAGCCGAGCACGTGGACGCTCCGGTACCCGACGCGGGTGCTCAGCTCGAGTCCGGGCACCAGTGTCATCGGCCGGTCGCGGACGGCGGCGATGGCCTCGTCCCATCCCGCGGTGGTGTCGTGGTCCGTCAGGGCGACGCCGTCGAGTCCGGCCGCGGCGGCTGCGGCAACGAGTGCGGCGGGGCGCTCGGTGCCGTCGGAGACGCTCGAGTGGGCGTGCAGGTCGATGAACGGATCGGGCACGTCGACCATGCTAGCGACAGGTGAACAGCCGCTCAGGCCGCACGGTCAGCTCGGTGCGATGATGGGTGACATGGCCGACACCACCCCTCGCGCGACGAGCAACCGTTCCACCACCCCCGGGTCCTCGACCTTCAAGGACCACATCGCGTCGCAGTGGGCGGACCGTGTGCGGCCCACTCCCGAGCCCCGCGAGCAGTCGGCCTTCGCAGCCGAGCGCCGCGCCCGGATCTCGGAGCTGCACCCCGGGCGCACGATCGTGGTGCCCGCCGGACAGGCGAAGGTGCGCTCGAACGACTGCGACTACCCGTTCCGCCCGCACTCGACCTTCGCGCACCTGACCGGCTGGGGCACCGACACGGTCGTCGGCTCCGTGCTCGTGCTGACGCCGAACGGGTCCGGGCACGACGCCACGCTGTACTTCCGCGCCACGGCCGGCCGCGACTCCGAGGAGTTCTACGCGAACCCCGAGATCGGCGAGTTCTGGGTCGGCCCGCGTCCGTCGCTCGACGAGGTCGCCGCCGACCTCGGGCTCGCAACGGCCGACCTCGGCGCCTTCGCCGAGGTCGCCGACGGGCTCGACGCCTCGGTGCTGCTCGTCCGCGACGCCGACGACGAGCTGACCCGCGCGCTCGACGCCCGCCTCGGCACCGCGGTGGGCGGGGCCGAGGCGACCGACGCCGCGCCCGCGACCGACGACGTGCTCTCCCGCGACCTGTCCGAGCTCCGGCTCGTGAAGGACGCGTACGAGGTGAACGAGCTCCGGAAGGCCGTCGAGGCCACGAAGTCCGGGTTCGACGACGTCATCGCCGACTTCGACGCCGTCCTGGCGCACCCCCGGGGCGAGCGCATCGTCGAGGGCACCTTCAACCGCCGTGCCCGGGCCGACGGCAACACGGTGGGCTACGACACCATCGCCGCGTCCGGCCACCACGCCTGCATCCTGCACTGGACCCGCAACGACGGCGCCGTGGAGCCGGGCGACCTCATCCTCATCGACGCCGGTGTCGAGGTCGACTCGTTCTACACGGCCGACATCACCCGCACGCTGCCGGTCAGCGGGACCTTCACCGACGTGCAGCGCATGGTCTACGAGGCCGTGCTCGAGGCGGCGGACGCCGCGTTCGCGATCGTCAGGCCCGGGATCACCTTCCGCGAGGTCCACGCCACCGCCATGGAGGTCATCGCCCGGAAGACCGCCGAGTGGGGCTTCCTGCCCGGGACCGCGGAGGAGTCGCTCCAGCCGGACAACCAGTTCCACCGCCGCTACATGGTGCACGGCACGAGCCACCACCTCGGACTCGACGTGCACGACTGCGCGAAGGCCCGCCGTGAGATGTACATCGACGGCACCGTGCAGCCCGGCATGGTCTTCACGATCGAACCCGGCCTGTACTTCCAGCAGGACGACCTCACCGTCCCCGAGGAGTTCCGCGGCATCGGTGTCCGCATCGAGGACGACGTCCTGGTGACCGAGGACGGCGCCGAGAACCTCTCGGTGGGCATCCCCCGGACCCCCTCGGAAGTGGAGGGGTGGATCGCGCGGTCCGGCCGCTAGCCTGGACCGGTGACGACGATGCCCGACACCAGCCCCAGCACGACGCCCGCCGCGGTCCCCGCACCGACCGGCACGACCGTGCCGCGCGGGCTGTCCATCGACGTCGAGCACTTCGACTCGCCGGACGCGCAGCGGCTCCGGGCCGCGCAGCGCCTGGAGATCGACCGGTCCTACGGTGGCGACACCGAGCCCGGCGAGAAGCCGACGGCCGAGTCCATCGCGGTGTTCTTCGTGGCGCGGGACGAGGACGGCACGCCGCTCGGCTGCGGTGGGCTGCGCCTCGTGCAGGACGGCATCGCCGAGGTGAAGCGCATGTACGTCCGACCCGAGTCGCGCGGTGCCGGGGTGTCGACCGGGATCCTCCGTCGCCTCGAGGAGGCCGCGATCGACCTCGGGTCGCCGGCGCTCGTGCTCGAGACCGGGGACCAGCAGCAGCGCGCCATCGGGTTCTACGAGCGCGAGGGCTTCACCCGCATCGCCAACTTCGGCCCCTACGTCGGGGCTGCCCGCTCCGTCTGCTACTCGAAGGTCCTGTAGCCGGGACCCCCGCACGACGACGCCCGCGCCGACCCGTTGGTCGGTCGCGGGCGTCGTTCCGTCGGCGAGGGCCTCGGGTCGTCAGGCGCGGTCGTCGTCGCGCCGCTGCTCCGGTGCACCGTCAGCAGCACCGCCGCGGTCGGCACCGCGCCCGCGGTCGTCGTCCGCACCGGTGACACGCTCGCCGTACTGCGGGCGCTCGTCGGGCCGCGACTGCGGCACCCGCGGGTCGACGGCCGGCGCGGGCTGCTGCGCGGTCTGCGGGGTCTCGCCGTAGCGGGGTCCCTCGTTCGTGCCGTACCGCGGGCCGTCGTTCGTCCCGTACCGCGGGCCGTCGTTCGTGCCGTACCGCGGCCCACCGTCCTGGGGGCGACCACCGTCACCGGGGCGACCGCCCTGCGGGCCGGGGCCCGACGTGCCGGGCTGCTGCGTGCCTCCCGGCCGGTGCGGCGTGGCGTGTCCGCCGTACGGCGACCCCTGCTGCGGGCCCGGGCGCCACGGTTCCTGGCCCTGGAAGGGCCGCGCGCTCGTGCCGGGTGCTCCCGGCTGCGGGGCGTCGTTCCAGTGCGTCGACGGCGTCGCGCCGTGCTGGCCGAGGATCTGCTGCGCCTGCCCGGTCAGCTGCGGGTCGACGACGATCTGGTAGTTCGTGGCGAGCACCTGGTGCACGCTCGTGAAGTCGCGCTGCCGCTTCGTGATGGCGAAGGAGACGATGCCGTAGAGCATGCCGAACGCGGCACCGATGATCGCGGCGGCGATGATCAGGCCCCCGGCGGTCGGCGAGAACAGCGTCAGGACGATGCCGAAGAAGATGCCCAGCCAGAGGCCGGACAGCGCGCCCGCGATGGCGGCGCGTCCGTACGTCATCTTGCCGGTGACGCGCTCGACCGTCTTGAGGTCGTTGCCGACGATCGCGATCTTCGCGACGGGGAAGTCCGCCTCCGCCAGCTTCGCGACGACGCGCTGCGCGTCGGGGTAGCTGTCGTAGGTGCCGAGGACGTCCCCGCGCGGCAGCGTCGGGAAGGCCTGGGCGGTGCGTCCGGCGAACGGGCTCTGGTTGCTCACCCAGCCATCATCCACCGGGCACCTTGCGATCACACGTGCGCCTCCCGGGTGTCTCCGGGGTGCTCCGCCGGCGCAGACTTCGCCTCCGGGCGCCTCCGGGATGCCTCAGGGTCGGCGCCGTCCGTCGGGCATGCGCCCGGACCGGCACCGACTACGCTGGACGGGTGAGCGCCTCGAAGGTCTTCGTCGCCCGCCTCGCCGGGTGCTCCGTCTTCGACCCCGCGGGCGACCGCGTCGGCCGCGTCCGGGACGTCCTGGTGGTCTACCGACGGGCCGATCCCCCACGCGTGGTCGGGCTCATCGTCGAGGTCCCGGGCAAGCGCCGCATCTTCCTGAGCATCGGACGCGTCACGTCGATCGGTGCGGGCCAGGTCATCACCACGGGCATCGTCAACATGCGCCGCTTCGAGCAGCGCGGCGGCGAGGTCCGGGTGATCGCCGAGATGCTCGGACGCAAGGTCCTGCTGACCCGCGACCGCATCCGCGCCACGATCGAGGACGTCGCGATCGAGGACCGCGGGCAGGGCGACTGGGAGGTGTCGCAGCTCTTCCTCCGCAAGCCGAAGACGACCCCGTCGCCGTTCGGCAAGGGGCCGACGACCTTCGCCACCTGGAACGAGGTCACCGAGGACGAGCTCCCCGGCGAGGCCCAGTCCGCCGAGCACGTCATCGCCGCGTACTCCGACCTGGTCCCCGCCGACCTCGCCAGCACGCTGCTCGACCTGCCCGAGGAACGCCGCTTCGAGGTGGCCGAGGAGCTCCCCGACGACCGGCTCGCCGACGTGCTCGAGGAGATGCCCGACCAGGAGCGCATCGACATCCTGACCCGGCTCGAGGACGCCCGCGCCGCCGACGTCCTCGACCAGATGCAGCCGGACGACGCCGCCGACGTGCTCGCGCAGTTCCCCGACGACCGGAGCGAGGCACTGCTGCAGCTCATGGAGCCGGAGGAGGCGCAGGACGTGCGCATGCTCCTGGAGTACGAGCCGGACACCGCCGGTGGCCTCATGACCACCGAGCCGGTCATCGTCTCCGCCGACGCCACCGTGGCCGAGGGGCTCGCGCTCATCCGCCGGCACGAGCTCGCCCCGGCGCTCGGCGCGAGCGTCTGCGTGACCCTGCCGCCGTACGAGCCGCCGACCGGTCGGTTCCTCGGCCTGGTGCACTTCCAGCGCATGCTCCGCTACCCGCCGAACGAACGCCTCGGCACGCTCATCGACCAGCAGACCGAACCGGTGCGGGTCGACGCCAGCGCCGCCGAGGTCACGCGCGTCATGGCGACCTACAACCTCGTGTCCGTCCCCGTGGTCGACGACGCCCACCGCCTGGTCGGGGTGGTGACGATCGACGACGTCCTCGACCACGTCCTGCCCGACGACTGGCGAAGTCAGGGCGAGGGGGAAGCCCCCTCGCGACTCCGCCAACGCCCGCGCAAGACCCCCGTGACGACGGGAAGGAGGACCACCCGTGGCCCGAACGGATGACGACCGCCAGGAACGACTCGACTCGCCCAAGGGCATGCGCACGCGCGTGCTCCCGACCCGGCGTCGCGGCCGCGGTGACACCTTCGGTCGGGCGACCGAGGGCATCGCGCGCGCGATGGGCACGCCCTGGTTCCTCGTCGGCCTGACCCTCTTCTGCGCCGTCTGGATGGGCTACAACACGCTGGCTCCGAAGCCGTGGCAGTTCGACTCCGCGGCGATCGGCTTCACGGCGCTGACGCTCGTGCTGTCGCTGCAGGCCTCGTACGCGGCACCGCTGATCCTGCTCGCGCAGAACCGGCAGGACGACCGCGACCGCGTGCAGTTCGAGCAGGACCGCCAGCGCGCCGAGCGCAACCTGGCCGACACCGAGTACCTCGCCCGCGAGGTCGTCGCCCTCCGCCTGGCGATGCGGGACATGGCGTCGAAGGACTTCATCCGTGCCGAGCTCCGGTCCCTGCTCGAGGAGCTCGACCGCCGCGACACCGAGGACGCCGGCTTCGCCGACGAGCCGGGCACGACCACGCGTGGCTGAGGAGCGTCTCGGCGAAGCCGTCCTCGCTGCGCTCGGCCGCGTGCTCGACCCGGAGATCCGTCGCCCCGTCACGGAGCTCGACATGATCCGCGGCGTCGACGTGCAGCCGGGAGGCTCGGTGCGCGTGGACCTGCAGCTCACGATCGTCGGGTGCCCGGCCGCCGACACCATCGAGCGCGACGTACGGTCGGCCGCCGGTTCCGTGGACGGCGTGCACCACGTCGACGTCGACGTCTCCGTGATGAGCCCGGCGACGCGGGCCGCGCTCACCGAGCGGCTGCGCGGCGACCGGCCGCGCGGTGTGCAGTTCACCCCGGACACCCTGACCCGGGTCATCGCCGTGACGAGCGGCAAGGGCGGCGTCGGCAAGTCCACCGTCACCGTCAACCTGGCGGTCGCGCTCGCCGCCGCCGGACAGCGGGTCGGCGTGGTCGACGTCGACGTGCACGGCTTCAGCGTCCCCGGGCTGATGGGGCTGACGGACGCGCACGGCGTCGCACCCCGGCCGACCCGCGTGGACAGCATGATCCTGCCGCCGGTCGCGCACGAGGTGAAGGTCGTCTCCATCGGCATGTTCGTCGACGACGTCTCGACCGCGGTGTCCTGGCGCGGGCCGATGCTGCACCGGACGGTCGCGCAGTTCCTCACCGACGTGTGGTTCGGCGATCTCGACGTGCTCCTGCTCGACCTGCCGCCCGGGACCGGCGACGTGGCGATCTCGGTCGGCCAGCTGCTCCCCCACGCAGAGGTGCTCGTCGTCACGACGCCGCAGGCCGCGGCGGCCGACGTCGCCGAGCGGAGCGGGGTCGTCGCCCGACAGACCGGGCAGCGGGTCATCGGCGTCGTCGAGAACATGGCCGGGCTCGTGCAGCCCGACGGCACCGTGCTGCACCTGTTCGGCGAGGGCGGCGGGGACGAGACCGCGGCGCGGCTGTCCCGTGGGCAGGACGTGCCCGTGCCGGTGCTCGGTCGCGTGCCGCTCTCGGTGCCGCTCCGGGAGGGCGGGGACACCGGCCTGCCCGTCGTGCTCGGCGCTCCGGAGGACCCGGCGGCCGTGGCCCTGCGCGGGGTCGCCGAGCGGATCACGACGATGGGCCGCGGGCTCGCCGGCCGGAAGCTCGGGCTGACACTGTCCTGACCGCCCCTCCCGGGCGGCGCTCGCGTCACCGACGGCCGCCTCGGTACCGTGTCGGCATGGACAGCACCGACCACGTCACCGTCGACTGGGACGCCGCGCGGGACACGAACCGCGCGAACTGGGACGACCGCGTGCCCATCCACGAGGGCGCCTACGACGTCGCCGCGCTCGACGACCCCGCGTACCGGTCCGACGTCGTGCGCGACGACCTGCCCGCGCTCGCCCCGTGGCTGCCGGGCGGCTCGCTCGACGGGCTCGACGTCTGCCACCTGCAGTGCCACATCGGCACGGACACGGTGTCGCTCGCGCGCGAGGGCGCACGGCTGACCGGAGTCGACTTCTCGGCACCGGCCCTCGCGTCGGCGGCCGCCCTCGCGTCACGCCTCGGCCTCGACGTCACGTGGGTCGAGACCGACGTGCTCGACGCCCGCGCCGCCGTCACCGGCGACTTCGACGTCGTCTACACGAGCATCGGCACGATCTGCTGGCTGCCCGACCTCGACCGGTGGGCCGCACAGGTCGCCGCGCTCCTGCGTCCGGGCGGCGTGTTCTTCATCCGCGACGGGCACCCGGCGCTGTACGCCCTCGACGAGGACGCGGCCGAGCTCGTCAGCCGGTACCGGTACTTCCCGGACGGCACGGCGCAGCAGTGGGAGGACGCGGGCACCTACGTCGGGGAGGGCACCGTCGCGAACACCCGGACGTACGAGTGGCCGCACCCCCTCTCCGAGGTCGTGAACGCCCTGCTCGGCGCCGGGCTGCGGCTCCGCCGGCTCGACGAGGGCCGGACGCTCCCCTGGCGCTTCAGCCCGCGCATGGAGGAGGACGGTCACGGCTCGTGGGTGTGGCCCGCCGGGGACCGCGACCGCGTGCCCACGACGTTCACGATCGTCGCGACGAAGGACTGACCCGACGCGACCGGACGACGGACGGGAGGCACGGTGCCAGCCGGCACCGTGCCTCCCGTCCGTCAGCGGTCACGAGACGTTCGTCAGGTCGCCTCGGTGTCGTACGGCGCGGCCTCGCCCTCGGCGAGCGGCACCGTCGGTGCCGTGGCGCGCACCTTCGACGCGGTGACCTGCGCGGTCTGCACGGCCGCCATGCCCGCGGCGGTGCTGTCGCCCGAGTCGAGCAGGGCGTCGCGGATGATGCGCCGCGGGTCGTACTGCCGCGGGTCGAGCTTCTGCCAGTCGACGTCGTCGAACTCGGGGCCCATCTCCTCGCGCATCCGGTCCTTCGCGGTGTCCGCGAACCGGCGCACGGCCTTCACGAACTCGGCGAGCTTCTGCGCGTACATCGGCAGGCGCTGCGGCCCGAGCAGCAGCACCGCGATGATCCCGATGATCAGGATCTTGTTGAAGTCGATGGACACGGCAACGAGCGTAACCCGTGACACTGCGCCGCACCCGTAGAGTTGTCCTCCGAACGGAGTGTGCGTGTCAGAGAAAGAGTCGAACTGGAAGTTCGCCGAGGACATCGTCTCGGAGCCCGAGGTGATCGCCCGAGCGCGAGAGCACTCCCTGGAACTCGGGGTCGAGGCGATCTCCCCCGCGATCGGCGCTCAGGTGGCCGTGGTCGCCGCGGCGTCCCGCGCGACCAGCATGATCGAGATCGGCACCGGGCTCGGCGTCTCCGGGCTGTACCTGCTGCGCGGCGCCCCGGACGCGACCCTGACGACGATCGACGTCGAGGTCGACCACCAGCAGTACGCGCGTGACGCCTACCTCGCGGCCGGCACCGCGCCCGCGCGGGTGCGGCTGATCCCCGGTCGTGCGAACCAGGTGCTCCCCCGGATGAACGAGGCCTCCTACGACGTCGTCCTCGTCGACGCCGACCCGGAGCACGTCATCGAGTACGTCGAGCACGGCCTCCGGCTCGCGCGGGTCGGCGGGACGGTGCTCGTCCCGCACGCGCTCTGGCGCGGCCGCGTCGCCGACCCGGTGCGGCGGGACCGCGCGACGACGGACTTCCGCCTGCTGCTCACCGAGGTGTCGACCTCGGGCGCGGTGCGCAGCGCCCTCTCGCCCGCGGGCGACGGGCTGCTGCAGATGACCAAGGTCTCCGCGTAGCGGGTCCCGGTCTGGAGGCACGGGTCACCCCAGGTGGCGCAGGTACCGTTCCGGCGCGGCGAGGAAGGCCCGCTGGTCGCGGACCAGGTCGAGGTCACCCCACGCGGTGCGACGCAGCCCCCACTCCCCCACCTCGTGCACCGCGGCACC
Source organism: Curtobacterium citri (assembly GCF_030362955.1). Taxonomy (NCBI): domain Bacteria; kingdom Bacillati; phylum Actinomycetota; class Actinomycetes; order Micrococcales; family Microbacteriaceae; genus Curtobacterium; species Curtobacterium citri. Next base: position 323,253 of record NZ_JAUCML010000002.1, read on the forward strand.
GGGGAAGGCGGCGAGGACCGGGGAGTGCGTCGAGAGCAGGACCTGGCCGATCCCGGTGTCGACGACGGACTGCAGCAGGCCGATGAGGGCGAGGCACCCGGAGAACGACAGCGCCGACTCGGGCTCGTCGAGGATCCACAGGCCGGGCCACCGCGACCGGTCGATCACGAAGTCGAGGAACGACTCGCCGTGGCTGCGCTCGTGGAAGCGCGGTTCGTCGGGCCGGCCGCCGTGCCCCTCGAGGTACGTGAAGAAGCCGTGCATGGTCTCGGCACGCAGGAAGAACCCGCTCTTCGGGGCACCGGGCTCGCGCACGAGCAGGAGGTGCTCCCACAGCTGCGACTCGGTCGGCCGGGTCGAGTGGCCCGACATCGTGGAGCCGCCCTCGGGTGACATGCCGTACGCGAGTGCGACCGCCTCGACCAGGGTGGACTTGCCGACCCCGTTGTCGCCGACGAAGACCGTCACCGGGTCGAGGTCGAGCCCCTCGTCGAGGACCTGCCGCACCGGCGCGAGCGTGCCGGGCCAGCAGTGACGCGACAGCGGGTCGGGCGCGTACTCCTCGATGCGGCGGATCGGCAGGCGGGTGCGGGGCACGTGACCCATCCTGTCCGACGGCACCGACAGGCGCAGGAGGCCGTGGACGGCAGGAGGCCCGGAGCGACAGGAGGCCCGGAGCGTGGGTGCTCCGGGCCTCCTGTCGTGGTGCTTCGACTGTCGTGGTGCTTCGACGGACTAGGCCGAGACGACCTCGGCGAGTGCGTCGTGGAGTTCCTTGGCCTCGGCGTCGTTGACCGAGACCACCAGGCGGCCTCCACCTTCGAGCGGAACCCGCACGATGATGAGTCGACCCTCCTTGACAGCCTCCATCGGCCCGTCGCCGGTCCTCGGCTTCATTGCTGCCACCAGATGTCCCCTTTCGTGCAGTACATGCCTGCCCATTATCCCGTATCAGCGGGGCAACTGCGAAACCGCCCAGGTTGGGGGCCGCGGATCGCTGCGTTCTCGCGGGTCGGAGTGGTCACCTTGGCGTGTGCCGAACACTTCCTCCACGACCCGGACGCCGGACCGGGTCACCGCTGACGCCGTCCCGACGGGCATGCGCATCGCCGGCGCGTTCTCGTGGCGCTTCCTCGTCGTGGTCGCCGCCCTCGCCGTCGTCGTCGCCCTGGTCGTCCTGCTGCAGGAGATCGTCGTGCCGTTCCTCGTCGGCCTGCTCGTCTGCGCGCTGCTCGCACCGATGTCGGCGTTCCTGCAGCGGCACGGGTGGCCCAAGTGGCTCGCGGTGCTCTCGTGCTTCGTCGCCGTCCTCGTCGTCATCGGTGTCCTCGCACTGGTCGTCACCGCCCAGATCCGCTACGACCTGCCGACGCTCGAGCACCGCCTCCGGAGCAACGTGCAGACGTTCCAGACGCTGCTGGCCACGGAGCCGTTCGGCATCACGTCCGCCCAGGTGACGAAGTACCTCTCCGAGGCGACGACGTTCCTGCAGGCCCACGTCTCGTCGATCCTCTCGGGAGCGGCCGAGGCCGGCAGCGGTCTGGTCCACGCCCTCGAGGGCCTGTTCATCGTGGTCTTCACCACGATCTTCGTGCTGGTCGACGGACGCCGGATCTGGTCCTGGGTCGTGCGGATCTTCCCGCGCCGCTCCCGCGGTCGCATCGACGCGGCCGGGCAGGCCGGTTGGAAGACCCTGACGAGCTTCATCCGCGTGCAGCTCATCGTCGCGGTGACGGACGCGCTCGGCATCGTCATCGGCGCCCTCGCCCTCGGGCTGCCGCTCGCCGTGCCGATCGGCGTGATCGTGTTCTTCGGCGCCTTCGTGCCGGTGGTCGGCGCGATCGTGGCGGGGATCGTCGCCGTGGTCATCGCGCTCGTCTTCAACGGCCTGGTGCCGGCGCTGATCATGCTCGCCGTGGTCGTCGCCGTGCAGCAGCTCGAGAGCCACGTCCTGCACCCGTTCCTCACCGGGTCAGCGGTCCGGGTCCACCCGCTCGGCGTCGTTCTCGGCGTCACCGCGGGCACGACCATCGCCGGGGTGGTCGGGGCGTTCTTCGCGGTGCCGTTCATCGCCACGGTGAACGCGATGGTGCACGCCGCCGCCGAGTGGCGCCCCGGAGAGCAGGACGACGCGACCCCCGCCGCGCGTCGGTCAGACGACCGCGAGGCCGATCACGGTGGGGTCCAGTCGTAGCCGTCGACCCACCAGCAGGTGTCCAGCCACACCCACTGCAGGCCGAGGCAGACGACGACGAGGAGCACGCGGTACACGCGGGAGCGCGGCAACGCGACGATGCCGAGCAGCGGAGCGATCGGCAGGAGGATCCTCCAGGTGCTCGACTGCGGGAAGAACACCGCGAGCAGGTACACGACGTAGGCGATGCCCCACAACCGGAGCTCCAGGCCGATGCGGCGGGCGGCGGGGTGGAGGACGAACACGGCGAACCCGACGACGGCCACCGCGAGCAGGACCCCGCCCGCCGGCTGCCGGAACCACCAGCCGAAGCCCTGGATCCACGGTGTGAAGGGCACGAGCTCCTGCCAGCCGATGTACGACGACCGCCAGGCGAGCTCGGTGTCCGTGTAGGCCTTCGGCACCCCGGTGACGGCCCAGGCGATCGCCGGCCACGCCAGGCCGACCAGCCCCGAGACGACCCCGACCACGAGGGGCGGGACGGCGCGACGGACCGTGAGCCGTCCGGTCTCCCGGACCCATGCCGGACGGACCGCCCACACGCCGAGGAAGAGCACCACCAGGAGCGCGAACGCGAGCCCGGTCGGCCGGGTCATCCCGAGCAGGAGCACGACGGGCAGCATGGTCCACCAGCGTCGGTCGACCATCAGGAGCAGGGCGACGAGCAGCAGGAAGAGCCCCATCGCCTCGGCGTAGGCGACCTGGAACACGGCGGACACCGGCGCGACGCAGAACAGCACGGTCGCGAACGTCGCCCGACCGTCGTCGAGGAAGCGGCCCATCAGGCGCCGGAAGACCAGGGCCGCGCCCCACCCGGCCGCGAACGAGACCGCGACCGCGACCGCTTCGAACGAGGCCCCCGTGAGCACCATGAGCCCGCGCACCAGGAACGGGTACGCCGGCATGAACGCCCACGCGTTCTCGGTGACGTGCCCGGCGGTGTCGACGGGCAGCGTCGAGGGGTAGCCGGACGAGGCGATCACCCGGTACCAGGCACCGTCCCAGATGGACGCGAACGACAGGTAGGACGGGTGCTGGACGGTGAAGGAGTTGGCGGTCTGCACGCTCGCGAACGCCAGGAGCATCGCGCCCGTCACGAGCCGCGCCACGAGGTAGACCACGCTGACCCGGACCCACCACGGGACGACGCGGTAGCGGGCCCGCCACCGCGTGGTGCTGCTCCGCCCCGCGACGACCGGCGCGGGGCCGGTGGTCACGCCGTCAGCCACCGACGCAGGCCGTCCTCGACCGCGGTGATCTGGTCGACGGGGACCTGCTCGTCGTCGTGGTGGGCGAAGACCGGTTCGCCGGGGCCGTAGTTGACCGCGGGGACGCCGAGCGCCGAGAAGCGCGCGACGTCGGTCCAGCCGTACTTCGGGCGGGGCGCGGGACCGCCGACGGCGGCGACGAACTGCTGCGCGAGCGGGGCGTCGAGGCCGGGGCGGGCACCGGCGGCGAGGTCGACGATCTGCACGTCGTACCCGTCGAAGAGCTCGCGGATGTGGGCGACGGCCTCGTCGGCGCTGCGCGACGGGGCGAAGCGGTAGTTGACGTGCACCATCGCCTCGTCCGGGATGACGTTGCCGGCGATCCCGCCGGTGATGCCGACGGCGTTCAGGCCCTCGCGGTACTCGAGTCCGTCCACCGTGACCGTCCGCGGTTCGTACGCGGCGAGGGTGGCGAGGATCGGGGCGGTCTTGTGGATGGCGTTGTCGCCGATCCAGCTGCGGGCGCTGTGGGAGCGCTTGCCGGAGGTGCGGACCTCGGCGCGGAGGTTGCCGTTGCAGCCACCCTCGATCTGCGCGCCGGAGGGTTCACCGAGGATCGCGAAGTCCCCGGCGAGGAGCTCCGGCCGGGTCCGCGCCAGGCGGCCGAGACCGTTCAGGGCGTCGCTGACCTCCTCGTGGTCGTAGAAGACCCACGTGACGTCGACGTTCGGGTCGGTCAGGTCGTGCGCGAGCTTGAGCTGCACCGCGCAGCCGGCCTTCATGTCGACCGTGCCGCGGCCCCAGAGGATCTCGGTGCCGTCCTCGGCGGTGCGGAACTCCGTCGGCAGGTTGTGGTTCAGGGGCACCGTGTCGATGTGCCCGGCGATGACGACGCGTCGTGCTCGCCCGAGTTGCGTCCGCGCGACGATCGCGTCGCCGTCGCGGACCACGTCGAGGTGGGGCAGCGACGCGAGCGACGCCTCGATCGCGTCGGCCAGACGCCCTTCGTTCCCGGACACCGACTCGATGTCGCAGATGGCACGGGTGATGTCGATGGACGAGGCGGTGAGGTCGAGCAGCTCCGGCATGCGGGCAGCCTACCGGCCGGGCCTCGCGCGCTCCGTGAGGGACCGCACACCTGTGGACGACGACCGTTCACGTCCCCGGGCCGTCCGCCCGGACGGTCCGCAGCCCGGGCCGCTCGCTAGCCTGGTCCCGTGACCGAGACGACCCCCACCGCCCGACCGTCCCACGCCTGGGGCCACGGCCTCGCGACGATCGCCACCGACGGCACCACCCTCGACACCTGGTACCCCGAGACGCACCTCGGCGAGCGTCCCGCCGACGCGGCCTTCCCTGAGGAGCTCCGCGCCCACGTCGGCGACGACCCCCGGCGCGACGTCCGGATCGAGGTGGTCACCACGGAGATCGCGATCGACGCGGCACCGACCAGCACGCCGGACGCCTACTTGCGGCTGCACCTGCTGAGCCACCTGCACGTGCGGCCGAACGAGGTCTCGCTCGACGGGGTCTTCGCGCACCTGCCCATCGTCGCGTGGACGAACGCCGGACCGGTCCACCCCGAGGCCCTGACGCGGCTGCGCCCGTCGCTCCAGCGCGCCGGCATCGCGGTGCACGCGGTGGACAAGTTCCCGCGGCTGCTCGACTACGTCGTGCCGGACCGTGTCCGCATCGGCGACGCGAACCGCGTCCGGCTCGGAGCGCACCTGGCTCCCGGCACCACGGTGATGCACGAGGGCTTCGTCAACTTCAACGCCGGGACCCTCGGTGACGCGATGATCGAGGGCCGGGTGTCCCAGGGCGTGGTCGTCGGCGATGGCACGGACATCGGCGGCGGCGCGTCGATCATGGGCACGCTCTCCGGCGGCGGGACGCACCGGGTGTCCCTCGGCGAACGGGCGTTGCTCGGGGCGAACGCCGGGCTCGGCATCTCGCTCGGCGACGACTCCGTGGTCGAGGCCGGGCTCTACGTCACCGCGGGCACGAAGGTCGTGCTCGTCGGCACGGCCCCCTCCCCCGACGGCACCCCCCGCACCGTCAAGGCGGCCGAGCTGTCCGGGGTGCCGAACGTCCTGTTCCGGCGGAACTCGCTCACCGGAGCGGTCGAGGCGTCGCAGCGGCATGGGCAGGGCATCCAGCTCAACACCGACCTGCACGCCTAGGCACCGGGACACGACCCCGCGGGACACCGCCGCGCCCGCTCGGCGGACCAGCACGCGGGAACGACGTCTCCGGAAGCGGACACGGCTCGACAGCGACGGCTCCGTACGCTCGCGGCGTCCCTGTCCCGACCGAGGAGTCCTGATGACCTCGTCCCCCTCCCGTGCCCGCGGTGCGCGCGTCGCGCTGAGCGGCCTCGTGCTCGCCTCCACCGTCTTCGGCACGGTGCTCGTCCCCGCCACCGCGAACGCCGCCACCGACCCGGCACCGACCACCCCCGCTGCGACCGCCCCGCCCACGTCCGACGTCGACGCCGTCGGCATCCCCGCTCCGATCGTGGGGACGAGTGCCTCGGACCTCGCGGTCGCGCCGCTCGGCATCGCGGAGGACGCCCAGTGGGAGGACGGCACGCGCTACGCCCGCAGCGACCTCCGCCAGGCCGGCCGGTGGATCAAGAAGGGCCAGCAGATCGCCGTCACGGTGCCGGAGGGCATGGGCGGCGTCTTCGTCGGTGTCGGCCAGTACGGCAACCACATCGGCATCAACCAGTGCAAGAACGTCGGCGTCGCACAGTTCGCCGCGCGCGGGGGCGTCACCACCGAGATCACGGCGCCCCACGACGGCCTCGTCTCGGTGTTCGACACGAGCGACACCGACACGGGCATCGTGCACATCGCGGGTGGGTACCCGGTCCCGACCTTCGTGAAGGGGCAGACCGACCGCGCGAAGTTCGACCGGCAGCTGCGCGAGTGGACGGCCAGTCCGTTCTTCCTGCTCATCGGCGAGCGCGTGCAGGCGGACGTCCGTCGGCACTCGGACGAGCCGAAGGACGACCAGAACGAGGAGCTCGTCCACGGGGACGACCTCGACGCGCGCCTCGCCGCGTGGGACGACGTCGTCGAGACCAACGCGAAGTTCTGGGGCGGTCAGGGCAAGCACCGCGTGCACATCGCGACACCGAGCTACGACGTCTCCGGCAGCTCCGAGTACGCCGACGCCCACAACGGCTTCGTGTCCTTCCCCACGGACTTCGCCGACCCCCACAACCTGCTGACCGGCGACCGCACCCAGGCGGGCGAGGGCCACTTCCGCCACGCCATCGGGCAGGTCTACCAGCAGCGCTCGACGCGCTGGAAGAACGGCTTCGGGCAGGCGGACGACTACGCCTCGGCAGACCTCGCGAGCCTCGTCATCGAGGAGCGGGTGAACGGACGGAACTGGCTCGACGGCTGGACGGACAAGGTCCGGGAGTTCCGTGCGAAGCCGATCGAGCAGCGCGACTTCTGGGCGAACCAACTGAACGCCACCACGCGCAGCCTGATGTTCGACCAGCTGCGTCGTGCGTACGGGAACGACGTCGTCGCGCGGACGACCGCTCGCGCGAACGAGGACGGCGACCGCACCTACCGCCGCGCGTTCATCCGTGCCGCAGCCCAGGTGACGAAGCAGGACCTCACGCGCTTCTTCGCGGAGTGGGGCATCAGCGTCGAGGACGACGTGCGCGCCGAGATGGCCACGTACCCCGAGCCGAAGACGCCCATCTGGGACGACTTCGACGCCCTGGACTGATCCCGACGACGGACAGGAAGCGCGTGGCGGTCCCGCCACGCGCCTCCCGTCCGTCGGGTCGAACCACGGAAGCGACATCGAACCGACCGGGCGGGCTGGTTCGACGTCGCTTCGGTGGTTCGACGCACGCGCGCGTTCCGCGCGGTCGCACGCGCGTCACCGAGCGGGCAGGACACGCCGCGTGCGCGTCGCCGAGCGGGCAGGATCCGTCGCCGCCGCGTCCCAAGGTGACAGAAAAGGCCCGCTCGCGGGACGCGAGCGGGCCTTTCGGCACCGACGACGGCACAGCGCCGTCGTCGTCGGCCTCAGCGCGCCGGCAGGTCCCGTTCCGGGTGTCCGACGTACAGCTGCTGCGGGCGGCCGATCTTGTTGAGCGGGTCGTTGTTGAGCTCGCGCCACTGGGCGATCCACCCCGGCAGCCGCCCGATCGCGAAGAGCACCGTGAACATCCGCGGCGGGAAGCCCATCGCCCGGTAGATGATGCCCGTGTAGAAGTCGACGTTCGGGTAGAGCTTCCGGCTGACGAAGTACTCGTCCTCGAGCGCGATCTGCTCGAGCTCCATCGCGATGTCGAGCAGGTCGTCCTGCACGCCCAGCGACTGCAGCACCTCGTGCGCGGACTCCTTCACGAGCTTCGCCCGCGGGTCGTAGTTCTTGTACACGCGGTGCCCGAAGCCCATGAGCTTCACCCCGCGCTCCTTGTTCTTCACCCGCTCGACGAAGCGCGACACCGGCTCGCCCGAGTCCTTGATCTGCTGGAGCATCTCGAGCACGGCCTCGTTCGCACCGCCGTGCAGCGGCCCGTACAGCGCGTTGATGCCGGCGGAGATCGACGCGAACATGTTCGCCTTCGTCGATCCGACCAGGCGCACGGTCGAGGTCGAGGCGTTCTGCTCGTGGTCCTCGTGCAGGATCAGGAGCCGCTCGAGCGCCTTGGACAGCACCGGGTTCGGCTCGTACGGCTCGGCCATGGTGCCGAAGTTCAGCCGGAGGAAGTTGTCGACGAACGACAGCTTGTTGTCCGGGTAGAGGAACGCCTGGCCGATCGCCTTCTTGTGCGCGTACGCCGCGATGACGGGGAGCTTCGCGAGGAGCCGGACGGTCTGCAGCTCGACCTTCTCCGGGTCGTCGACGTCCATGTCGTCCTCGTAGTAGGTCGACAGGGCGCTCACGGCGCTCGACAGGACGGACATCGGGTGCGCCGAGTGCGGCAGGGCGTCGAACAGGCGACGGAGGTCCTCGTGCAGCAGCGTGTGCCGGCGGATGCGGGCGTCGAAGCCCGCGAGCTCCTCGTCCGTGGGGAGCTCGCCGTAGATGAGGAGCCAGGCGACCTCGAGGTAGGTGCAGCCGGACGCGACCTGGTCGATCGGGTACCCGCGGTAGCGCAGGATGCCCTGGTCGCCGTCGATGTACGTGATGGCGCTCTTCGTCGCCCCGGTGTTCACGAAGCCGTAGTCGAGCGTGTTCAGCCCGGTCTGCTTCTTGAGCGACGAGATGTCGATGGCGGACGCGCCGTCGACGCTCGGCAGGATCGGGAACTCCGCCGTGCCACCCGGGAACGTCAGCGTCGCGGTCTCCGTCGACTCGGCGGCGGCAGGGCTCACGGGAACGGGCGTGGTGGGCGGTGTGGCCGTCTTCTGAGCATCGTTGGCAGTGTCAGTCACGGGGACAGCCTAACTGCGAGGACTGTCGGTCGTGCACCACCCGGAGGCGAAGGTTTGGTGGACTCCACGGATTGTGCGGAGCACGCACGTCGTGCGTTGCGGTGTCGGTCGGGAGGCGCGGTGCGCCTCCGTCAGGAAGCCGCCAGTCGGCGGGCGCTCGCCAGACGCTGCGCGGCCGCCGCGATCCGGTCGTCGGTCGCCGTGAGCGCCACCCGCACGTGCTCCGCACCCGCGGGACCGTAGAAGGTGCCCGGCGCGACGAGGATGCCGCGGTCGGCCAGCCAGCCGACGGTGTCGAGCGCCGGCTCGTCCCGGGTCGCCCAGAGGTAGAGCCCGGCCGTGCTGTGGTCGATCCGGAAGCCGGCGCCCTCGAGTGCCCGTCGGAGCATGTTCCGGCGGGCCCGGTAGCGAGCCTTCTGCTGCTGGACGTGGGTGTCGTCGGCGAGGGCGACGATCATCGCGTCCTGCACGGGCAGCGGCGGCATCATGCCGGTGTGCTTGCGCACCGCGAGCACGTCGGCCAGGACCGCGGCGTCACCCGCCACGAACGCGGCACGGTAGCCCGCGAGGTTCGACTGCTTCGACAGCGAGTAGACGCTGAGGACGCCGTCGGTGGTGTCGCCCACGACCCGGGGGTCGAGGATCGACGGCGTCGGTGCGGCGTCGTACGGCGGCTCCCACCCGAGCTCGGCGTAGCACTCGTCGCCCACGATCACGGCGCCGAGCGCACGGGCACGTTCCACCGCGGCACGGAGTTGCTCGACCGCGAGCACCCGGCCGTCGGGGTTGCCCGGCGAGTTGAGCCACACGAGCTTCGTCGTGTCCGGCCACGCGGCGGGGTCGTCCGACGCCAGCGCCTCCGCACGCACCAGGGCGGCACCGAGCTCGTAGGTCGGGTACGCGGCCTCGGGGAACACCACGGTGTCGCCGGGTCCGATGCCGAGCCACAGCGCCAGCCCGGCGATGAACTCCTTCGAGCCGATCGTCGGCAGCACCTGGTCCGGCGTGAGCGTCACGCCCTGTCGGCGGGCGTACCACGCGACGATCGCCTCACGCAGGGCCGGTGTGCCGGCGACCTGCGGGTAGGCGTGCGCGTCGGTCGCCTGCGCCAGCGCCGTCCGGACGACCTCGGGGGTCGGGTCGACGGGTGAGCCGACGCTGAGGTCGACGATGCCGCCCTCGTACGCCGCGGCGCGCTGCTTGAAGGGGACGAGCTGGTCCCAGGGGAAGTCGGGGAGGTCGAGCGCCACGGTCCGGTCCGGGGTCAGCCGCGCGGGGGCTCGGCCATGACGACCGGGTGGTCCTTGTGGATCACACCGACCTTCGCGGCGCCACCGGGCGACCCGACCTCCTGGAAGAACTCCACGTTGGCCTTGTAGTAGTCGGCCCACTCGTCGGGGAGGTCGTCCTCGTAGTAGATCGCCTCGACCGGGCAGACCGGCTCGCACGCACCGCAGTCGACGCACTCGTCGGGGTGGATGTACAGCGACCGGTCACCCTCGTAGATGCAGTCGACCGGGCATTCGTCGATGCAGGCGCGGTCCTTGACGTCGACACAGGGCTGGGCGATCACGTAGGTCACGGTGCGGGTGCTCCCTTCGGACTGAGCGTGGTCGAGTCTACCCGCGGCGCCCGGGAGCCCCGGACCGCGCGGAGTCCGCCGACGACGGAGCCGACGCCGCTGCGGCGCGGGCGCGGAGTCCGGACAGGTCGGGCCACGCGAGTGCGAAGGCCGCGATCACCGCGGGTGCGAAGGTCCAGACGTACCCGGCGAGGTTCGCGAGCACGAGCGGTGACGACTGACCGCCGACGCTCACCAGGACCTGCGTGGCGACGATGATCGCGATGCCGGCCGCCGCGACCATCGCCCGTGAGCGGTACAGCAACCGCAGGCCCACGACGAGCCCGAGCACGACGAGCGTGGTCAGGACCATGCCGACCGGGAAGCCCCCGAGTCGCTGCTGGTGTGTGACGGTCCCGAGTGCTCCGACGACCAGCCCGGCGACCGCCGCGACGACGACCGCCGTGACCTTGCCCTGACGGCCGAGGTCGGCGAAGGTCTCCGGTGCCGGCGGGACCGGGTCGGCGTCGTGCCGGAACGCCTCCACCGCGGGGGCCGCCTGCCGGACACCGTGCGGCATCACCCAGGTCAGGCGCTGCGGGTCGGCCGGGTCCACGCGGTCGACGGTGACCTGCGACCGGTACTGCTCCACCGCGGCACGGACCTTCGCCCGGACCGGCACGACGTCGACCGTCAGGTCCACCTCGGGCGAGTCCGCGGGGACGATCATCGAGAAGGCGACCTCCTCGGCGCGGGCGGCGTACCGCGCGGCGTGGTGCACGCGCACGTGGTCCGGGTGGCCGTAGCCACCGTCGTCGGCGTAGCTGACCACCGCGTCGGCCCCCGTTGAGCGGATCGCCGCGCGGACGTCGTCGACGACCTCGCCGAGGTCGGCCGCGGTGAGCGAGTCGACCGGGGCGTCGGCGGCGGCCGTGGCACGCCCGTCCGGCCCCCACTGCATGCCGGAGTCGGTGTACCGCCGCTCGGGCAGGTCGGTGGGGCGCGCTCCCCTGCCGCCGAGCCACAGGTGCGCCGGGCCCCCGAGGGCGGCCAGCGCGGCGGCGATCTCGGTCTCGCGGTGCGCGGCCACACGGGGACCGTCGCCGAAGAGCGGCGCGAGGGCCTCGGTGAGCATCTCCCCGCGTTCGCCCCGGGTCGCGGTCAGGACCGTGACCTCGGCACCGAGCTCCAGCAGGGTGGCGATGGTCCCGCCGGACGACAGGGTCTCGTCGTCGGGGTGGGCGTGCACGAACAGGACGCGCTCGGGACGCGTTGCGGGAGCCTTGGACATCGCGTCCCAGGGTACTTCGCTACCGGGGCGTGACGATGTACGTCGCGGTGGCACCGGCCTCGGAGTCGGACACGGTCAGGACCACGCGGTACGCGTCGCTCCGGAACAGCCCGAACGCACTCGTCGCGTCGGCACGCTTCGCCGACTCGGTGTAGCCCGCCGCGGCCAGCTGCTCGTCCGCCGCGCCGAACTCGTCCACGGAGGCCACCCGGACCTGGACGACCCAGCCGGTGCCGTCCGGACCGGCCCCTCCGCCGAGGACGGTGCCGTCGACGAGCGGGACGTCCGCGGTCGGGAAGCCGTCCGGGACCTTCCCGTCGCTCGTCACGCCCGAGCCCGACAGCGCCGCGTCGAGCGCGCCGTCGATGCCGCCGGCGACCGAGGCCATGCCGTCCTGGACGGCCTTGCCGTCGATGCCCTGCACCGTCTCGCTCACGTTCGACGCGACCGAGGAACCGAGGTCGGTGGCCTGGCGGACGGCGTCGGCGGAGCAGCCGGTCAGGCCGGCGAGGGCGATGCCCGCCGTGACGGCGGCGATCAGGGTCCGGGGCGTACGCATGGGCAGCACCCTAGGGCCACATCCGCCGGGCTCGGCGTGCGTTGGCTGTGGATCTCCCGCCGCCGCGCCTCAGGACAGCCAGGCGCGAGCGGCGGCGGTCAGGGCTTCGACGCCGACCGGGATGGCGGTCTCGGCCTGCGGGGCGTAGAACGGCGAGTGGTTGCTCGGGATCTCCTCGCCGCGACGGAACAGCTCGGGGTCGGTGATTCCCGTGAACCAGTAGACGAGCGGCACGCCGGCGGCCGTCGCGAGCTGTCCGACGTCCTCCGACGCCATCGCGAGCCCGATCTCCAGGTCGCGGGCGTCCGGCACGACCCCGCGGAGCGCGTCGAGCACCCGGCGCGCGGCGTCCGCGTCGTTCACCGTGACCTCGGCACCCGGTGCCCGCTCGATGGTCGGGGCGGGCAGACCGCCGGCGTCGCTCTCGGCCCGCACGATGCGCTCGATCGAGGCGATGATGCGCTCGCGGGTCTCCTCGTTCCGGGCCCGCGTCGAGATCTCGATGACGGCCTGGTCCGGGATGATGTTCGGGCGCGTACCGGCGTGGAACGAGCCGACCGTGACGACCCCGGCGTCGGACGGCGAGACCTCGCGCGAGACCACGGTCTGCAGGCGCACGACGGCGCTGGCGGCGGTGACGATCGGGTCGAGCGACGCCTGGGGCGCCGAGCCGTGCGCACCGCGGCCGTTGAACGTGACCGTCAGGCGGTCGCTCGACGCCATCACGGGGCCGGAGCCGACCGCGACGACGCCGACCGGGGCCGGCGCCGAGTGCTGTCCGAGGACGACGTCGGGCTGCGGGAAGCGCTCGACCAGGCCGTCCTCGATCATCGCGCGGGCGCCGGAGATGACCTCCTCGGCGGGCTGGAACACGGCCACCACGGTGCCGTTCCAGTCGTCCCGGGTGGCGACGAGCCGCTCGAGGGAGCCGAGCAGCCACGTGACGTGGATGTCGTGCCCGCAGGCGTGCATCGTCGGGACCTCGGCGCCCTCGTCGTCGCGGCCGGTGTGCGTGCTCGCGTACGGCAGGCCGGTGCGCTCCTGCACGGGCAGGCCGTCGATGTCGGCGCGGAGCCACACGACCGGACCGTCGCCGTTCGACAGGACGCCCACGACACCCGTGCCGCCGACGCCCGTGGTGACCTCGATCCCGCCGAGCTCGGCGAGCCGGTCGGCGATGACGCCGGCGGTGCGGTGCTCCTGGAAGCCGAGCTCCGGGTGGGCGTGCAGGTCCTGGTAGAGGGAGAGGAGATCGAGGGTCACGCGCTCCACCGTATCGCCACAGGCCGACGGCCCGGCCACCTCGTGAGGTGACCGGGCCGTCGGACGGAGGGGTGCCTCCAGACCGGTGTCGGACCGCTTACGCGTCCTGGCGCTTCAGGCGGGCGTACGAGCGCTGGCGGGCCTGCGCGTCGAGCTCGACCTTGCGGATGCGGACGGCGTCGGGGGTGACCTCGACGCACTCGTCCTCGCGCGCGAACTCCAGGCACTCCTCGAGGGAGAGCTGGCGCGACGGCGTCATCGACTCGAAGGAGTCGGCGTTCGCCGAACGCATGTTCGTGAGCTTCTTCTCCTTCGTGATGTTGACGTCCATGTCGTCGGCGCGCGAGTTCTCGCCGATGACCATGCCCTCGTAGACCTCTTCGGTCGGGTTCACGAAGAACGACATGCGCTCCTGCAGGTTCGTGATCGCGAAGGGCGTCACCACACCGGAGCGGTCCGAGACGATCGAGCCGTTGATGCGGGTCTGGATCGGGCCGGCCCACTCGTCGTAGCCGTGGAAGATCGCGTTCGCGATGCCGGTGCCACGGGTCTCCGTGAGGAACGACGTGCGGAATCCGATCAGGCCACGCGACGGCACGACGAACTCCATGCGGATCCAGCCGGTGCCGTGGTTCGTCATGTTCTCCATGCGACCCTTGCGCGCGGCCATGAGCTGCGTGATCGCGCCGAGGTGCTCCTCCGGCGTGTCGATCGTCATGTGCTCGTACGGCTCCTGCAGCTTGCCGTTCTCGTCACGGCGGGTGACGACCTGCGGCTTGCCGACGGTGAGCTCGAAGCCCTCGCGACGCATCTGCTCGACCAGGATTGCGAGCGCGAGCTCACCACGGCCCTGGACCTCCCAGGCGTCCGGACGCCCGATGTCCTCGACCTTGAGCGAGACGTTGCCGATGAGCTCGCGGTCGAGGCGCTCCTTGACCATGCGGGCGGTGAGCTTGTGGCCCTTGACCTTGCCGACCAGCGGCGAGGTGTTCGTGCCGATCGTCATCGAGATCGCCGGTGCGTCGACCGTGATGGTCGGCAGCGGACGGACGTCCTCGGGGTCGGACAGCGTCTCACCGATGGTGATCGTGTCGAAGCCGGCGACGGCGACGATGTCACCGGGGCCCGCGGACTCGGCCGGGTAGCGGTCGAGCGCCTTCGTGATGAGCAGCTCGGTGATTCGGGCGTTCGCGACGGTGCCGTCGTGCTTGACCCACGCGACCGTCTGCCCCTTCTTCATCGTGCCGTGGAAGATGCGGAGCAGCGCGAGGCGGCCGAGGAACGGCGACGCGTCGAGGTTGGTGACGTGCGCCTGCAGCGGGTGCTCGTCGTCGTACTTCGGCGCCGGGACGTGCTGCAGGATCGCCTCGAAGAGCGGCTCGAGGTCGTCGTTGTCCGGCAGGGTGCCGTCCTCGGGCTTGTTGCGCGACGCGGCACCGGCACGGCCCGAGGCGTAGACCACGGGGACGTCGAGGATCGCGTCGAGGTCGAGGTCCTCGACCTCGTCCGACAGGTCGGAGGCCAGGCCGAGGAGCAGGTCCTGCGACTCGGAGACGACCTCGTCGATGCGGGAGTCCGGGCGGTCCGTCTTGTTGACGAGCAGGATCACCGGGAGCTTCGCGGCGAGCGCCTTGCGGAGCACGAAGCGGGTCTGGGGCAGCGGGCCCTCGGACGCGTCGACGAGCAGCACGACACCGTCGACCATGGAGAGGCCGCGCTCGACCTCACCACCGAAGTCGGCGTGGCCGGGGGTGTCGATCACGTTGATCGTGATGCGACCGCCCGGGTTGAACTCCTCGGCGTGCTTCCCGTTGTAGAGCACCGAGGTGTTCTTCGCGAGGATGGTGATGCCCTTCTCGCGCTCGAGGTCGTTCGAGTCCATCATGCGGTCTTCGCCCTCGAAGTGGGCGTCGAACGAGTTGGTCTGCGTGAGCATCGCGTCGACGAGGGTGGTCTTGCCGTGGTCGACGTGTGCCACGATGGCGACGTTGCGCAGGTCGGACCGGGTGGCGAGCGCCATACAGGACATCCTTCGGTGTTCAGGAGAAGATCGGGCGGCCGGTCGTCTTGGACAGACGGCACCCGCGGGCAGAACGCCCGACACGCCAGTCTACCGGTAGTTCGCAACCCCGAGGAGTACAGCCCGTGAGCAGACGACGAACGTGGATCGAGATCACGATCGTCCTCATGCTCTCGCTCGGCGGCAGCGCGCTGTACTCGGTGCTGCAGATCATCGACGACCTGTCCCAGACCACCTCGCTCGGCGAGCAGTCCACGGCGCTCAACACGTCGACCACGACCGTGCAGTACGTCGACCTCGCGCGGCAGCTCGTGGGCATCGCGGTCGACCTGGCCCCGGTCGCGCTCGTGTGCTTCCTGCTCTGGAGCACCACCCGGCCGCACCTCCGGCGGCTCGGCATCGACCGGTTCCGCGTCCGGCCCGACCTCGGCGGCGCCGCGCTGATCGCGCTGTGCATCGGCGTGCCCGGGCTCGCGCTGTACTTCACGGGGCGGGCGCTCGGTTTCACGGTCGACGTCGACCCCGCGGCGCTGAACACCTACTGGTGGACCATCCCCGTCCTGCTGCTCTCGGCGATCCGGTCCGGGCTGCAGGAGGAGGTCATCGTCATCGGGTACCTGTACGAGCGCCTCGGAGGCATCGGCTGGGGGCGGTGGCAGGTCATCCTGTCGACCGCGGTGCTGCGCGGGAGCTACCACCTGTACCAGGGGTTCGGCGCCTTCGTCGGCAACGCCGTCATGGGCGTCGTCTTCGGGTGGATCTACACGAAGTGGGGACGGCTCCTGCCCCTCGTCATCACGCACTGCCTGCTCGACGCCGTGGTGTTCGTCGGCTACCCGTTCGTCGCCGCGGCCCTCCCCCAGTTGTTCCGCTGACCCGCTGACCGCGCGACGACCTCGGTGCATCCGCCCAGCGCGCGTCCAGCGGGCCGGGGCGTGGTTCCCTGCCGGACGCCCTAGCGTGGTCGCATGCAGATCCCCGAGGTCGGTGAGCCAGCGCCGGGCTTCACCCTGCCCGGCACCACCGTGCGGGACGGCGCCCGCACCGACGGCGAGTACGCGCTGGCCGCCGAGATCGGCCGGACGGTGGTGCTCGCCTTCTACCCGGGCGACGCCACCCCCGTCTGCACCGCCCAGCTCTGCAGCTACCAGGAGGAGCTCGACGACTTCGGCGACCTCGGCGCGGTGGTGTGGGGCATCAGCCCGCAGGCTCTCGACTCGCACGCGGCCTTCGCCCACGGGTCCTCGCTCACCTTCCCCCTGCTGAGCGACCCCGCCGGGGACGTCGTCCGCGCGTACGGACTCGTCGCGCCGGGCATCGGTCTCCGCCGCTCGGTGTTCGTCATCGGACCGGACGGCGTCGTGCGCTGGCGGCACGTCGGCCTCGTGGGGCTGCGCTTCCCGAAGGCCGCGACGATCCGGGCGCAGGTCGAGCAGCTGGTCGCGTAGCGGGTCGACGGCGTGTCGATCTGCTGAACGTTCCGCCCCGGGGTGTTGACACCCGAACGGGGCACGGGGACCATCAGAGGGACGAGCGGTCCACACGGACTCGCCTCCCCGGGGAATCGGGTCGTCCGGAGGTACGCGCCGGTGTGTCACACCCGCTCCCCGGACGTCCCCGGGGAGGCGCTCTCGTCACGCTCCCCGGCCGTCACGGCACCGTCCGAGGGTCGGCGCTCTCGACGTCTCCGAGGGTCGACCCGCCTACCATCGTCGGGTGATCTCCACCGTGATCGTCGCCCCCGGCATGCGCCGGCTCGCCGTCGTCCTCTGGGGCATCGCCATCGTGCTCGTGCCCCTCGCCCTCGTCGGCGGCGGCTCCCCCTGGTTGGTCCCCGTGCCGAGCTGCTTCATCGCCCTGGTCGCCTGGGCCGTCTTCTGGCGCCCCCGCTTCGAGTGCACCCCGGACCACCTCCGCATCGTGGACGTCCGACGCACGAGCACCTACGACTGGCGCCGCGTCACCGAGATCCGCACGAAGTACGGCATCGAGGTCGTCACCAGCGAGGGCGTCCGCCGCACCTGGCTCGCCACCCGTCCCACCGCACGGCTCGGCGAGACCAACGGCCGGCCGGGAGGCACCACCCCCCTCGACGTCGACGCCGCGGCCCGCAGGATGCGCACCTTCGTCCCCGCGCCGGTCGAGCAGACCGGCCCACCGCCCGCGACGGTGGTCCCGGCGCGGATCACGCACCGGGCGCACGGCTGGTCGGTGACCGGGATGGTCGTCCTCGGCGTCGCCGCGTCGATGGCCGCCGCGCAGCTCTGACCCGACCGCATGCCTGCTGCCCCGGACGCACGGGACCCCCGCCGCCCGGAGGCGACGGGGGTCCCGTGTGGAGGGGCGACTACTTGCTGTAGCCCACGTCCTGCCACTTGACGGAGCTCGACTGGAACTGCGCCGGACCGTAGTTCACGAGGTCCTTCCGCACGCCCCAGGCGTAGGGCTCCGCGAACAGCGGGATGGTGCCGGCGACCGCGACGATCTTCTTGTCGATGGCCTGGGCGTCCTTGATCCGGGCACTCGCGTCGAGTTCGGCGTTCGCCTTGTCCCACGCGTCGCCGAGCGAGTCGTCGGTGACACCGGCGTAGTTCTGTCCGGCGTCGGCCGGGTAGAAGATCGACTTGAGCGAGGACACCGGGAACGGCGTGCCCTGCCACGCGAAGTACGTGGCGTCGAAGTCACGCGTCTCGGTGGTGATGTACTTCGTGAAGAAGTCGTCGGTCGGCACGGTGTCGATCGTGACCTTGAAGCCGGCGGCCTTCGTCTGCTGCTGCACGAGCTGCGCGATGTTCGCCGAGTTCTGGTTGTCCGACGGGATGACGAAGCGGACGTCGAGCTCCTTGCCGCCCTTCGACGCGTAGCCGTCCGAACCGATGGTGTAGCCGGCGTCCTGCAGCTTCTTCTTGGCGTCCTCGACGCTGTAGCCGTAGACCTTCGAGGCGTCGTCCTCGTAGCCCTTCTGCCCCGGCAGGTACACCATGTTGTTCAGCACGTCGCCCGGGCTCTTCACCGGCGACAGGATCGCCTGGGCGAGCACCTTGCGGTTCAGCGACTGCGCGAAGGCCTGGCGGACCTCCTTGTCCTTGAAGACCTCGGAGGTGCCGTTGAGGGTCACGTGGCGCCAGGTGGTGCCGAGCGAGCGCTCGATCTTCGAGTCGGACCGGCTGTTCGCGGTCTTCAGGTTGTCGGCGCTGCCGTAGAGGTTGAAGGCGTCGAGCTCCTTGTTGGCGTAGGCCTGGGCGAGGCCGTCGCGGGACACGGTCTTGAAGACGATCGTGTCGAGCTTCGGGGTGTCGCCCCACCACTTGCTGTTCTTCTCGAACGTGAGCACGCCGCCGTTGGCGTCGAAGGACTTCAGGATGTACGGACCGCCGGAGACGAAGGTCTTGCCGTCGGCCGCGTACGGGCCCTTGGCCCACGCCTTGTTGAAGTGGTCGGGGGTGTCCACGGCCCAGGCCGGGTAGATGCCGGAGAGGACGCTCGCCCAGTCGGCGTTCGTCTTCTTGAAGGTGATGACCACGTCACGCTCGTCGGAGCCCTGCTCGACGGACTCGACGTCCTCCCACACGTTCGTGGCGAGCGGCGCGAAGGCCGGGTTCGTGCCGTTGAGCGCCTTCCAGTTCGCCGCGACGTCCTTCTCGGTGATCGGCGTGCCGTCGGACCAGACGGCCTTCGGGTTGATCTTGATCTCGACGGTCTGCGGCGAGTCCTTCGTCAGCTTCACCGAGTCCGCGAAGTCCGGGTTCGCCTCCCAGTCGCCGTTCTCCTTGAACTGGATGAACCCGGGCAGGTACACCCCCGCGATCGTCTGGTCGTCGACCGTCCCCGAGTCGAGGTTGCTGATCTGGAAGTTGGCGGGAGCCGAGTCGATCGGCAGCGTCAGCGAACCGCCGTCCTTGACCGAGTCGCGGTCCGCGCTCGTCCACCCGGTCGACTTCAGCGACGACTGGGCGACGGCGGAACTGCTCTCGCCCGCCGTCCCACCACCGGAGCAGCCGGCGAGCACGAGGGCTGCGGCGGCCGCGGTGGCGAGCACGGCGGTGGTCTTGATCCTCATTCGCATCGCGAGGATCCCCTTTCGATGTGTCTGCGCTGAGCGCCTTCCGACCCCGACGGCCCCTGCCGTCGGGTCTGTTGGTTGAGAACCCTAACCACATCCGCAGCGACCACAAGAGTCCCTGCGAGGAATCGAAACACGGCTGTAACACATGTTGCATAGCGTCACTTCGCATCACCACGACGTGGTCGGATGGGGTTACGCTCTCGTCACCGACAACGCCGTCCGTACCCCTAGCGAGGTCCATCGTCCATGCTTGCCTTCATCGCGAAGCGGATCGTCAACTACGTCATCCTGACGATCGTCGCGACGACCCTCGGGTACCTGCTCGCCAGTTCCACGCTGAACCCGGCGTCCCGGTTCCTCGGCCGCAACCCAGCCGTGCCGCAGGGCACGATCGACGCCTCGCTGCAGAAGCTCGGCGCGGACCCGGGCACCCCGCTGCTCGTCCGCACCTGGGACTGGTGGACCGGGCTCGTCACGCACGGTTCCCTCGGCATCAGTGCCCGCGGCACCGAGGTGACGGCGGACATCGTCGCCCGGGCCGGCACGAGCCTCCGCCTGCTCGTCATCGGCACGCTGCTCGGCGCGCTGTTCGGCGTGCTGCTCGGCGTCTGGAACGCGGTCCGCCAGTACCGGACGTCCGACCAGGTCTCGACGTACCTGTCGTTCGCGGTCCTGGCCACGCCGCCCTTCGTCATCGCGGTCGTCCTGATGATCCTGGCCACCTCCTTCAACAACGCCACCGGCACGCAGCTGATCAGCTTCACGGGTGAGTACACCCCGGGGGTGACCGGGTTCCTCCCCGTCCTCGGCGACCGACTCGTGCACCTGTTGCTCCCCACGATCTCGCTCACCGTCGGCGCCGTCGCGTCGTACTCGCGCTACCAGCGGTCGGCAATGCTCGACGTCCTGTCGAACGACTTCATCCGGACGGCCCGGTCGAAGGGCCGGACGCGCGGGTCGGCCATCATGCGGCACGGCGTCCGGGTCGCGCTCATCCCGATGTCGACGTTCTTCGCGTACTCGTTCGGGCTGATCCTGACCGGCGCGAGCATCACCGAACTGGTCTTCAGCTGGCACGGCATGGGCGAGTACTTCGTGCAGAGCATCACCAACAACGACATCAACGCGGCAGCGGGCACGATCCTCTTCACGGCGGTCCTCGTGCTCATCGCAGGCACCCTCGCGGACCTGCTCTACGCCGCGCTCGACCCGCGAGTGAGGGTGTGACCCGTGTCCGTACTCGACCCCACCACCACGACCACTGCCGGTGACCCGACCGACGGGGCTGCCGGCGAGCCGGCGCACGTCGTCGAGGTCACCGGCGGCCGGACGCCGCTCTGGCGCAAGGTCTTCGGCACCTGGCGCGCCCGCATCGGTGGCGGTGCGCTGCTGCTCATCCTCCTCTGGGCCTTCGTCGGCCCGTACCTGTACCACTGGAACGCCGTCGACTCCGACGGTCTGGCCTTCGGCGCCGCGCCGAGCGCCGCACACTGGTTCGGCACGAACGACATCGGTCAGGACATCTACGCGCAGACCCTCGTGGGCCTGCAGAAGTCGCTGCTCATCGGCCTCATCGCCGGGCCGGCCGCCACGCTCATCGCGGGCATCGTCGGCGCGATCGCGGGCTACTTCGGCGGGTTCGTCGACCGCGCGCTCGTCTGGGGCATCGACCTGCTGCTCGTCATCCCGTCGTTCTACGCGCTCGTGCTCCTCAGCCCGCTGTTCAAGAACCTCAGCTGGGTCGCGCTCATCATCGGTCTGGCGATCTTCGGCTGGATGATCATGGCGCGTGTCATCCGCGGCCAGACGATGTCGCTGCGGGAGCGCGACTACGTCAAGGCCGCGCGGTTCATGGGCGTGCCCTCGTTCACGATCATCCGCCGGCACATCCTGCCGAACGTGGCCTCGCTGCTCATCATCGACGCGACGCTCGGCGTCGGCGCGATGATCCTGTCCGAGAGCGCGCTGAGCTTCTTCGGCTTCGGCATCCAGGTGCCCGACGTGTCCCTCGGCACCCTGCTCGCCGCGGGCAGCCAGTCCGCCGTCACCCGCCCCTGGCTCTTCGTGCTGCCGGCCGCGACCCTCGTCGCGACCGTGCTGTCGACCAGCCTGCTCGGCGACGCCCTGCGCGACGCCATCGACCCCACCTCTGGAGCCAACCGTGACTGAGCCGCTGCTCACCGTCTCCGACCTGTCCGTCACGTTCAACCCCCGGACGAAGCCGGTCCACGCGGTCCGCGGTGTCGACTACTCGGTCAATCAGGGCGAGTTCCTCGGGATCGTCGGCGAGTCCGGGTCCGGCAAGTCGGTGTCCTCCATGGCCGTGATGGGCCTGCTGCCGTCCTCCGCGCACGTCGAGGGCAGCATCCGGTTCGACGGCCAGGAGCTCGTCGGGCGCTCCGACCGCGAGATGTCCCGGCTCCGTGGGAGCGACATCGCGATGGTGTTCCAGGACCCGCTCTCCGCGCTGACGCCGGTGTACACGATCGGGCAGCAGATCGTCGAGGGCCTCAAGCTGCACGACCGGGCGCTGACCGCGCAGGCCGCCCGGGTCCGCGCCGAGGAACTCCTGCGCGCCGTCGGCATCCCGAACGCGGCACGACGCCTCGACGCATTCCCGCACGAGTTCTCCGGCGGCATGCGGCAGCGCGCGATGATCGCGATCGCCATCGCGAACGACCCGAAGCTCATCATCGCCGACGAACCGACGACGGCGCTCGACGTGACGATCCAGGCGCAGATCCTCGACGTGCTGCAGACCGCGAAGGACATGACCGGTGCCGCCGTCGTGCTCATCACGCACGACCTCGGCGTCGTCGCCGGCAACGCCGACCGGGTCGCGGTCATGTACGCGGGCCGGATCGTCGAGACGGCGCCCGTCGGACCGCTGTTCCACGAGCCGGTGATGCCGTACACGATCGGCCTGCTCCGCTCGATGCCGAACATGACCTCGTCGCGCGCCGAGCGTCTCGTGCCGCTCGAGGGTCGCCCGCCGCTCCTCACCGCGAAGCCGACCGGCTGCCCGTTCGCGGACCGCTGCCCCGCGGTCCTCGACGCCTGCCGCGACGGCGAGCCGGCCCTGCTCGCACCGAGCGTGCCGGCCGGGGTGGACAACCCCGTGCTCACCGGAGCCGTGCCGACGATCTCGAACGGCGCGTTCGACGACGACCACGTCGCCGCCTGCATCCGACGCGACGAGATCGCCGCCGGCACCCTCGCGCGCTCCGAGATCTTCCCCCGCCCCGAGGACGTCCCCGAGTCGACGATCGACCACGGCGACGACGTCGTGCTCGAGCTGCAGGACGTCGTGAAGACGTTCCCGCTCACCAAGGGCGCCGTCTTCCGCCGCCGCATCGGCGAGGTGCACGCCGTCGACGGGATCTCGCTGACGCTGAAGCGCGGGCAGGTCCTCGGACTGGTCGGCGAGTCCGGCTGCGGCAAGACCACGACGATCATGGAGATCCTCGAGCTCGCCGGCGCCCAGCAGGGCACCATCCGGGTCAACGGGGTCGACACCGGCACGCTGTCGAAGCGCGACCGCCGCGCGCTCCGCAGTGACATCCAGGTCGTGTTCCAGGACCCGATGGCCTCCATCGACCCGCGGCTCGACATCGGCTCGGTGATCGGCGAACCGCTGACCGTGCACGGGGTCGCGAAGGACGAGATCCGCCGACGGGTGCGCGACGTCCTCGAGCTCGTCGGCCTCGAGCCGAGCTACATCGACCGGTACCCGCACGAGTTCTCGGGCGGGCAGCGGCAGCGCATCGGCATCGCCCGGGCGCTCATCGTCGAGCCGAAGATCCTCGTGCTCGACGAGCCCGTGTCCGCGCTCGACGTGTCCGTGCAGGCCGGCGTGATCAACCTGCTCGAGGACCTCAAGCACCGCCTGGGCCTGTCCTACCTGTTCGTCGCGCACGACCTGTCCGTCGTCCGGCACATCGCCGACGACGTCGCGGTCATGTACCTGGGCCGGATCGTCGAGTACGGCGAGGGCGACCGGGTGTTCGACGACCCGCAGCACCCGTACACCCGCGCACTGCTGTCCGCCGTGCCCGTGCCGGACCCCGACGCCGAGGCCGACCGGGGTCGCATCCTGCTGCAGGGCGACCTGCCCTCGCCGACGGAGCGCATCGACGGCTGCCGGTTCCGCACCCGGTGCCCGCTCTACCAGCTCCTCGACGAGGGTCGCCAGCAGCAGTGCCGGACGATCGACCCCCGGCTGCAGGACGTCGCCGGTCGCGGTGTGGCGTGCGTGCAGACCGACCAGGAGCACCTGCTGACGGAGCACGCGGCCGCAGCGGCGGTCTGACCCACCGACGGACGGGAGGTGCGGGGCGGGGCGGCCACGCGCCTCCCGTCCGGTGCGTGGTGGCGCCGGTCCGGTCCGCCGCACGAGCGGGCCTCGTCCGTCACGCCCGGGTCGTCCGGTCGACGTGATCTGCCCGCTCGGTGCGCCCGGCGCGCGCCGGATCGCGAGCGGGCGGAACCGGCCCGCGCACCGGGCTCGATGCCGCACGATCCGCCCGCTCGAGAGGAGCGGCCACGAGCGGGCAGAACCGCACCGCCTGCCCGCGTCGGCACCACGGGAACCGCCCGTTCGCGGGGCGGGGAGGGTCGAGCACGGCACGCGGTCGCCGAACGCGCGGAACCGGCCCGCGCACCGATGTCCGCGCGGCAGGATCCGCCCGCTCGGCGCGAGCTGCGCACGGGTCCGCCCGTCCGGGAGGAGCGACCGCGAGCGGGCGGAAGACGCCGTGGGCGTCGGTGAGCGGGACGGAGAACGCCCGCTCGCGCCGCGACGGGACGGCGAGCCGACGACGGACGGGAGGCTCGGGGCCGGCCCGACACGCGCCTCCCGTCCGGCGAGCGGTCGCCGTCAGCGCGGCGCGGTCAGCGCAGGGCGACGCTCAGCAGCGAGACGGCGAGCAGGGCGAGGGCACCCGCCCCGACGAGCAGGGCCTCGCGGTCCCACCCGCGGTGCACCGCGCCGCCGGCGGCCCCGGCATCGCGCCGAGCCGCCCAGCGGTCGAGCAGCACCCGCATCTCGTCGGGCTGCGGGAGCGTCCGGGGCTCGCCCCGCCGCGCCGGCTTCGGGCGGGGCAGCGACGGTCCGCCCCAGCACGCGACCTTCCGACCGTCGCTCGCCTCGACCACGATCTGCCACCGCAGCCGGACGTCGGCGACCTCGCCCCACGGCACGCGCGTGACGCGGAGCGGGTTGACGACGGTGAGCGCACCGTCGTCGAGTCGGATCGACGGCCGGTACGTCAGGACCCAGAGCGCCCAGAGCAGCACCGCGAGCGGGCCGACCGCGGCGAGCACGACGTCCCAGCTCCCGCGCACACCCGCGTCGACGAGCAGCAGCAGGGCCACGACGGCGACGAGGCCGGACGTGACCGCTCCCCCGCGACCTGCGCGGAGGACGGTACGTCCGGCCTCGGTGGTGCCCAGACGGATCAGCGCCCGAACTCGAACCCGGCACCCGGGATCGCGGCGAGCAGGTCCTTCGTGTACTGCTCCTGCGGGGAGGCGAAGACCTCGTCGGTCGTCGCCTTCTCGACGATCTGCCCCTTGCGCATGACGCAGACGTTGTCCGCGACGAGGCGGACGACGGCGAGGTCGTGCGTGATGAAGAGGTAGGTCAGGTCGAGCTCGGTCTGCAGCTCGGTCAGCAGGTCGAGGATCTGCCCCTGCACGAGCACGTCGAGCGCGGAGACCGCCTCGTCGAGCACGATGACCTCGGGCTTCAGCGCGAGTGCACGCGCGACGGCGATGCGCTGCCGCTGGCCACCGGACAGCTCGTTCGGGTAGCGGTTCACCATCGACTTCGGCAGTGCGACCTGGTCGAGGAGCTCGAGCACGCGGGCCCGACGGCTCGCCTTGTCGCCGACCTTGTGCGTGGCGAGGGGCTCGGCGATCGTGTTCCCGACGTTGTACATCGGGTCCAGCGAGCCGTACGGGTCCTGGAACACCGGCTGCACGCGGCGGCGGAAGTCGAAGAGGTCCTTCCCCTTCAGCGCGCCGATGTCGATGCCGTCGAAGGTGACCGACCCGCTCGTGATCGACTCGAGCTGCAGCACGAGCTTCGCGACGGTCGACTTGCCCGAACCCGACTCCCCGACGAGCGCCGTGGTGGTGCCCTTCGGGATCGCGAAGGACACGTCGTCGACGGCCTTCAGCTCACGGGACTGCAGGTTCTTGCCGCGGAGCTTGTAGACCTTCTGGAGGTTCTTCACCACGATGAGGTCCTGCTTCGGGTGGTGCTCCCGCTCCTGGGCGCGGGCGATGAGCTCGTCGTCCTCGCTCCCGGCGTCCGCGATGTCGACCCGCTGGTGCTGCACCTTCGACTGGATGCGGCGGCTCGCGAGCGAGGGGGCCGCGGCGACGAGGCGCTGCGTGTACGGGTGCTGCGGGTTCGCCAGGATCTCCTTGGACGGACCCGACTCGACGACCTGCCCCTTGTACATCACGACGAGCTTCTCGGCGCGCTCGGCGGCGAGCCCGAGGTCGTGCGTGATGAACAGGACCGAGGTCCCGAAGTCGCGGGTCAGCGTCTCGAGGTGGTCGAGGATGATCCGCTGCACGGTGACGTCGAGTGCCGAGGTCGGCTCGTCGGCGATGAGCAGCTGTGGGCGGCTCGACAGACCGATGCCGATGAGCACGCGCTGCCGCATGCCGCCGGAGAACTCGTGCGGGAACTGCTTGAGCCGGGTGGCGGCGTCGCCGAGGCCGGCCTCCTGCAGCACCTCGACCGCGCGGGCGCGGATCGCGTGCTTGCCGGTGGCCATGCCGTTGGCCTTGATGGCCTCCTCGACCTGGAAGCCGATCGACCACAGCGGGTTGAGGTTCGACATCGGGTCCTGCGGGACGTAGCCGATCTCCTTCCCGCGGATGCCGGCCATCTCCTTGTCGGACAGCCCGACGAGCTCGCGCCCGTTGAACTTGATCGACCCGCCGGTGACCTCGCCGGTGCCGGCGAGCAGCTTGATGATCGCCTGCGCGCTGGTCGACTTGCCCGAACCGGACTCGCCGACGATCGCCAGGCGCTCGCCCTGCTCGAGGGTGAAGTCGACGCCGCGGACGGCCTGCACGAGACCGCTCTGGGTGCGGAACCCGACCTGCAGGCCGGAGACCTCGAGCAGCGGCGCGCCGGAACCGGCCGGACGACGGGTGGTGGGATCGGTGAGCGTCTCGGTCATCGACGGGCCCTCGCCTTCGGGTCGAGCGCGTCGCGGACCACGTCGCCGAGGAGCAGGAACGCGAGCACGGTGATGGACAGGGCGGCGGACGGCCAGAAGATCGTCGACGGGTTGGTGCGGATCGACGTCTGCGCGGTGCCGATGTCGAGGCCCCAGCTGAGCGCCGACGGCGGCAGCCCGATGCCGAGGAACGACAGGGTGGCCTCGGCGACGATGAACGAACCGAGCGACACCGTCGCGATGACGATGACCGGTGCGATCGCGTTCGGGATCACGTGGCGGACCAGCGTGGTGAAGCGGCTGACGCCGAGCGCCGCGGAGGCGGTGACGTAGTCGGACTGCTTCGCGCTGAGCACGGCGCCGCGCATGATGCGGGCGATCTGCGGCCACGCGAACGCGGCGAGCACGAGGGCCACCGTGATCGCGTTGCGCGCCGGGATGACCGACATGATCACGATCGCGCCGAGGATGGTCGGGATCGAGAAGAAGATGTCGCCGATGCGGGAGACGATCGTGTCGAGCCAGCCGCCGTAGAAGCCGGCGAGGGCGCCGATGATGATGCCGACGAGCGACACCAGGATCGTGGCGACGAGGCCGACGATGACCGAGCTGCGCGCACCCCAGATGACACGGGCGTACACGTCGTATCCCTGGCGGTTGTACCCGAGCGGGTGCCCCGGACGGGCACCCTCGTCGCTGAAGTCGAGGTTCGCCGCGCGCGGGTCCACGTGGGTGAACAGCCCGGGGAAGATCGCGACGACGAGCACGAGCAGGATGAGGACCGAGGAGATCCAGAAGGTCGGTCGGCCGCGCATGGACTCCCACGCGTCGGTCCAGGTCGACCGGGTCTTCTCCGTCTCGTCGACCTGGTCCACCGCCTGCAGCGGCGTCTCCTCGATCGGCGCCACGTAGTGCGTCACGGAGCGGGGTTCGGCGTTACTTGGCATAGCGGATCCTCGGGTCCAGGACGGCGTAGAGCAGGTCGACCAGGAGGTTGGCGAGCATGAAGATGATGACCATCACGGCGACGAACGAGACGACCGTGGGGCCCTCGCCGAGCTTGACGGCGCGGAAGACCGTACCGCCGACGCCGTTGATGTTGAAGATGCCCTCGGTCACGACCGCGCCGACCATCAGGTTGCCGATGTCGACACCGAGGTAGGTCACCACGGGGATGAGCGAGTTGCGGAAGATGTGCACGCCGACCACGCGGCGACGGGGCAGGCCCTTCGCGGTGGCGGTCCGGACGAAGTCCGCGTTCATGTTCTCGGCGACGCTCGCTCGCGTGAGTCGGACGATGTACGCGAACGAGACCGTCGCGAGCACGATCGCCGGGAGCACGAGCTCCGACCACGGCGCCTGGCCGGAGACGGTGACGCGGAACAGTCCGAGCTGGATGCCGAAGACGTACTGCAGCAGGAAGCCGACGACGAAGGTCGGGACCGAGATGAGCAGCAGCGAGACGACGAGGGCGGTGGTGTCGAACCACTTGCCCTTGCGCAGACCCGCGATGACGCCGACGACGATGCCGGCGACGGCCTCGAACAGCAGGGAGAGGAGCGCGAGGCGCGCGGTGATCGGGAACGCCGACGCGAGCTGCTGCGACACCGGCAGGCCCGAGTAGGTGACACCGAGGTCGCCGCGGAACACGCCACCGATCCACAGCAGGTACTGCACCAGGAACGGCTTGTCCAGGTTGTACTGCTGCCGGAGCTGCTCGATCACCTGCGGCGACGGCTGGCGGTCGCCGAACAGCGCGGCGATCGGGTCGCCGGGCAGCGAGAAGACCATGAAGTAGATGAGGAACGTGGCCCCGAAGAAGACGGGGATGAGCTGCAGGAGGCGCTTGCCGAGGTACCAGAGCATCAGATCGCTCGGTCCTGCGCGGGGCGCGTGTCGTTCAGGTTCATGTCGTGAAGGGGTGGACGGCTCGCGGGTCGGCACGGGTGTCCGGTGCGGGCGGCGGCGCCCGCGGTGGTGGGGGTGGTGTTGCCGCCGAGGTACGGGGGCCCGGAGACCGTGTGGTCTCCGGACCCCCGTCCGGTGGCCGCGGAGCAGGATACCTGCTCGCGGTGGGTCTCCGCGGTGTTCGACCGCAGGGAGACCGGTGTTACTTGGTGACCTCGATGTCGTAGTACAGCGGCACGGAGTCCCAACCGAACTTGACGTTCTTCACGTTGTCGGCCGACCAGACGCCGGTGACGTTGGAGTACCAGAGCGGGATCTCGGGCAGGTCCTTGAAGAGCAGCTCCTGGGCCTGGTCGAAGATCTTGTTGCCCTCTTCGACGGTGGCGGCCGAACGGCCCTTCGCGAGCAGGTCGTTGTACTCGGTCGAGTCGTAGCGCGCGTAGTTGCTCGACGAGCCCTCACCCATGGTCGGGCCGAGGAAGTTGTACAGCGACGGGTAGTCGGCCTGCCAACCGGTGCGGCTACCGCCCGTGAGCTTGTCCTGCGTCTGCGCGTCCAGGGCCTCCTGGAACGTCGGGATCGCCTTGCCCTCGGCCTTGATGCCGAGCGTGTTGGAGATCGAGTTGGTGACCGCGGTCACCCAGGCCTCGTGGCCGCCGTCCGCGTTGTAGGCGATCGACAGGGTCTCGTCGTACGGGGCGATCTTGTTCGCCTCGGCCCAGAGCTTCTTGGCCTCGTCGGGGTTGTACTCGAGCACGTCCGAGCCCTCGAGGTCGCCGTTCCAGCCGGAGATCACCGGGGAGGTGAAGTCCTTGGCCGGGGTGCGCGTGCCGTCGAAGATCTTGTCGGTGATCTGCTTGCGGTTGACCGCCATCGACAGGGCCTCACGACGGAGCTTGCCCTCGTCGCCGCTCCAGTGCTTCAGGTAGTAGGGCAGGTAGAAGCCCTGGAAGATCGCCGCGGCCTGGTTGACGTTCGAGTCGGGGAAGTCCGACTTGTAGGTCTGGAAGGCGCTGTCCGGGATCGCGTCGAGGACGTCGAGGTTGCCGCCCTGCACGTCCGCGTAGGCGGTGTCCTGCGAGGTGTAGAACGTGATCGTGAGACCACCGTTCTTCGGCTTGCGCTTGCCCGCGTAGTCCGAGTTCGTGACCAGCTTGATCGACTGGTTGTGCGTCCACGCACCCTTGCCGTCGAGCTTGTACGGGCCGTTGCCGATCGGGTTCTCACCGAACGCCTTGGTGTCGTCGTAGAACGACGACGGCAGCGGCATGAAGGCCGAGTAGCCGAGCGACAGCGGGAAGTCCGACTGCGCCGACTTCAGCGCGACGGTGAACTCGTCGTCGCCGACGACCTTCAGGCCGGTGAGCTCCGAGTCCTTGTCGGCGTCGTAGCCCTCGATGTTCTCGAAGAAGTAGCTCGCGCCCTGCGCGTTCGACTTCTGCGCCGCCCAGTTCCACGCCTTCGTGAAGGACTCCGCCGTGACCTTCTCACCGTTGGTGAAGGTGTAGCCGGTGTTGAGCTTGATGTCGTAGGTCTTCGAGTCATCGGTGGTGATGCTCTTCGCGACCTCGTTCACCGGCTTGCCGTCGGCGTCGTAGGAGACGAGACCCTCGAAGATCGACGTGATGATCTTGCCGCCACCGGTCTCGGTGGAGTTCGAGGGGATGAGCGGGTTCTGGGGCTCGGAGCCGTTCGTGGTGACGATGCCCGACGCGTTGGTCGAGCCCGAGTCACCGCCGTTGCTGCTGCCGTTGCTGGAGCAGCCGGTCAGGGCGATTGCTGTGGCCCCGAGCACGGCGAGGGCAGAGAGCCCAGCGCGCTTCTTGATCAAGGTTCCTCCTGGTGCATGGGACGCGCCAGGCACAGAGGTGCTGCCGGGCGCGCTTGTCCTTGCACTGTAGGCAGTGCCAGGACCCCCGACCAAACCCAGCGACCATCGGTTACAAACCGGAAACCAAGTTGCAGGATCGTTGCGAGAGGATGCAAGATTCGGGCGCTCGCGCCGGGGCCGTGCGGGTTTGTTGCTTCCGCATCGAACATGTTGCACGAGCGCACACCGTGTGCAAGACGAGCAGCCCTCGCCCGGAGCTGGAGCGCTCCCATCCACTCCCGGCCACGGAGACGGGTGTGCCCCGCCCGGATCACCGGACGGGGCACACGCTACGCGTTCGACGACGTCTCCGCCGTCGCGTGACGTCGATCAGGCGAAGGCCTCGATCGGCGGGCACGCGCACACCAGGTTGCGGTCGCCGTACGCCTGGTCGATCCGACGCACCGGGGGCCAGTACTTCCGGGCGCTGATGCCCGGGACCGGGTAGACCGCCTGCTCCCGCGTGTAGGGGTGCGTCCACTCCCCCGAGATCGCGGACGCCGCCGTGTGCGGGGCGTGCACGAGCGGGTTGTCGTCCGCCGGCCACTCCCCCCGCTCGACCGCCGCCGCCTCGGCGCGGATCGCCAGCATGGCGTCGACGAACCGGTCGAGCTCGGCGAGGTCCTCGCTCTCGGTCGGCTCCACCATGAGGGTGCCGGCGACCGGGAACGACATGGTCGGCGCGTGGAACCCGTAGTCGACGAGGCGCTTGGCGACGTCGTCCACGGTGATGCCCGACGTCTCGCGCAGCGGACGCAGGTCGAGGATGCACTCGTGGGCGACGAGCCCCGACTCCCCCGTGTAGAGCACGGGGAACGCGTCACGGAGCCGCGAGGCGATGTAGTTCGCGCCGAGCACCGCGGCCTCGGTCGCGCGCGTGAGCCCCTCGAGTCCCATCATGCGGACGTAGGTCCACGTGATCGGCAGGATGCTCGGGCTGCCGTACGGCGCCGCGGAGACCGGGCCGCCGGCGTGCGCGAGGCGGCCGTCGGTGCCGTCGGCCGACGAGCCCGGGCGTCGGTCGACCTGCTGCGCCATCGCGTGCCCCGGCAGGAACGGCGCGAGGTGCGCCTTCGCCGCGACCGGCCCGACGCCCGGGCCGCCGCCGCCGTGCGGGATGCAGAAGGTCTTGTGCAGGTTGAGGTGCGACACGTCGCCGCCGAAGTCGCCGAAGCGGGCGTGCCCGAGCAGGGCGTTGAGGTTCGCGCCGTCGACGTACACCTGGCCGCCGGCGTCGTGCACGGCGTCGCAGACCTCACGGACGTCGTGCTCGTACACGCCGTGCGTCGACGGGTACGTGATCATCAGCGCCGCAAGGGTCTCCGCGTGGGCGGCCGTCTTGGCGCGGAGGTCGGCGAGGTCGACGTTGCCGTCCTCGTCGCACGCCACGACGACGACCCGCATGCCGGCGAGGACGGCCGACGCGGCGTTCGTGCCGTGCGCGCTCGACGGGATGAGGCAGACCGTCCGGTCGAGGTCACCGCGCGAGCGGTGGTACCCGCGGATGGCGAGCAGCCCCGCGAGCTCGCCCTGGCTGCCGGCGTTCGGCTGCAGCGAGACGGTGTCGTAGCCGGTGACCTCGGCCAGCCAGGTCTCGAGGTCGCCGATCATGTCGAGGTAGCCCTCGACGTCCGACCGGGGCGCGAACGGGTGCACGTTCGCGAACTCCGGCCAGGTGACCGCCGCCATCTCGGTCGCCGCGTTGAGCTTCATCGTGCAGCTGCCCAGCGGGATCATGCCGCGGTCGAGCGCGTAGTCCTTGTCGGCGAGGTGCTTGAGGTACCGCATCATGCGGGTCTCGCTGCGGTGCGCGCTGAACACGGGGTGCGTCAGGTACTCGCTGCTCCGCAGCAGGTCGGACGGGAGGCCCGTGGCCGCGTCCCGCACGGCGGCCTCCGCCGCCGGGACGGTCGCGTCCACGACCCCGAACACGTGGGCGAGCGCGCTCACGTCGTCCGGCGTGGTCGTCTCGTCCACCGAGAGCTGCACGGTGTCGGCGTCGACCAGGTGGAGCAGGTACCCGGCGTCGCGCGCTGCGTCGATCACCGACTCGGCACGTCCGGCAGCACGCAGGGTGAGCGTGTCGAACCAGTGCTCGTGCACCACCTCGAACCCGGCGTCACGAGCCACCCCGGCGAGCGCCGACGTCGTCCGGGCGACCCGGTCGGCGATGAAGCGCAGCCCCTCGGGCCCGTGGTAGACGGCGTACATCGACGCCATCACGGCGAGGAGCACCTGCGCGGTGCAGATGTTGCTCGTCGCCTTCTCGCGACGGATGTGCTGCTCGCGGGTCTGCAGGCTGAGGCGGTAGGCCATCTGCCCGTCGGCGTCGAAGGACACCCCGACCAGGCGACCGGGGAGCTGGCGCTCGAGTCCGGCACGGACGGCGAGGTACCCGGCGTGCGGGCCGCCGAAGCCGAGCGGGACGCCGAAGCGCTGGCTCGTGCCGACGGCGACGTCGGCGCCGAGGTCGCCCGGGCTGGCGAGGAGCGTCATAGCGAGGAGGTCGGCGGCGACGACGGCGATGCCGCCGCCGGCGTGCACGCGCTCGATCGTGCGCGACGGGTCGACGATCCGGCCGGAGGCGCCCGGGTACTGCAGGACGACGCCGAACGCACCCTCGAGCTGCTCGTCCGACGGACCCTCGACGGGGTCGAACCCGCGCAGGGCGATGCCCACGGCGTCGGCGCGGTGGTCGAGCAGGGCACGGGTCTGCGGCAGGAGGTCGGCGTCCACGAGGAACGCGTCGCCCTTGACCTTCGACGCGCGCCGGGCGAGCAGCATGCCCTCGACCACGGCGGTGCCCTCGTCGAGCATCGATGCACCCGCGGTGGCCATGCCGGTGAGGTCGGACACCATCGTCTGGAAGTTGATGAGCGCTTCGAGGCGGCCCTGCGAGATCTCCGGCTGGTACGGCGTGTAGGCCGTGTACCAGCTCGGGTTCTCGAGCACGTTCCGCTGGATCACCGCGGGCGTGAGGGTGCCGTGGTATCCGAGGCCGATCATCGCGCGACGGACGGTGTTGCGGCCGGCCTTCGTGCGGAGCTCGGCGAGCGCCTCGGTCTCGCCGACGGCGGCGGGGATCGTCGAGCGCTCGGCCGGAGCGGCGTGGATCGACGCCGGGATCG
Source organism: Curtobacterium citri (assembly GCF_030362955.1). NCBI lineage: Bacteria > Bacillati > Actinomycetota > Actinomycetes > Micrococcales > Microbacteriaceae > Curtobacterium > Curtobacterium citri. The sequence continues at coordinate 356,934 of NZ_JAUCML010000002.1, forward strand.
CCGCGCGGACGAGGGCGTCGAGCGAGGGCTGTCCGACCGCGTCGAGCATGACCTGCTGGTCGGCGGCCGTCGTGCCGATGTGCCGGTCGGCGAAGGACGTCTGGAGGTTCTCCTGTGCCCGGGTCATGCGATCGACGCCCGGTACGCGTCGTGGTCCATCAGGTCCTCGGGGAACGAGGTGCCGTCGACCTTGAGCTTGACGAGCCAGCCGGCACCGAACGGGTCCTGGTTGACGGTGTCGGGGGCGTCGACGACGGCGTCGTTGATCGCGACCACCTCGCCCTCGATCGGGGCGAAGAGCTCGCCGACGCTCTTGGTCGACTCGATCTCGCCGATCTGCTCGCCGGCGGTCGTCGCGGTGCCCACGGCGGGCAGCTCGACGTAGACGACGTCACCGAGCTGCTCGGCGGCGTGGTCGGTGATGCCGACGGTGACGGTGTCGCCCTCGACGAGGATCCACTCGTGGTCGGCGGTGTACTGGAGTGCGGTCTGGTCGGTCACGGTGTCAGCCTCTCGGAGTGCGACGGTAGAAGGGGAACGGGGTGACGATGCTGGGGATCGCGGTCCCGCGGACGTCGATGTGCAGGAGCTGTCCCTCGCCGGCCACGGCCGGGTCGACGAAGGCCATGGCGACGGGGTGTCCCAGCGTCGGCGAGAGCGCCCCGGAGGTGACGGTGCCGACGACCTGCCCGTCGTGCACCACGTCGTACCCGGCGCGCGGCGCACGGCGTCCCTCGGTCACGAGGCCGACGAGCACGCGGGCGTCCTCCGCGGGCTGTACGCCGGCGTCCCCGACGAACGACCCCGAGGTGGCGACGACCCGACCGAGTCCGGCCTGTGCCGGACGGACGGTGGGGTCGAGCTCGTGCCCGTAGAGCGGCATGCCGGCCTCGAGCCGCAGGGTGTCGCGGGCGGCGAGTCCGGCGGGCACCACGCCGCGGTCGGCACCGGTCTCGAGCAGCGCGTCCCAGATCACGGTCGCGACGTCGGTGTCGCTGTAGATCTCGAAGCCGTCCTCGCCCGTGTAGCCGGTGCGCGCGACGAGCACCTCGGCGCCGTCGAACAGCGCGTGCAGGACCCGGTAGTAGCGGAGCTCGTCCAGCGGGGTCTCGGGCTGCAGACGATCGGCCACGACCAGCGCGTCGAGCGTGCCCGCCGCGGCCGGACCCTGGATCGCCACGAGGGCGGTGCTGTCGGAGTCGTCCGACACGACGACGTCGAAGCCCGCGACGCGTTCGGTCAGGGCGTCGACGGCGACGACCCGGTTCGCGGCGTTCGCGACGACGAGGAAGACGTCCTCCCCCGTGCGGTAGACGACGAGGTCGTCGAGGATCCCGCCGTCCTCGGCCAGGAGGAGCGAGTACTTCGCGCGGCCGACCGGCATCGCGCCGAAGGACCCGGCGAGCGCATGGTCGAGGAACGCCACGGCGTCGGGGCCGCTGACTCCGACCTCGGCCATGTGCGACAGGTCGAAGACCCCGGCAGCCGTGCGCACCGCGTGGTGCTCGGCGAGGTCGGACGAGTACCGCACGGGCATGCGGTAGCCGGCGAAGTCGGTGAAGGTGGCGCCCGCGGCCTCGTGCGCGGACTCGAGTGGGGAGGAACGCATGACGGAGTTCTCCTGGCATCGGCAGGACCCGACGGACGTCGTCGGGTGGGAACTCCCCCTCTGTCATGGGCCTGAGAGTTTCACCGCGGCCCGTGAGGTCCGGCGGCTTTCACCGTGGGCGAGACACCGCGGACGCCCGGGCGGGGACGCGTGCCTGCTTTTCAGAGTGGCCTGTCCGCTGCGGTGTGGGACCTGAGAGATTGACGGGGAGGTTGCTCCTTCGGTGCCGTGCGCGTGCGCTCGGCTCTCCCGCGGCGGGTGATCGGCCGGTGTTGAGTTGTGCTGCGACGAGCATACCGATCCCGCGTTTCGGGCATGTGTCGCGGCCGGGCGTTCGACGTCTCGTAGAATGCGGGGATGGCAGGACAGCGATCGCGCCCCCGCGGGCAGCTCGAACAGGCCGTCCTCGAGACCCTGCGCGCCGCGGCGGACGGCGGCGACGACTCCGGGTGCACCGCGCGGCAGGTCCTCGACGCCTTCCCGGAGCCGCGCCCGGCGCTGACCACCGTGCTCACCGTGCTCGACCGCCTCGGCCGCAAGGGCCAGGTCGAACGGCGCGAGCACGACGACGCCCCGCTGACCTTCCGCGCCGTGCACAGCCGGGAGCAGCAGACCGCCTCGCTCATGTCGAGCGCGCTCGCCGCCGCGTCGGACCGCGAGGCCGCGCTGCTGCAGTTCACCGGGTCGCTCGCCTCGGACGACCTCGACGTCCTGCGCCGCGCCCTCGACGCCCGAGCCCGCTCCTGACCGGAACTGAGCAGTGGTCGTCGCCGGAGTCGCCCTCATCGCCCTCGCCCTCGTCGTCGTGGTGGTCGCCCCGCGCGTCCTGACCCGGTCCGCCTGGACGATCGACCGGCCCCGGACGGCGCTCGTCTCGTGGTCCGTCGCGGTCGTGCTGGGCGTGGTCGGCTTCGTGGTCGGGGTCGCCCTCGTCGTCGTGGCCGACCGCCCGCTCGACCCCTTCCGGCTCGCCGAGTCCCCGACGCACGGCCTGAACCTCGGCGTCGCGCTCCTCGGCGTGGCCGCGTTCGTCGTCGCGGTCCGCGTCCGTCCCGGCGCCGAGCACGAGGCGGTCCGGCAGGCGATGCGGTCCGGCGCCGCGCCGCACCGCGAGATCGACGGCACCCCCGTCGCGCTCGTCGAGGCGGACCACGCGCTCGCCTGCGCGGTGCCCGGTCGCGCGGGCGGCGTGCTCGTGAGCACCGGGCTCGCGGACCTGCTGCGGACCGACGAACTGGAGGCCGTGGTCGCCCACGAGCGCGCCCACCTGACCCAGCGCCACGCGGTCGCCGTCGCGGTCGCCGAGTCGATCGAGCGCGCGGTCCCGTGGGTGCCCGGCGCGCGCGCCATGGCGCGCTCGACGCGCGTGCTCGTCGAGTTCGCGGCCGACGACGCGGCGGCCCGACGCGTCGGACGCGACGCCCTGCGCCGAGCGGTGCTCGTGGCGGACGGGACGAGCGCGCTCGGGGCGATCCGCGCCTCCCGGCTGGGCTGACGACCGCCGCGCGCACGTCGGCGGTGAGGCATAGGGTTGCAGGCACCGTGAAGCCACTGACCGAAGCAGACATCCGTTCGTCGTTCGTGAACGCCACCCCGGACGAGCTCGAGCAGCTCCCCATCCCCGGCCTGCACGAGATGCTGTGGGACGAGCGCGAGTTCCTCGGCTGGCGCGACCCGCAGGCCGCCCGCCGCGGCTACATCGTGTCCTGGATCGACGACCGCCCGGTGGGCATCGTCGTCCGGTCCGCCGGGGGCTCGCTCCGCCCGGGCATCGCCGCGATGTGCTCGTTCTGCCACTCCCCGCAGCCTGCGACGCAGGTCCGCCTGTTCTCCGCCGCCCGCGCCGGCGAGTCGGGCCGGAACGGCAACACCATCGGGTCGTACATCTGTGAGGACCTCGGCTGCTCGATGCTCATCCGCACGGCGCCGCCGCACCTCAACCCGCCGGCGACGATCGCGATGCGCGGCGAGGCACTGCTCGGGCGCGTGCGGAACTTCACCGAGGACGTCGCGAAGACCGCGTGAGCCGGTTCGACACCGCTCGCTGGGCCGTCGTCGAGGAGCAGGGCGACGGCCGCTGGAGCCTCAGCATCCGCGACGAGGCCGACGACGAGCTCGCCGCGCTCGGCCTGGGGGTCGAGGGCGCGTGGGACCCGGACGTCGAGCCGCACGTGGCGTTCGTGCTCGTGCAGCTCGGGCTGGCGCTGCGCGGTGCCCGGCCGTGGCACGAGGACGAGCTCGGCGACCAGCGCGCTCCGGTGCTGCCGCTCGGCTGAGGGCGTCCGGCGCCGCGAGCGTCGGGCGCGCGGTCAGGACCCGGTCGCGGCGATGAAGTTCCGGAGGATCTCGCGGTCGTCGTCGGCCCGGACCGCCCACACCAGTTCGCTGCGGTGCGGGTCGTCCTGCAGCGGGAGCAGGACGACGGAGTCGGGTGCCGCGAGCGTCGCGCTCTCCGGGGCGATCGTCACGCCGAGCCCCGCACCGACGAGGTGCAGCACGGTCGCCCAGGTCGTCGCCTCCTGCACGACCTCGGGCCGCCGTCCGTCGTCGACCACGGGTGCGAGGTTGCGCTCGGTCGCGACCGCACCGGCGACCGCGGGGAAGAACACGAACGGGTCGTCGACCAGCTCGGTGCCCCGGATCGCCGCCCGGTCCGCGAGCCGGTGTCCGCGCGGGACCGCGGCGACGAACCGCTCGGTCCGGAACGGCAGGAAGCGCACGGCCGGGTCCGGGTCGGGGTCGCGCAGGACCGCCAGGTCGAGCTCGCCGCGGACGATCCGGGCGAGGAGCGTCGACGAGTAGCCCTCCGTCAGCTCGACGCGGACGAGCGGGAACCGCTGCCGGAAGGCCTGGACGCGCTCGATCGGCCCGAGCGGCAGCGCTGAGACTACGAACCCCACGTCGAGCCGTCCGGCCTCGCCGCGCCCGACGCGGACAACCTCGTCGAGGTCCCGCTGTGCCTGGTCGAGCAGCGACCGCGCACGGCCCTGGAGCACGCGCCCCGCTGCGGTCAGCGCGACGCTCCGCGACGTCCGCACGAACAGGTCGACGCCGAGGTCGCGCTCGGTCCGCCGGATCTGCTGCGAGAGCGCGGGTTGCGCGATGCGGAGGCGCTCGGCCGCCCGCCCGAAGTGCAGCTCGTCCGCGACGGCGAGGAACGCCCGCAGCTGCCGGAGGTCGACATCCATGCACGCAGCATATCGATCAGCACGAACGAGTATTGGACGCGACTGCGTCGTCGATCGAGGATGGACGCATGCCCGACGCGACGCACACCCTCACCATCGCTGAACTGTCCTCCGCCGCCGACGCCGAAGCGTTCCGCACGCTCAACGAGGCGTGGATCGAGCGGTACTTCACGCTCGAGGACGAGGACCGTGCGATCCTCGGCGACCCCGTCGGCCGCGTCGTCGAGCCCGGCGGTGCGGTGTTCGTCGCACGCCTCGACACCGAGGTCATCGGCTGCATCGGGATCATGCCGGTCGGCGACGGCGTGGTCGAACTCGTGAAGATGGCGGTCTCGCCCGCGCACCAGGGGCACGGCACCGGCCGGAGGCTCATCGCCGCCGCCCTCGACCGTGCTCGGGCGCTGGGCGCGCGCCGGGTCGCGCTCGAGAGCAACAGCGGTCTGGCGAGCGCCGTGCACCTGTACGAGGCGTTCGGCTTCCGCCACCTCGACCACGACGAGGTCGCACCGAGCCCCTACGTCCGCGCCGACGTGCACATGGTGCTCGACCTCTGAGCGCCCGCCAGCGTCGACCCCGATGGACATCCGGCCACGCTCCGAGTCCGACCTCCCGCGGGTCGTCGACGTACTGCGTCGGACGCACGGGGGCGGCTACCCGGCACGGTGGCCCGACGACCCCGCCGCGTGGCTCTCCCCGCCCGGTCACCTGGCCGCCTGGACCGCCACGGTCAACGACGACCCGGTCGGCCACGTCGGCCTCGCCGTTCCCGCGGTCGACGAGCCGCCCCTCGTGACACGCCTGTTCGTCCACCCCGACCACCGCGGCCGCGGCCTCGCCGATGCGCTGCTCGGGACCGTCGAGGAGTCGGCGGCCGCGCCGGTCCTGCGGCTCGACGTCACCGAGGAGACCCCCGGTGCCTGGCGGCTGTACGAGCGCCGTGGCTGGCGGATGACGCACCGGGTCCCTGCCGACTGGTCGAAGCCGGACGGGTCGGTGCCGGTGATGCGGTGGTACGAGAAGCGGCTGCGGTGAGCCGGTACGCTCGCCGCATGGCGACGTACGAGGTGCAGGCCGTCCGTGAGCGCGGCGTGTGGCAGGTGTTCATCGAGGGGACCCCGATCACCGAGGTCCTGCGCTGGTCGTCCGTCGGCCCCGTCGCCCGCGAGTTCCTCGCCATGGACCGGGACGACGACCTGCGCATCCGCGTCGTCGGGCGCAACCAGTACGTCGACGACTGACCGCCGCTCGCTCAGGCCACGTGCCAGACGAGCCCCTCCTGCGCGCCCGACGGGTACGCCGCCGCGATGCGGAGCACGGCCTCGCGCAGCGTCTCCGGTGAGCACGCCAGGTTGAGCCGCGCGAACCCCCGCCCCTGCGCACCGAATCCGAGCCCGGAGTTGAGCGCCACGTACGCGTGCTCCCGCAGCGGCACCGCTGGGTCGTCCCCGAGACCGATCCCCCGAAAGTCGAGCCACGCCAGGTACCCTGCGCGCGGCCTGGTGTAGACGACCCCGGGCAGGTGTTCGGCGAGCAGTGTGCCGAGCAGCCGCTCGTTCGCCACGATCCGGGCGACGACCTCGTCGAGCCAGTCGGTGGCCAGGGTGAAGGCCGCCAGGTTGGCGTGCAGCCCGAGGATGCTCGTCCGGCAGGCGACCTCCTCCCACAGCGTGTCGAGGAGGGCCGCCGTCCGCTCGTCGCCCGCGACCATGACCGAGCACTTCACGCCGGCGAGGTTCCACCCCTTGCTCGCACTCGTCACGCAGACGCTGCGGGCACCCGCGGCCTCGGCGACCATCGCGAACGGGGTGAAGCGGACGCCCGGGTGGGTCAGCGGCGCGTGGATCTCGTCGCTGATGACGAGCACGTCGTACCGTGCGGCGAGCTCGGCGAGCGCGACCAGGTCGGCGCGGTCGTGCACGAGGCCCATCGGGTTGTGCGGGTTGCAGAGCAGGAACACCCGGACGCCGTCGGCGAAGGCCCGTTCGAGACCCGCCAGGTCGAGCCGGTAGACGCCCCACTGCTCGGCGAGCGGGACCTCCTCGACCCGACACCGTGCCTCCTCGACGAGCTCGAAGAACGGCGGGTACACCGGCGGCGTGATCGCCACGCGGCCGCCGTCGGGCAGCGCGAGCCGCAGCGACTCGACGATCCCGACGCTCACGTCGGTCGCCAGGTGCACGCGGGACGGGTCGACGTCCCACCCCCACCGCTCGCGCGCGAACTGCGCGAAGGCCGGTGCCAGCGGTCCCGGTCCGTCGAGGTACCCGAGGTCCGACTGCTGCACGCGCTCGACGAGCGCCTGCCGGATCGCCGGGGCGACGTCGTGGTCCATCTCGGCGACGAACAGCGGCAGCACCTCGGGTGCGTAGCGCGTCCACTTGATGCTCGTGCGCACCCCGCGGAGCGTCCCGACCGGGTCCTGCTCGTCGTCCGCCATGCGTCCCAGGATGCACCGGCCGCAAGGTTCGGTGCGAGTCCGCCCGTCATCCCGCGTCGTCTTCCGGTCGCCGCCCGGGCGCCGCAGGGCTCGGCCGCATAGGTTCGGCTCCATGAGCACGAGCACCGCCGACAAGGCCACCACCCTCAAGCAGCTGCACGAAGCCCCCGAGATCCTCCGCGTCGTCAACGTGTGGGACGCGATCAGCGCGAAGGTCGTCAGCGACCTGCCGGAGACGAAGGCCGTCGCCACGGCCGGGCACTCGATCGCCGCGAGCGCCGGGTACGACGACGGCGGGATGCCGCTCGACGTCGCCCTCGCGGGCGCCGCGACCATCGCCGCCGCGACCGACCTGCCGGTCACCGCCGACCTCGACGACGGCTACGAGGACCCGGCGGAGACGATCCGCCGGGCGATCGCCGCCGGGATCGTCGGCGCCAACGTCGAGGACCGACTGCGCCCCTTCGACGAGGCCGTCGCACGCGTCGCCGCGATCACCGCCGCGGCGCAGGCCGAGGGCATCGACTTCCAGCTGAACGCCCGGACCGACGCGATCGCCCGCGGCGGCGACCGGCCGATCGACGAGAGCATCGAGGACGCCATCGCGCGCGGAAAGGCCTTCCTCGACAACGGGGCAGCCCTCGTGTTCGTGCCGGGTGCGATCCAGCGCGACGTGGTCAAGCGTCTCGTGGCCGGGCTCGGCCGCGGCAAGCTGTCGGTGATCGGTCTGCCCGGAGCCCTCCCCGCCGCCGAGTACCAGGAGCTCGGCGTGGCCCGCATCTCCTACGGCCCGCTGACGCAGCGCGTCGCGCTGCGCGCGCTCCGTGACCTGGCGACCGACCTGTACGGCGACGGCGTCGTGCCGGAGGACACCCCGGTCCTCAACTGAGCACCGACGACGGACGGGAGGCGCGGTACCAGCGGGTGCCGCGCCTCCCGTCCGTCGTGTGGTCGTCCGTGATCTCCTGGACGTTCCGGAGCAGATGCCGTATAGTGTCTGGTTGGTGCACTGCAGCGAACCCATCTGACTCGCGCACACCAGCCCGTCTCGCCACCGACCCGCCGGGTCGCATTCCACCGAGACCACCGCTCGATCCGAACGGACGAGCAGCACGTCGAGACACGACGTGCGCACCCGCAGCCGATGCGTCGTGCCGGACCACGCCGGTCCGCCGACCAGAGCACGGCCGGGTGCCGAACGACCAGGAAGTACCGCACCACCATGACCAGCAACGATCGCATCACCATCTCCGGGACCGCACTCGCGGCGCCCGTGATCTCCCCCGACCGCATCGCCGAGTTCCCCGTGCGCGACGACCGCTCGCAGCGCGAGTACCTCGTCCGCATCCCGGCCGACGACCTCCGCCTGTTCGTCACCCGTGACGCCCGCCTGGCCGTCGACGGCGAGGCCGGCTGGACCGTGCCGGGCCGCTCCTGGCGGGGCGAGTCGAGCCGGACCATCCTGCTCGCCCGCCGCGTCGACCAGCGCGAGCTCGCCCTGGCCGCCTAGGCCCGTCCCGCCCGCACTGCCGGGCCCGACACCACGAACGCCGTCGGCTCGAGCCGGCGGCGTTCGTCGTTCCTGCGTGGTCGTCGGGCGTCCGGGTCGACGTCAGGCGTCCGTGTGCGCCGACGGCTCCTCTGCGCCGCGGAAGCGCACGCCGCCGTCGGCATCGACGGGACGCTCCGGGCCGGCGCGCCGTGCCGCATCGCGGAGCCGCCGGATGAAGGCCGGGTCCTCGGGTTCGAGTTCGTCGTCGGGCGCGATCGTCACGCAGAGCTCGCTCGCCGGGCCGACCAGCAGGATCGACGTCGACACGGAGCCGTCGTCGCCCACGCTCGGCACGGTGATCGTGTCCGTGCGCGCGTTCGCACCCAGCACCGCCGCGTAGTCGGCGACGGCGTCCGCGATCAGGTCCCCTGTGAGGATCAGACTGGCGTCGTAGTGGATGTACTTCACGGTCCCCTCCTCATCTCTCCACCGACGGTAGGTTTCCGCACCTCCACGCCGTCCGGAGTGTGCGTTCCGTGGCCAGGGCGGATCAGAGCTGGTTCGTCAGTACTCGCCCTTGACGACGAAGTAGGAACCGCGGATCGTCCCGGCGAGCTTCGACCGCTGCCGCGCGAACTTGAAGGCGTGCAGTTCCTCGGGCTCGTCCATCCCGTCCGAGAGCTTGAACCCGACCGCGCGCTTGCCGCCCGCCTCGAGCGCGTAGAGGACGTTGATCGACAGGCCGGACTCGTGGAAGACGTACGTCCACCGGACGCCCTCGACCTCGAACTGCGTCGCCTCGAGCACCGGGGACGCGATGACGATCGCGCGCTCATCGCGCAGGACCCGGGCCACGTACTCGATGAGCTCCGGCACCTCGGCCGCCGGGTGCGTCGTGAAGACGTGGTCGTACTTGTTCCGGAAGTACCGCGCCTCGTTCGCGCGGAGCCCGGCGAGGGCGTCGGCCACCGGGGAGGACTCGAGGCCCTCGGTGGACACGGTCACGAAGTCGACGACGTTCGGCACGGCTGGTCCCTCCTCGGACGGGTTCAGCCACACCGTACTGCGGCGGGCCGGACCTGTGGCGGTTCAGACCTGTGGCGGATCCGTGCGCAGGCGCTTCGCCTCGGGCTCGTCCGAGTGCGACGACGCCGCGTCGGAGAACCGTCCGCCGCCGACCGCCGTGGTCCGACGGGCGAGCTCGTTGACGAGGTCCTCGTCCTCCGGCTCCAGCTCGTCGTCCGGCGCAGCCTCGACCATGATCTGGGACGCCGGGCCGAGCAGCACCTCGGCCGTCGTGCCGTAACCCTCGGCGTCGGCGGTCGGGATCTCGACGATGTCCGTCGTCCCGTTCTCGCCGAGCGCCGCGGCGTAGGCGAGCACCGCCTCGGCGATCGCATCGCCGGTCAACACTCGGTTCTCTCCGTAGACCACGTACTTCACCTGTCCATCGAACGCGGCCCCGACGAGCCGTACTCAGGAACGGGCACGATCCGGGGGACACCGGGAGACGCGACCCGTGCGCCACGCCGATCGCGCCAGAGCGCGGAGAACGGCTCTTCCCAGTTCTGGGGGTGGTCGCGCACCCCCGGCGACCGGTGGACTGATCGCATGCGATCGTTCCAGCCCCTCGACACGTCCGCGCTGCTCCGGGTCGAGGTGGTCGCCGCCATGATCCGCGTGCTCCGCGCCAACGCACTGCACGAGGTGTCCTACGAGCACGTCGCCGTCGAGGCGGGTCAGACCGTCGAGGTGGTCACCGAGGTGTTCCCGACCTGGGACGGACTGCTGCTCGCCACCATCGACCAGTGGAACGACCAGCGGACCACGCCCCTGCTGCCCATCGCCGAACGGAGCGGCACCATCGTCTTCCTCCGGGCGATCGTCGGCGCGAACGTCGCCGATCCCTCGCTCATGCGCTTCCTCACGTCCACGCTGAACATCGCCGCAACGCCGCACCACCCGCTCGCACCGATGCTGTACATGCGGTGGCGGAAGTTCCACGGCTTCGTCCTGCAGTCGCTGCAGCACGACATCCAGGTCGGGCGGGAGCCGCAGACCATGGAGCCGGCGCGCGGTGCCGAGCAGCTGCTCGCGACCTACGAGGGGCTGCAGCTGCAGTCGATGGTGCGGCCCGAGATGGACCTGCTCGAGTCGTACGACCGCGCGGTCACCCGCCTGCGCGAGGGCTGGTCGCGCGAGTACGTGCCGCCGGTGTGGGACCTCGAGGTCATCGGCGGGTACTGACCCCGCCGTCGAGCCCCGACGGCCGTCAGACCAGGCGCTCGAACACCATCGTCGCCTGGATCCGGTCGCCGCCGCCGAAGCCCGTGCTACCGGAGGTCGTCGTCGTGATCGTGTGCAGGCGGTAGCCGAGCCGTGCCTGGGCGTTGATGGCGTCCTCGAGCTGGGTCAGGTTGTTCGACCCCTTGCCGAGGAGCCGCTCCTTGAGGACGACCTGCAGGACGACGTAGTCCATGCCCGCAGCGCCCGAGCGGGGACGCGCGCCGGCGTCGGCCTCGGCGCGCAGGCGGTCGACCAGCCCCGGGCCCGCGGGCGTCGGACCGTCCTGCACCTGCTCGGTCCAGGCGGAGCCGTCCCACCAGCGGGTCGCCCCGGAGCCGTCGTCGTACCAGCCGGGCTGCACGTTCGTCATGCGTCCATCCTGCCGGAGACCGCGGCGACCGTGGCTTCCGCGTCGGTGAGCAGCAGGAACAGGCAGCGCGCCGTCTCCGGGATGAGCACGAAACCGAAGCGCTCGTAGAAGCGGACGGCATCGTCGTCGAGCGCGTACACGATGATCGCCCGAGCACCGACGAGCCGCGACGCCTCGATGCTCTTGACGAGTGCGTCCTGCAGCAGGCTCGCTCCGAGCCCGAGGCCCTGGAAGTGCACGTCGACCGCCAGACGTCCGATCAGGACGACGGGGATCGGATCGGGCATGTTCCTGCGGAGGGCGTCGGGTGCCTCGCCCGCTCGGAGCGAGCTCGCGGCGAGGCAGTAGTACCCGGCGATCCGGCCGGTCTCATCGTCGATCGAGACGAACGTGCGCGACGCTCCGCCCGCTTCGTTGCGGATGGCCCGGACCTGCAGCCAACTCGTCAACGAGGGCCGACCGCAGTCGAAGGTGCTCGTGTCGTCGTGCTCGGTGACGGCACGGGGACGCCGGAGTACCGCCATGCGTCAGTCGACGAAGACGCTCGGGCGGGCGAGGAGGTCGGCCAGACCGGAGACGGATCGGGCCGGTCGGTCGAGGAGCGCCGAGAACGCCTCGAAGCTGCTCGCCGACATGGTGATCTCGCGCTCGCGCCGGATGGTGTCGGCGGCGTGCTCGACGAGGGCGCTCACCGAGAAGTCCGTCACCGATCGTCCGCTGATCGCTGCAGCGGCTTCGATCTCGCGCTTCTGGTCCGGCGTGAGACGGAGGTCCAGCCGGTCCGACTTCCTCGTGTCGACCATGGCACGAGTGTACGGCAGATCTCCGTACATCGGCTCGGCACCGACGATGATCAGTTGTTGAAGCGGAACTCCACCACGTCGCCGTCCTGCATGACGTAGTCCTTGCCCTCGATCCGGGCCTTGCCGTGTGCCCGTGCCTCGGCGATCGAGCCCGTCTCCATGAGGTCGTCGAACGAGATGACCTCGGCCTTGATGAAGCCCTTCTCGAAGTCGGTGTGGATGACGCCGGCAGCCTGGGGAGCCTTCCACCCCTTGCCGATCGTCCACGCCCGCGACTCCTTCGGTCCGGCCGTCAGGTAGGTCTGCAGGCCGAGGGTGTCGAACCCGATGCGTGCGAGCTGGTCGAGACCGGACTCGGTCTGCCCGGTCGACTCGAGGAGCTCCGCGGCGTCCTCGGGGTCGAGCTCGATGAGCTCGGACTCGACCTGGGCGTCGAGGAACACGGCCTGCGCGGGCGCGACGAGCGCGGCCAGCTCGGCCTTGCGGGTCTCGTCGGTCAGGATCGCCTCGTCGACGTTGAAGACGAAGATGAACGGCTTGGCGCTGAGGAGTCCGAGCTCGGCGATCGGCGTCAGGTCGATCGAGGTCGCGGACAGCAGCGTGCCGGCCTCCAGGGCGGCCTTCGCCTCCTGTGCGGTGGCGAGCACGGCCGGTTCGGCCTGCTTGAGCTTCACGGTCTTCTCGTACCGGGGCAGGGCCTTCTCGACGGTCTCGAGGTCGGCGAGGATCAGCTCGGTGTTGATGACCTCGAGGTCGTCCTTCGGCGAGACCTTGTTCGCGACGTGCACGACGTCGTCGTCGGTGAAGCCGCGGACGACCTGCGCGATGGCGTCGGCCTCGCGGATGTTGGCGAGGAACTTGTTGCCCAGGCCCTCGCCCTCGCTCGCACCCTTGACGATGCCGGCGATGTCGACGAAGGACACCGGCGCGGGCACGGTCTTCTCCGACCCGAAGAGCTCGGCGAGCTGGTCGAGCCGGGGGTCGGGCAGGTTGACCACACCGACGTTCGGTTCGATCGTCGCGAACGGGTAGTTCGCGGCGAGGACCTGGTTCTTGGTCAGGGCGTTGAACAGGGTCGACTTGCCGACGTTCGGGAGACCGACGATTCCGATGGTGAGAGCCACGGGAGCACAGCCTACCGGCGGCCGCCCGTCGGGGCCGACCCGGGCCTCCAGACCGACGGGGTCAGGACGGCCAGACCCCCGAGAAGAACGCCACGACGGAGAGCAGGAGGCCCTGCGCCGTGCCGACCACGATGAAGGCGACGGTGGCACCGACCGCGACCAGGGCCACGCCGAGCCCGACGGCCCGCCCGGCGTCGTGCGCTCCCGCCTCGACACGGTGCGCGCTCGCGATCAGGTCGTCCATCTTCCCCGGTTCCCCCATGCCGTGAGCTTACGTCACGTCCGCACCGGCCACCAGGGTCACGAGCCGCAACGCCGAGGGCACGACCGGGTGATGTCGGAACCCCGTGCGACGATCGGGCCCGTGCCGTTGAACTTCACCGCCATCGACTTCGAGACCGCGAACAGCTCGCCCGCGAGCGCCTGCTCCGTCGGTCTCGTCAAGGTCCGCGGCGGCCGCGTGGTCGGCCGGGCGTCCTGGTTCATCCAGCCGCCGGCCGGGCACGACACCTTCCTCGAGTGGAACACACGCATCCACGGCATCGTCGAGTCGGACGTCGTCGGCGCCAAGGGGTGGGCCGAGCAGTACCTCGACATCGTGGCGTTCGCCGAGGGGGACGTCCTGGTCGCGCACAACGCCCGCTTCGACATGGGGGTCATCGCGGGCGGGTGCGCGGCGACGGGCACCGAGCTCGCGGAGCACCACTCGCTCTGCTCGCTCCAGGTGGCGCGCAAGACCTACACGCTCGACTCGTACCGGCTCCCGATGGCGGCACGGGCGGCGGGCCACGTCGGGTTCCAGCACCACGACGCGTCCGCGGACGCCGAGGCCTGCGCGGCGATCGTCGTGCACGCCGCCGGGGTGCACGGGTGCGACACGGTCGAGGCGCTCGGCGCCGCGACCCGGGTGCACGTCGCGCCGGTGCGGGCGCGGACGGAGCAGCCCCGCGCGGCGGGACAGCCGCGGCAGCCGCGGCTGTCGAACCGGCCGATGATCTTCGCGGACTGACGCCGGAGCGCGCCCGGGCGGCGCTCCGGGTGGCCGAACGGCCGGTGGTATTGTCACGACAATGCCGCCCGGGCGCCCTCGTCGGCGCCGTCTCCCCCGAAGGACCGCGATGACCAACGAAGGCCAGCTGCCGTCCGACCTGTTCATGGACCTGGACCGGTCGGGTCCGATGCCCCTGTACTTCCAGGTGGCCTCACGCCTCGAGGAGTCGATCCGCTCGGGCGCCCTGCCGCCCGGCGCACGCCTCGAGAACGAGATCGCGCTCGGGGAGCGGCTCGGGCTGTCGCGTCCGACCATCCGCCGGGCCATCCAGGACCTCGTCGACAAGGGACTGCTCGTCCGCCGTCGCGGCATCGGGACACAGGTCGTGCACGGACCGGTCACCCGCAAGGTGGAGCTGACGAGCCTGTACGACGACCTCGCACAGGGGGCGCAGGCCCCGACGACGCAGCTGATCGCGCGGGACGACGTCGTCGCCCCCGACGTCGTCGCCGAGGCGCTCGGCCTCCCCGCGGGCACCACCGTCGCCCACATCCGACGGGTGCGCTTCGCCGAGGACGTCCCGATGGCGGTGCTCGAGAACTACCTGCCGCCCGAGTTCACCGACGTCACCGACGAGGACCTGCGGTCCCACGGGCTGTACCAGCTCCTGCGTGGACGGGGCGTCACGATGCGGGTCGCGAAGCAGCGCATCGGTGCGCGAGCGGCCAGCGGCGACGAGGCCGACCTCCTCGAGATCGAGGACGGCGACCCGGTGCTGACGATGAGCCGGACGGCGTACGACGCATCGGGCCGGGCCGTGGAGTACGGCGTGCACTGCTACCGCCCGGACCGCTACTCGTTCGAGGTCACCCTCGTCGACAAGTAGCCCCGACGAGGAGCCCCGCCGACGCGTGAGCCGGCGCCTCACCCCGCGGCGGGCACCCCGAGCTCACCGGTCACGTACTGCGCGCGGCCGAAGCCGAACGACCAGTCCTGGGGGCCGTTCTCGACGTAGCCGATGAAGACGTCCTCGCTCGCGACGCCGACCTCGGCGAGCCGGTCGTGCACCGCTCGGTACAGGCCCTGCTTCGCCTCGTCGCTCCGCCCACGCTGGGTGAAGACCTGGATGACGACGACGCCCGCGGTGCGCTCGAAGCCGAGGCCGGCGTCCTGGGCGATGATGTGCTGCGCGGGGTGCTCGGTGATCACCTGGAAGCGGTCGCGCTCCGGGATCCCGTACTCGGCCACGATGGCGGTGTGGATCGCGTCGGCGATCGCACGGACCTCGTCGGGGGTGCGGCCGGTGGCGAGGTCGATACGGACGAGCGGCATGGTGCCTCCTGGTTCGGGAACTTTGTCCTTACATAATATCCGACCCGGGTCCGGAAGTCGCCCCGTGACGGACGGGAGGCGCGGTGCCGGTCCGGCACCGCGCCTCCCGTCCGTCGGCCCGCGCGTCTACATCACCGGTGCCGCCGCGTCCGTCGTCACCGGCCCGTCGACGCGGGCCACGTCGTGCCACGCCCCGTCGGCGATGGACGCCTCCGCCGCCTCGACGATCGACGCGGCCGCCAGGCCGTCGGCGACCGACGGCGCGAGCTGCTCCCCGCGTCGGACGCTCGCGACGAACTGCGCCGCCTCGATCGTCTTCAGGTCGTCGTAGCCCATCGCGGTGCCCGCGCCCGGCTGGAAGCGGGCGAACTCGCCGTCGCCGGGTGCGACGTAGTGGGTGGCGTACCCGTCGACCTCCTGCCCGTCGAGGAACACCTGCAGTTCGTTCAGACGCTGGAAGTCCCACCGCACCGAGCCCCGCGTGCCGTAGACCTCGAGCGTGTACTCGGCGTGCGGCCCGCGCATCACCCGGCTCGAGTCCATGGTGCCGACGGCACCGTCCTCGAAGCGGAACAGCAGGGCCGCGTAGTCCTCGTTCTCGACCGGCTTCCGCTCTCCCGTCGCCGCTGCCGAGCGGTCGACGATGCCGGCACCGGGCAGCGGCCGCTCGGTGATGAACGTCTCCGCGAGGGCGCTGACGCTCGCGATCCGACCGACGACGTACTGCGCGAGGTCGAGCCCGTGCGACAGCAGGTCTCCGAGCACACCGGAGCCGGCGCGCTCCCGTTCGAAGCGCCACGTCAGCGCGGCCGCCGGGTCGGACGAGTAGTCGGCGAGGAGCGAACCGCGCACGTTCGTGATCCGGCCGAGCCGTCCGCTCCGCACGAGCTCACGGGCACGCTCGACCGCGGGGGCGTGCCGGTAGTTGAAGCCGACGCTGGTGATCACGCCGGCGCGCTGCACGGCCTCGTGGATCTGCCGGGAGTCGCTGGCGTACCGGCCCATCGGCTTCTCGATCCAGAACGGCTTGCCGGCCTCGGCCGCGGCGACGGCCATCTCGCGGTGCAGGAAGTTCGGCGAGCAGATCGAGACGACCTCGACCGCGGGGTCGGCGAGGACCTCGTGCCAGTCGGCGACGGCGCGCTCGTACCCGAGGCGCGTGACGGCCTGGTCGCGCGCGGCCTCGACGGGGTCCGCGGCGACGACGAGCCGCGGCTGCACGCCGAGCTCCGGGAAGTGGTCCGGCAGGGCCCGGTACGCGCGGGAGTGCAGCCGCCCCATCCACCCGACCGAGACCAGGCCGACGCCGACGGTGTCCACGCTGCTCATGCGGCGGGGACGATGATGTCCCGCACCAGGGCGTCGAGCTTGGCGTCCGCGTCGAGGAACTGGCGCAGCGTCGTGACCGTGGCACCGAAGCGGTCGAACTCGTCGACCGTCATGCCGTCGACGTCGTAGCCGCGGGCGAACTCCGGCGTCGCGGCCCGCAGCGCCGCGATGACGTGCGCCGGCACCTCGTCGTCGATGGCGTCGGGGCGCCACGGGAACGCGTTCGCGTTGATGTCCCGCGACCACTGGAACGGGGGCGACACGACGAGGTCCCCGCCCTGGAACTCCGACCACTGCAGGGCGTTCCGGAAGGCGGCGACGAGGACCCGGGAGCGGAAGCCGCGCTCCTGGAACACCCGGTAGGCGTTCTTCACGGCGGCGACGCCGGCCCACTCGAGGATGCCGGGGTCGACCATGACGTGGTCCCGCTTGACGACGGTCTTCAGCCAGTCGTCGAACCGGCCGGCCATCAGCGTGACGACGTGCCCGAACTCCTGCTCCGGCAGCCCGTCGGCGGTGCGGCGGTCGAGGGCGCGCTCGATGGCCTCGCCGACGGCGACGACCTGCGCCACCGTGAACGAGACCGTCGCGTTGATCGAGACCCCGCGGTACGCGGCCTCCTCGATCGCGGCGATGCCGACCGCCGTGGCCGGGATCTTCACGATGATGTTCGGGGCGAGCTGCGAGAACCGCACGGCCTGCTCGACCAGGGCGTCCCGGTCGCGGTGCAGGCGCGGGTCGGTCTGCATGCTGAGCCGGCCGTTGCGCCCGCCGGAGGCCTCGAACGCCGGGAGCAGCTGCGCGGCCGCGGCGATCGAGAGCTCCTCGACGGCCTTCCACCCGATCCACGACTCCCCCGCGGTCGGGTGCTCGGCCGCGATCGCCCGGATGCGCGGCTCCCAGGTCGCCGGATCCTGCTGGATGCACGTGTAGGCGATGACCGGGTTGCACGTCGCGCCGACGGCGCCGTACTCGGCGATCGCGACGGCCAGCTCGTGCGGGTCGGCCGAGTCGTTCCACAGTGCGGTCGGTGTCTGCGTCGCGGCCTGCAGGGTGACGGGCCGGGCGTCGACGCCGGTGGACGCCGGGGTCTCGAGGGTGTCGGTCATCGGGTGAGTCCCTTCGTGATCGTGTCGAGCTGGAACCGGGACACCGCGTCGGCGTCCTCGTCCTCGGCGAAGACGCTGGACACGGCCACGGTGTCCTCGCGGGCGGTGAACCCGACGCGGTCGAGTGCGGCCCAGAAGGCGTCGAAGTCGACGTCCGCCGCGCCGACCGGCAGGTGCTGGTGCACGCGGACCGGGTTGCCGGGCGGGTTGGTGATGTACCGGAGGCCGTGCGACCGGGTGTGGTCGTAGGCGTCGGCGACGTGGACGAGCTGCAGGGAGTCCCCCGCGGCGTCGATGACCTCGTCCATGTTCCCGCCGTAGTGGAACGTGTGGCAGGCGACGTAGACGAACCCGACGTGCTTCGAGTTGAGCCCGCGGATCACCCGGAGTGCCTCGAGGCCGTCCTCGACGAAGTCGTCGGGGTGCGGGTCGATGAGCACGCGGAGCCCGGCGTCCTCGATGATCGGCAGGAGCTCCTCCATCGAGCGGTAGAAGGCGTCCTCGGACTCCTCGGCGCGCTCGGGACGACCGGAGAACTCCGTGTTGATCGTGTCCACGCCGAGACGCTTCGTGATCTCGATGACGCGTTTCCACTTCGTGACCGCCGCCTCGCGGGCGTCGCGGTCCGGGCCGGACCAGCGGAGCACCGGCAGCACGGAGGCGACCTGCACGCCGGCGTCGCGGCACGCTGCGGCGAACGCGTCCACGAGGTCGTCGTCGGCCTTCGGGTGCCGGAAGAACGGGATGAAGTCGCGGTGCGGCGTGAGTTGCAGGTACTCGTACCCGAGGTCGGCGACCTTCCGCGGGAACTCGAGCAGCGAGAGGTCGTGGTGGTACGGGGTCGGGTCGAGGGCGATCTTCGGCATCAGGCCCCCGCGAGCGCACCGGTGACGGCCGTCTCTCCTGCCGTCTCGCCTGCCGTCTCGTAGAACGCGGGCTTCGCGACCGCGTACTCGACCGACTCCAGCGCGCCGGACTGCTGCGCACGGACCGCGACCTCGGCGACGACGGAGGCCGTGTAGCCGTCCCAGGCGCTCGGGCCGTCGATGCCGCCCGTGCGGGCGGCGTCGACCCAGCGCTGCACCTCCTCGTCGTAGGCGGCGCCGAAGCGCTCCTTGAACGACGGGGTGACGCCCTGGCCGGTCGCCCCCGCGGCGACGACGGTCGCGGAGGTGTCACGACCGATGTAGGCGACGCCGGACTCGAAGACGGCGTCCGTCGTGACCTGGTAGCCGAACTGGGCGTTGACGTTGATCTCGACGATCGCCATGGTGCCGGACTCCGTGGTGAACAGCACGAACTGCGGTTCGGGCAGGTCCGCCGGCGCGAGCGAGTTCTTCCGCGGCTTCTTGACCTCGACCGCGACGATCGGCTCCCCCGTCAGGAACGGGATGATGTCGATCTCGTGGATGACCGAGTCGTGGATGAGCATCGACTCGCTGAAGTTCGGCGGGGTCGTCGGGTTGCGGTGCGCGTGGTGCAGGGCGAGCAGTGCGCCGTGGGCACCGGACTCGCGCAGCGCCCGGAGCTCCTGGTACCCCGCGTCGAAGCGGCGCATGAAGCCGACCTGGATCACGGGACGGGCGGCGTGCTGCTGCTCGAGCTCGACGATGCGCAGCGAGTCCTCGGCGCTGGTCGTGAGGGGCTTCTCGCACAGGACCGTGAGGCCGCGCTCGAGGGCCGTCACGAGGATCGGCTCGTGCAGGAAGCCGGGCGTCGCGATGATGACGGCGTCGATGTCGGTCGCGTCGAGGGCCTCGTCGAAGGACGCCGCGGTGACGGCGCCCGGTGCGAGGTCGGCGGCAGCCCGGGCGCGGGCCTCGTCCGGCTCGACGACGGCGACGACGTCGGCGTTCGAGATCTTCGCGGTGATGCGACGGACGTGGTCGGCGCCCATCATGCCGGCGCCGACGACGGCGACGCGGAGGTTCTGCGTGGTCATGGTGGTGTTCTCCCGGGGGGTGGTGACGGCGCGTCAGGAGGCGCGGGCGGCGGAGGTGGATCCGAAGATGTGCTGGAAGGTGCGCTCGGCGATCGGGCCGGGAGCGTCGACCGAGCAGCCGTACATGTCCTGCTCGACGATGCCGAAGACGTCGGGGTTGATCGCCGCGACCGCCTCGATGATCGGGGCCAGCTCGGGCGTGCCGTGCGGCGGCTCGGTCATGATCCCCTGCGCGACGGCGGTGGCGAACGGCACGTCGTTCTTCAGCACGTCGAACAGCAGCTCGGTGTCCACCTGCTTGAGGTGCAGGTACCCGATGCGGTCCGGGTGCTCGGCGATGAGCCGGAGGTTGTCCCCGCCGTAGTAGGCGAAGTGTCCCGTGTCGAGGCAGAGGTTCGTGTACTCCGGATTCGTCACCTCGAGGAAGCGCACGGTCTCGCGGTACGTGCCGACGTGGCTGTCCGCGTGCGTGTGGAACTGCTGGTGGACGCCGTACTCCTCGAGCAGCGCCTTGCCGAGCTGGTCGTGCCCCTTGCCCAGGCGCTCCCACTGCTCGTCGGTCAGCGTGCGCGCCTCGAGCACCTCCGAGGTTGCGTCCGAGCGCCAGAGGTCCGGGATGGTCACGAGGTGCTCGGCACCGAGTGCCGAGGCGAGGCCGGCCACCGCGACCGCCTGGTCCCACGCGCGCTGGAACTGGTCCTCGCCCTTGTGGAACCCGGTGAAGACCGTGCCGGCTGAGAGCCGCAGCCCGCGGGACTCGAGCTCGTCGGACAGCTGCGCCGGGTCGGTGGGCAGGTACCCGTACGGGCCGAGTTCGATCCACTCGTAGCCGGCCGCAGCCGCCTCGTCGAGGAAGCGCTGCCACGGCACCTGGGCGGGGTCGTCCGGGAACCAGACGCCCCACGAGTCGGGCGCGGTGCCGATCCGGATGGAGGCGGGCGGTGCGTCCGTGGACGGGGTGCCGGCGGGGGTGGCGGTGTCGGTCATGACGTCGCTGTCGCTTTCTGGGCCGCGGCCCGGGTGGTGTGGTTTGGAGGGTCAGCCGAGCAGGGGCCGCTGGTGGGCGACCTGCTGCTCGTAGTCGGTACGGGCCTGCTGCGTGCTCGGCAGGGTGGAGGTCTGCGCGACCGGCACGTCCCACCAGCCGTCGCCCTCGGGCGCGTACAGCAGGGGGTCGGAGTTCACGTGCACGAGCGTGGTGTGGTCGTTCGCCTTCGCCTGCCGGACCGCGGCCCGGAGGTCCGCGATCGCGTCCGGGCCCGGCTGGACCTCGATGACGTCCACGCCGTAGGAGCGGGCGTTCGCCGCCAGGTCCACGGGCAGCGGGTCGCCGTTCTCGAACGACTGCGTCTCGTCGAGGTACCGGTACCTGGTGCCGTAGCGCTCGGACCCGACGGTCTCGGACAGGTGCCCGATCGAGGCGTACCCGTGGTTCTGGATGAGCACGACCACGATCTTGATGCCCTCGGCCACGGCGGTGACGAGCTCGGTGTGCAGCATGAGGTAACTGCCGTCGCCGACCATCACGATGGCGTCGCGGTCGGGAGCACCCCGTCGGACGCCGATCCCGCCCGCGATCTCGTAACCCATGCACGAGAACGCGTACTCGACGTGGTAGCCGAGCTCGTCGCGCACCCGCCACAGCTTGTGCAGGTCACCCGGCAGCGACCCCGCCGCCTGGATCACGACGTCGCGCGGGTCGGATGCCTCCTGCACCGCGCCGATGATCTCCGCCTGACCGGGCAGCGCGAGACCGGACGGAGCGAAGGCGGCGTCGACGACGGTGTCCCACTCCTGCTTGCGCTGGGCGATCTCGGCGGCGTACCCGGGGTCCACCGCGTACGACGAGTCGGACGTGAGCGCGGCGGTCAACGCGACCAGCGCCTCCCGGGCATCCGCGACGACCGGCAGCTGCGAGCCGTGCTTGTACGCGTCGAACGCGGCGACGTTCACGTTCACGAACGTCACGTCCGGGTGCTGGAAGGCGGTCCGTGACGCCGTGGTGAAGTCGCTGTACCGGGTCCCGATGCCGATCACGACGTCGGCCTGGGCGGCGATCGCGTTCGCTGCCGCCGTGCCGGTCGCGCCGATGCCGCCGAGGTACTGCGGGTGGTCCCAGACGAGTGCGCCGCCGCCGGCCTGCGAGGTGCCGACCGGGATGCCCGTCGCCTCGACGAAGGCGGCGAGCTCCGACGCCGCGTCCGAGTACAGCACGCCGCCACCGGCGACGACCACGGGGCGCTCGGCGGCGCGGATCGCCTCGACGGCCCGGGCGAGCGGACCGTGCTCGGGCAGCGGACGGCGGAGGTGCCACTCGCGCGGCTGGAGGAACGCGACGGGGACGTCGAGGGCCTCGGCCTGCACGTCCTCGGGCAGGGCGATGGTCACGGCTCCGGTCTCGGCCGGGTCGGTGAGCACCCGCATGGCGGCGAGCGCGATCGAGAACAGCTGCTCCGGACGCTCGACGCGGTCGAAGAACCGGGACAGCGGTCGGAACGCGTCGGTGACCTGGATCGAGGTGTCGTGCGGCATCTCGATCTGCTGCAGCACCGGGTCCGTGGTCCGGGTCGCGAACGTGTCCGACGGCAGCAGCAGCGCCGGCAGCCGGTTCGTCGTCGCGAGGGCGGCGGCGGTCAGCATGTTCGCGGCGCCCGGGCCGACCGACGCCGTGCTGGCGAAGGTCGCACGACGACGGTGCATGCGCGCGAACCCGACGGCCTCGTGCACCATCGCCTGCTCGTTGCGCGCCTGGTGGTAGGGCAGCAGACCCGGCTGCTCCACGTGCAGCTGCTTGATCGCCTGGCCGAGGCCCGCGACGTTGCCGTGCCCGAAGATGCCGAAGATCCCCGGGATCGTGCGCTCGCGGTGGTCGCCGTCGACGGTCCACTGGTTCGCGAGGAACGCGACGAGGGCCTGGCCGACGGTCATGCGGCGGGTGGCGGTCATCGGTCGGACTCCTTCTCGTAGGGCAGGCGCGGGTCGACGGCTTCCGACTCCCACACCTGACGGACCCACCCGTGGGCGGGGTCGTCGGTGATGTTCCAGACGCGCTCCGGGTCGGGCCCGGCCATCACGTTGAGGTAGTACATGTCGTAGCCCGGTGCCGCGACGGCCGGGCCGTGCCAGCCGTACGGCACGAGGGCGATGTCGCCGCTGCGGACCTGACGGAACTCGTCGATCGGCCGGTCGTCCGAGGCGTACGTGCGGTGCAGGGCGAAGGGTTCGGCGGTCTCCGGAGCATCGACACCACGGGCCACGTCGGCCTCGTAGTAGTAGATCTCCTCGAGGTCCGACTCCTCGCCGGGCCGGTGCGTGTCGTGCTTGTGCGGCGGGTACGACGACCAGTTGCCGGCCGGCGTGATCACCTCGCACACGATCGCCTTGACGGCGTCGAGCGCGGCCGGGGTGCCGAAGTTGTGCACCTGCCGGCTGGACTGTCCGGCACCGCGGAGCTCGACGGGGACGTCGCCGCGCGCGATGTACGTCGAGGGCTTCACCGTGTCGGTGGGGACCTCGGCGACCGCGAGCCGACCGCTGCCGGTGATCCGCGCCTCCGACCCGGACCCGAGGTACAGGACGTCGGTCGGTCCGTCGAAGACGCTGCGGCGTCCCTCCAGTGCCTGTTCCCCGGTCCCCGCGTCGCCCGCGTAGGCGACGGAGAAGGTGCCCGCGAGCGGCACGACGATGCGCTCCACGGCGGCGGCCGGGAGGCGCAGCTCGCCCCCGTCGGTCAGCGCACCCGTCCGCAGGCCGGTGTGCGCCCACCCCGGCACCCGTCCGTCGACCACGTCGGTCCAGCCGTCCTCCGGTCGGCTGCCCGCCCGGACGAACCAGTCGTCGTTCGCCATCCCCGGGTCAGCCGTTCGCGGGGAAGCCGAGGTCGACGCCGCCGTGCACGGCGGGGTCGAGCCACCGCGAGGTGATCGCCTTCTGCCGGGTGAAGAAGCTCACGCCGTCCGCGCCGTACGCCTTGTGGTCGCCGAACAGCGAGTTCCGCCAGCCACCGAACGAGTAGTACGCGACCGGCACCGGGATCGGGACGTTGATGCCGATCATGCCGACCTGCACGTCCCGCTGGAACCGGCGGGCGGCACCGCCGTCGTTCGTGAAGATCGCCGTGCCGTTGCCGAAGGCGCCGGAGTTGATGAGCTCGAGCCCCTCCTCGTAGGTCTGCACGCGGACGACCGACAGCACCGGGCCGAAGATCTCCTCGGTGTACACGCGACTCGACGTCGGCACCCGGTCGATCAGCGTCGGACCGAGCCAGAAGCCGTTCTCGTCGCCTTCGGGTCGGACGGTGCGGCCGTCCACCACGACCTCCGCACCGTCCTGCTCGGCGACCTCGATGTACGAGGCGACCTTGTCGCGGTGCTGCTCGGTGACGAGCGGGCCCATGTCGCAGCCCCGGCGTCCGTCGCCGATGCGCAGCGTCGCCGCGCGCTCGCTGATCTTCGCGATCAGCTCGTCGGCGACCGGCTCGACCGCGACGACGACCGAGATCGCCATGCAGCGCTCACCGGCCGAGCCGAAGCCCGCGTTGATCGCGTTGTCGGCGACGAGGTCGAGGTCGGCGTCCGGCAGCACGAGCATGTGGTTCTTCGCGCCGCCGAGGGCCTGCACGCGCTTGCCGTGCTTCGTGCCGGTCTCGTAGACGTACTGCGCGATCGGGGTGGACCCGACGAACGAGATCGACTCGACGTCCGGGCTGGTGAGGAGGCCGTCGACGGACTCCTTGTCACCGTTGAGCACCGTGAAGACGCCGTCGGGCAGCCCGGCCTCCCGGAACTTCTGCGCGAGCCAGATCGCCGCGCTCGGGTCCTTCTCGCTCGGCTTGAGCACGACGGTGTTGCCGGCCGCGATCGCGATCGGCAGGAACCACAGCGGCACCATGGCCGGGAAGTTGAACGGCGAGATGATGCCGACGACGCCGAGCGGCTGGCGGATCGAGTAGACGTCGATGCCGGTCGACACCTGGTCGGAGAACTCGCCCTTCATCAGCGAGGGGATGCTCGTCGCGAGCTCCACGACCTCCTGCCCGCGGGCGATCTCGCCGAGCGCGTCCGAGGTGACCTTGCCGTGCTCGCTCGTGATGATCTCGGCGAGCTCGGCCTTGTCGCGGTTGAGGACCTCGCGGAACGCGAAGAGGACCTGCTGGCGCTTCGCGAGCGACATCTGGCTCCAGGCGGGGAACGCGGCCTTCGCGCTCGCGATCGCGCGCTGGATCTCGGACTCGTCGGCCAGGGCGACCCGCTTGGTCACGACGCCGAGCGCCGGGTCGTACACCGGGGCCGTCCGGCCCGAGGTCGACGCGACGTGCTCGCCGTCGATCCAGTGCCCGACCGTTGCGAGTCCCTGCTCGGTTGCTGGCTGTTCCGTGGTGGTCATGCGTTGCTTCCTTCCGGGACGGACGTGTCCAGGGTGGTGGACGTGGCAGGCGACCCGGGTCGGTCGCGAGCCGGTGTGGAGGACTCGCCACGGGCCTCCCGGCTGTGGACGAGGGAGGACGCGACGTCGACCGCGGTGGCGACGTCGCCGTCCTGGGGGTAGAGCAGGGTGCGTCCGACGACGAGCCCGCGGACGCCCGGCAGGGCGAGGGCGTCGGCCCAGGTGGCGTAGGTCTCGTCGGGGCTGCCGGACGGGTCGCCGCCGAGGAGCAGCGTCGGCAGCGTCGTCGCGGCCATCACGCGGGCCATGTCGTCGACGACCGGGACCTTGAGCCAGCTGTAGGCGCTCGACTCCCCCAGGCCCGCGGCGATCGCCATCGAGGTGATCACGGCGTCGGCGGTCAGGTCGTTGACCACCCGGCCGTCGCGCCAGGACGACATGAACGGCTCGAGCATGATCGGCAGCCGCAGGGCAGCGGCCTCGCTCACGGCACGCGCGGTGGCCTCGAGCGTGGGCGCGGTCCCGGCGTCGTCGAGTGCGACGCGCACGAGCAGCTTCGCGACGTCGAGCCCGGCGTCCTTGATCGCCCGCGCGGAGTACGCCGTGTAGCGGTCGTCGAGCTCGAACGAGGCGCCCCGCAGCCCGCCGCGGTTCATCGACCCGACGACGACCTTGCCGTCGAGGGCGCCGAGGAGCGCGAGGTCCTCGACGATGTCGGGCGTGCCGAGGACACCGTCCACCCCCGGACGACCGAGTGCGACGACGAGCCGTTCGAGCAGGTCGTAGCGGTCGGCCATCGCGGACGGGTCGTCGCGGACCGCCAGGGCGCCGCGTGCGGGGTGGTCGGCGGCGACGATGAACAGCTTGCCGTCGTCGGCGAGCAGCGGGCGCCGGGTCCGTGCGCGCAGCGCCTCGGCGACGCGTTCCGGTGCGCCGGCGCGGAGGTCCCGCAGCCGGGCGAAGTCGGCGGGGCTGATCTCAGGCATCGATGCCCTCCTTCGTGGTCGCCTGCACGGGGTTGTCCCGCAGGAACTGCTCGATCTCGTCGCTGGTCGGCATCGCGGTCGAGCACTCGAACCGCGTGGCCACGATCGCCCCGGCGGCGTTCGCGAACGCCAGCGTGCGGTCGAGGCTCCAGCCCTGCAGCAGGCCGTGGGTCAGCGCACCGCCGAACCCGTCACCCGACCCGAGGCCGTTCACGACGTCGATGGTGTGCGGGCGGAACTCGACCGTCTCGTCCCGGGTCTTCGCGAGCACGCCCTTCGGCCCCTGCTTGACGATCGCGACCTCGACGCCGCGCTCGAGCAGGGCGTCAGCGGCACGGACCGGATCGGTCTCGCCCACGGCGACCTCGCACTCCTCGCGGTTGCCGACCGCGACGGTCGCGTGCTCCAGGGCGACGGCGACCTCGCGCGTCGCGGCGGCGGGGTTCGCCCAGAACACCGCCCGGTAGTCGAGGTCGAGCACGGTCTGGACCCGGGTGGGAGCCGTCGACGCGGACCGGGCCGCGAACGCCGCGTGGTGCGCGCTCCGGCTCGGCTCCTCGCTCAGGCCCGTCACGGTCGTCCAGAAGATGCGCGCCCGTTCGATCTCGTGCAGCGGCAGGGACTTCGCGGTGATCATCAGGTCCGGGGCCTTCGGGGCCCGGTAGAAGTACAGCGGGAAGTCGTCCGGCGGGAAGATCTCGCAGAACGCCACGGGCGTGTTCAGCCCGTCGACCGTGGCGACGAAGTCGTTCGCGACGCCCAGCTCGGGGAGGGTCCTGGCGATGTACCGCCCGAAGGGGTCGTCGCCCGTGCGGGTGACGACAGCCGTCTCCGCGCCGTGGCGTGCGGCGGCGATGGCGACGTTGGTCGCGCTGCCGCCGACGGACTTCGAGAAGGTCGTGACGTCCTCGAGCGGACCGGTCTGCTGGGGGTAGACGTCGACGCTGACGCGTCCCATCGTGATCACGTCGTAGGCGTGGGGAACTTCGTTGGTCATGCGACGCGATGGACCTTCCGTGCGGCTTCTTCGGCGGACGAGCACGACTGTACACGCACTTTGCCCTAATGTCAGTACATGGCTCGAGACCGCGTGTGCGGACGCGTGCTCGCCGCGTCGGCGGGCCGGGAGGCGCGTGTCGGTGGGACCTGCCAGGGTCGCGTCATGCAGATCCTCGCCCTGGTCATCGGCCTCGTCCTCGGCGCGGCCGTCGGTGCCGTCGTCGCGTGGTCGCTCGCGCGCTCCCGCGCGGGCGTCGACGCCGCCGCGGCACGTGCCACCGCCGACGCCGTGCGGGCGCAGCTCGACACCGCGCGCGCCGATGCCGAGGAACGGCTCGACGCGCAGGACGCCCAGTACCGCCGGCAGGTCGACTCGCTCGAGCGTCGGGCGGCCGAGCTCGAGCACCTCGTGCAGCGCATGCACGGCGCCGACGCCGCGCGCACGCAGGGCGAGTCGAAGGTGCTCTCCGCGCTGAGCCCGGTCGCGCAGACGCTCGACGTCATGCGCGCGAAGATCGCCGAGCTCGAGCAGTCCCGCAGCGAGCAGTACGGTGCCCTCTCCGCGCAGCTGCGGTCCGCCGCCGAGTCCGAGGAACGCCTCCGGGCCACGGCGGACACCCTCGCGAGCGCCCTGTCCTCGAACAGCACCCGCGGCGTGTGGGGCGAGACGCAGCTCCGGAACGTCGTGGAGGCCGCCGGGCTGCTCGAACGCGTCGACTTCGACGTGCAGTCCTCGGTCACGACGACCGCGGGGACCGCCCGACCCGACATGGTCGTGCACCTGCCCGGCGGCAAGACGATCGCGGTCGACGCGAAGGTGCCGTTCAGCGCCTACCTGCAGGCGGCCGAGATCCCGGCGAGCGCGACCGGCGCCGAGGGTGCCCGGCGCGACCAGCTCATCGCCCAGCACGTCAAGGCCCTGCGGGCGCACGTCGACGCCCTCGCCGCCCGCGAGTACTGGACGGGCTACGACGCCTCGCCCGAGCTCACCATCGCGTTCATCCCGTCCGAGTCCCTCGTCTCGACCGCCCTCGCCGCCGACCCCGGGCTGCTCGACCACGCCTTCCGCAAGCGCATCGCCCTGGCGTCACCCGTCACGCTGTGGTCGGTGCTCAAGACCGTCGCGTTCTCGTGGCAGCAGGACGTCGTCACCGCCGAGGCGCGCGAGCTCTTCCGGGTGTCCCGCGAGCTGTACGGCCGCCTGGCGACCATGGGCGGACACGTCGACAAGCTCGGCCGGGCGATCCGCGGCTCGGTCGTCGACTACAACCGCTTCGTGGGGTCGCTCGAGCGCCAGGTGCTCCCGAGTGCCCGGCGGCTGTCGCTGCTCGACGAGTCGAAGGTGCTCGCCGACCCCGCGACGATCGACGACGAGCCGCGGCTGCTCACCGCGCCGGAGCTCGTCGGCGCCCTCGACGAGGACTGACCGCCGGCGCGGAGGTGCGCGTCGAACCAGCGATGCGACATCGAACCAGCCGGTCGGCCTGGTTCGATGTCGCATCCATGGTTCGGTGCCTGACGTCACCGCCGAGCACCACCGGTCATGCGGACCGGATCAGAACCACTTCTCGGCGCGGTGGTCCGCCTGGATCCGGCGGATCGTGTTCGAGCGCGAGCGGAGCACGAGCGAGTCGGTGTGGATGACCCCGCGGGAGCGACGGACACCGTCCACGAGGACGCCGTCGGTGACACCCGTGGCGACGAAGAACGTGTTGTCGCCCGTGACCAGGTCGTCCTGGTCGAGCACCTTGTCGAGGTCGTGCCCGGCGGCGATCGCCTTCTCGCGCTCCTCGTCGTCCTTCGGCTGCAGCTTGCCGAGGATCACGCCACCGAGCGCCTTGATCGCGCACGCGGTGATGATGCCCTCCGGCGTTCCGCCGACACCGACGCACATGTCGATCTTCGAACCGGGCAGCGCCGCCGAGATGCCGCCGGCGACGTCGCCGTCGAGCAGCAGTCGCGTGCCGGCACCGGTCGCGCGGATCGCACGGATGAGCTCGTCGTGGCGCGGGCGGTCGAGGACGGCGATCTGCATGTCCTCGATGTCCTTGTCCTTCGCCTTCGCCAGGGCGCGGATGTTGTCACCGATCGGCTTGTCGAGGTCGAGGACCCCGCGCCCCTCGGGACCGGCCGCGATCTTGTCCATGTAGAACACGGCCGACGGGTCGTACATCGAGCCGCGGTCGGACACCGCCATCACCGAGATCGCGTTCTGGCGGCCGGCGGCGGTGAGCGAGGTGCCGTCGATCGGGTCGACCGCGATGTCGCAGGCCGGACCGTGGCCGTTGCCGACGTGCTCGCCGTTGTACAGCATCGGGGCGTTGTCCTTCTCGCCCTCACCGATGACGACGACGCCGTCGAAGTTCACCGTGCCGAGGAACTTGCGCATCGCGTCCACCGCAGCGCCGTCCGCGAGGTTCTTCTCACCCCGACCGACCCACGGCTGCGCACGGATCGCGGCGGCCTCCGTCGCACGCACGAGCTCGAGCGCGAGGTTGCGGTCGGGCTGGAGGAACAGGGCACCGGTCTCAGTCGTGGGAGTCACGACCAGAGCCTACCCACCGCCCTCACAGGAGCCGCACCGGGTGCACGGACGTGCACGCTGTGCCCCCTGGGGGCTCGCTGACTAGGCTCGCACGGGACACCACCAGTCGAAGGAGATCGCAGTGCCCATCGCAACGCCGGAACAGTACGCCGAGATGCTCGAACGAGCGAAGGCCGGCAAGTTCGCCTACCCCGCGGTGAACGTGTCCTCCTCGCAGACCATCAACGCCGTCCTCCAGGGACTCCAGGAAGCCGGCTCGGACGGCATCCTCCAGGTGACGACGGGCGGCGCCGACTACTTCGCCGGCCACACCGTCAAGAACCGCGCTGCCGGCGCCCTCGCGATGGCGAGCTTCGCCCACGAGGTCGCGAAGAACTACGACATCACCGTGGCCCTGCACACCGACCACTGCCCGAAGGACGCCCTCGACGGCTTCGTCCTCCCCCTCATCGCCGCGAGCGAGGAGGAGGTCCGCCAGGGCCGCAACCCGATCTTCCAGTCGCACATGTGGGACGGCTCGGCCGTGCCGCTCGACGAGAACATCGAGATCGCCCGCACGATGATCGAGAAGACGCGCAACATCAACGCGATCCTCGAGGTCGAGATCGGCGTCGTCGGCGGCGAGGAGGACGGCGTCCAGCACGAGGGCACGAACGACGCGCTCTACACGACCCCGAACGACGTCGAGAAGGTCGTCGACGCGCTGGGCCTGGGCGACCGGGGCCGCTGGATCGCCGCGCTGACGTTCGGCAACGTGCACGGCGTGTACAAGCCGGGCAACGTCAAGCTGCGTCCGGAGCTCCTCGGCGAGATCCAGCGCTCGGTCGCCGAGAAGCACGGCACGGGCGAGAACCCGCTCGACCTCGTCTTCCACGGCGGCTCCGGCTCGACCGACGACGAGATCCACGAGGCCGTCCGCAACGGCGTCATCAAGATGAACATCGACACGGACACGCAGTACGCGTTCACGCGCTCGATCGCCGACTCGATGTTCCGCAACTACGAGGGCGTGCTCAAGGTCGACGGCGAGGTCGGCAACAAGAAGCAGTACGACCCGCGCGCCTGGGGCAAGGTCGCCGAGACCGCCATGGCGGCTCGCGTCGGCGAGGCCGCGAAGGTCCTCGGCTCGGCCGGCAACACCAAGGGCTGATCCAGCCGTACCCGGGGTCACCGGCCGGGAGGAACGGGGCGCGTCCGACGGACGCGCCCCGTTCTGCGTCCGGTCACCACCACGGCCCGTGACACGATGGGCGGGTGACCACCGACGCCATCGCCTCCTCGTTCGCCCAGTACGTCACCGAGTCCCCGACCGCGTTCCACGCGGCCGCGGTCGCGCGCGACCAGCTCGTGGCGGCAGGGTTCACCGAGCTGTCGGAGCTCGACGCCTGGCCCACCGAGGCCGGCGCGTACGTCGTCGTCCGTGACGGTGCGGTCATCGCCTGGCGCCTGCCGGAGTCGGCGACCGCGACCACCCCGTTCCGTATCCTCGGCGCGCACACCGACTCCCCCGGGTTCCGCATCAAGCCGAACCCCGGCGTCCGGACGGGCGGCTGGGAGCAGCTCAACGTCGAGGTCTACGGCGGCGCGCTCCTGTCGACGTGGTTCGACCGCGACCTCCGCATCGCCGGCCGCGTGGTCGACGCGGACGGCGCGGTCCGACTCGTGTCGACGGACGCCGTCGCCCGGATCCCGAACCTCGCCATCCACCTCGACCGCGGCGTGAACGACGGCAAGGAGATCGACCGGCAGCGCCACACCCTGCCGGTCGTCGGGATCGATGCCGCGTTCGGCGGCACGGACGTGCTCGACTGGCTGCGCGGCCGCGTCGGCGAGGCGGTCTCGTGGGACCTCTTCCTCGCGGACACGCAGGCCCCGGCGCGCATCGGCATCGACGGCGCGTTCCTGGCGTCGGGTCGGATGGACAACCTGACGAGCGTGCACGCCGGGCTCCGCGGCATCATCGAGGCCCCGGCGGACGGTGACCACGTCCCGGTGTTCGCCGCGTTCGACCACGAGGAGATCGGCTCGTCGACCCCGTCCGGTGCGGGCGGGCCGTTCCTCGAGGACGTCCTCGGCCGCGTGCAGGAGGGCCTCGGCGCCACCCGCTCCGAGGCGGCACGGGCCTTCCGCGCCTCGTGGCTGCTCTCGAGCGACGCCGGGCACCTCGTGCACCCGAACCAGCCGGAGAAGCACGACCCGACGAACCGGCCGCGGCCGGGAGCGGGTCCGCTCCTGAAGATCAGCGCGAACCAGCGCTACATGACCGAGGCGAAGGGCGAGGCGGTCTGGGCTGCCGCGTGCGACGCCGCCGGGGTGACCTGGCAGCCCTTCGTCAACGTGAACACGATCCCGGGCGGCTCGACGATCGGCCCGATCGCGGCGACCCGGCTCGGCATCCCGACGATCGACATCGGCGTCGGGCTGCTGTCGATGCACTCGGTGCGCGAGCTCGTGCACGTCGACGACCTCGCGGCACTGCACGGCGCGGTCGCCGCCTTCCTGGCTGGCTAGGCCAGCGGCGGCTCAGCCGCCGGTCGCCCGCCGGATCGACTCCTGCACGGCCGGGTCCTGGAACACCACGACGAGCATCGGCACGGCGCCCAGGACGCTCGCCACCACGCCACCGACCAGCGGCACCCAGAAGGTCCACCGGTGGGCCCGGAGGCGGCGGACCGACCACCAGGCGACGAGGGCGAAGGTCACCGCCAGGACGACCGCGCGGACGACCGCCGCCGAGGAGAGGTCAGCAGGCGACGCCATCTCGCCGAACCGTCCCGTGACGTACTCGCGCGTCAGGCTCGCGACCGTGCCGGTCGACAGCGCGGTGAACACCGACCAGAGCCCGATGAAGAGCAGGCCGACGGTGAGCACGAAGTCGAGCCGCGAGGCACCGTAGGGACTGACCGGCGCGGACGCCGGGGCCGACGACGAGCCGCCCCGGCCGTCGCGCTGGTCGGAGGTCGATCGGGTCGGGTCGGACGCACGTCGCGCATCGGCGTCCCGTCGCTGCGCCGCGTCCTGCCGCTCCTGCTCCGCCGCCTGTCGTTCCTGCTCGACGAGCACCGGGTTCACCCAGCCCTCGGGCGCGTACTCGCCGTACTCCGGTGCCGGACGGCCGTGGACCCGGCCGTCCGCGCGACCGCCGGCCGACGTCGCGGAGGCGGGTCGTGCCTCCCGGCCGAGCGCGGTCTCGTCGACGTGACCCGGGTCGCGGACCGGCACCGCCGCCCAGTCCCCCTGCGGCGCGGTCACCGGCGTCGCCCGCCGAGCGCACGCGTCGGGGCGCCCGACGCATCGGTGCGGAGCTCCTTGGGGAGCGAGAACATGAGGTCCTCGTGGGCGGTGACGACCTCTTCCACCGAGCCGTACCCGGCGTCGGCGAGCTGCTCGAGGACCTCGGCGACGAGTTCCTCGGGGACGGAGGCGCCGCTGGTCACACCGACGGTCGCGACGCCGTCGAGCCACTCCTGGCGGATCTCCTCGGCGTAGTCGACGCGGTGCGCCGATCGTGCACCGTGCTCGAGCGCGACCTCGACCAGGCGCACGCTGTTCGAGGAGTTGGCCGAGCCGACCACGATGACGAGGTCCGCCGCGGGGGCGACCTTCTTCACCGCGACCTGGCGGTTCTGCGTGGCGTAGCAGATGTCGTCGGACGGCGGGTCCTGGATCGACGGGTACTTCTCGCGCAGCAGGCGGACGGTCTCCATCGTCTCGTCGACGCTCAGCGTGGTCTGCGAGAGCCACACGAGGTTGTCGGGGTCGGACACCTGGAGCGCGGCGACGTCCTCGGGCCCGTTGACCAGGATCGTGCGCTCGGGCGCGTGGCCCATCGTGCCCTCGACCTCCTCGTGGCCGGCGTGCCCGATGAGGATGATCGTGCGGTCCGCCTTCGCGAATCGGGTGGCCTCGCGGTGGACCTTCGTGACGAGGGGGCAGGTGGCGTCGATCGCGTGCAGGTCGCGCTCCGCGGCACCGGCGACGACCGTGGGCGAGACACCGTGCGCACTGAAGACGACGTGCGCGCCGCGGGGCACCTCGGCGACGTCGTCGACGAACACCGCACCGCGCTGCTCGAGGGTCGAGACCACGTGCACGTTGTGGACGATCTGCTTGCGGACGTACACGGGCTCGCCGTACTGCTCGAGGGCCTTCTCGACCGCGACGACCGCGCGGTCGACCCCGGCGCAGTACCCGCGCGGGGCGGCGAGCAGCACCTTCTTCGCGCCGGCGACCGGCTCGTCCCGCAGGCGGCCCCGCGCGGCGTGCACCCGGGGCGGGGCGAGCGGGACCGTGCGGCCGTTGGTGATCGTCACGCCCCCGATGATAGGTGTCGGGCGGGCGTGCGGCCTGGGTGTCGACCCGGCCGCGGTGTGCGGGCCGTGCGGCGCTGTCCGCGGGATGCGGCAGCATGGGGGCATGGCGATCGAACAGGGCCCGCCGACGGCCGACAACCCGTGGCCCGTCGCGCTGCTCGGCGCGAAGATCCGCGACTGGATCGACCGGCTCGGCACCGCGTGGGTCGAGGGCGAGATCACCCAGTGGAACGTCGCCGGCGGCAACGTGTACGGCAA
Organism: Curtobacterium citri; assembly: GCF_030362955.1. Classification (NCBI taxonomy): domain Bacteria; kingdom Bacillati; phylum Actinomycetota; class Actinomycetes; order Micrococcales; family Microbacteriaceae; genus Curtobacterium; species Curtobacterium citri. The sequence continues at coordinate 391,432 of NZ_JAUCML010000002.1, forward strand.
GCTCAAGGACGTCGAGGTCGACGCGACGGTGTCGTTCTCGATCTGGTCGAGCGTGCGCTCCCGGGTGCCGGCGGACCTGAAGCAGGGCGACCGCGTCGTCGCCGCCGTCAAGCCGAACTACTGGGTCAAGGGCGGCTCGCTGACCATGCAGGTCGTCGAGATGAAGCACGTCGGACTCGGTGACCTGCTCGAGCGCCTCGAACGGCTGCGACGGACCCTGGCGGCCGAGGGGCTGTTCGACCCGTCGCGCAAGCGCCGCCTGCCGTTCCTGCCGCACCGGATCGGGCTCATCACGGGCAAGGACTCCGACGCCGAGAAGGACGTCAAGCGGAACGCACAGCTGCGGTGGCCGCAGGTGGCGTTCCGGACGGTCCACACCGCGGTGCAGGGCGAGCGGGCCGTCGGCGAGGTCACGGCCGCCATCGTCGAGCTCGACGCCGACCCCACCGTCGACGTCATCATCGTCGCGCGCGGCGGCGGCGACTTCCAGAACCTGCTCGGCTTCAGCGACGAGGGGCTCGTGCGGACCGCGGCGGCCGCGACGACCCCGATCGTCTCGGCCATCGGGCACGAGGCCGACCGTCCCATCCTCGACGAGGTCGCCGACCTGCGGGCCTCCACCCCGACGGACGCCGCCAAGCGGGTCGTGCCGGACGTCGCCGAGGAGCTCGCCAACGTCCGGCAGGCCCGTGCCCGCCTGGGCCTCCGACTGTCGCACGTGCTCGCCGTGGAGGCCGACCGGATCGCCGCCCTGCGTTCCCGTCCGGCCCTGGCGTCGACCGCGTGGCTCGTCGACACCCGGGCGGAGGAGGTCGCGCGCGACCTCTCCCGGGCGCGGGAGCTCGTGGACCGCCGACTCGAGCGCTCGCACGCCGACGTCGGACACCTGACCGCCAGGCTCCGGTCGCTGTCGCCGCGGGACACCCTGCGGCGCGGGTACGCCATCGTGCAGACCACCGACGGCGGGGTGGTTCGCGGCTCGGACGACCTCGACGGTGCCACGCCCGTGCACGTCACGCTCGGTGCCGGCACCGCCACCGGCACGCTCGAACCGGACGGACCGGGGCCGGACGGCTCCGGCGCCTGACGGCTCCGGCGCCTGAGGGCTCCGGTACCTGAGGGCTCCGGCGCCTGACCACCTCCTCCACGGACCCGGGCCGCGGTACGTCGCGTCGGGGGCTGCTCGGTAGGATCGAGGGGTGTCGACCCAGCAGGAACCCGTGCCGTCCGACGTGCAGTCGCTGAGCTACGAGGCCGCGCGCGACGAACTCGTGCGCGTCGTCGCCGAGCTCGAGCAGGGGTCCGCCACGCTCGAGCGGTCGCTCGCGCTCTGGGAACGGGGCGAGTCGCTCGCCGCCCGGTGCGAGGAGTGGCTCGTCGGCGCGCGTGCCCGGCTCGACGCCGCCCGTGCCGCCTCGGCCGACGCGGACCGCGCGCAGGCCGCCGGCGACCAGGACGGAGCGGTCCGGTGACCGACCGGGACGGACGCCCCGTCGTCGCCGAGCTCGGTCGGCCGGAGACCCCGGAGGAGACCTGGGCGCGGAAGGACGCCGCCCGCCGTGCGCGCCGCGAGCACCAGACCGCCTTCAACCTTGTCATCGCCCTCATCGCGTCGCTCGGCATCGTGCTGTTCCTCGTGCTCGTCGTGGTCCGACCGAACCAGACGGTGGACCGCTCGGTCGACTACCAGCAGGTGGCCGCCGGTGCGGACGTGCCCGGCGTGACGCTGGCCGCGCCCGACCTGCCCGACGGCTTCACGTCGAACCGCGCCGACTTCCAGGACAAGACGTCCGACGGGGTGCGGGTGTGGACGGTCGGGCTCGTCACGCCGGACCGGCAGTACATCGGTCTGCAGCAGGGCCTCGAGGCCAACGCGTCGTGGGTGTCGAACCAGCTCGACCAGAAGCCGGCCACCGGTGACCGCACCATCGACGGCACGAAGTGGACCGTGTACGACCGCCGCGACGAGGGTCGCGACGCCGGCAACCACGCGTACTCCCTCGTGACCACCTTCGGCAGCAACACGATCGTCCTGTCCGGCACCGCCGACGACCGGTCCTTCACGACCGTCGCCCGCGCCGTGACCGAGCAGTTCGCCCAGCAGCAGTAGCAGCCACCAGCAGCAGCAGACCCGACCGACCCCGAGCACGAGGAAGACCATGCCCGACCGCGCCGCATCCACCCCGTCCGACGCCCTCCGCCTGCTCGTCGAGGGCAACGCCCGCTTCGCCTCCGACAAGCGCCGCACGGGTCGCATCGACCCGGACCGCCGCGGCGAGCTCACCGGGTCGCAGGCACCGTTCGCGACCGTGCTCGGCTGCTCCGACTCCCGCGTGCCGTTCGAGCACGTGTTCGACGCCGGCATCGGCGACCTGTTCGCCATCCGGAACGCGGGGCAGATCGTCGACGACGTCGTGCTCGGCTCGATCGAGTTCGCCGTCGTCGCCCTCGGCACTCCGCTCGTCGTCGTGCTCCGGCACACGCGCTGCGGCGCCGTGGCCGCCGCCCGGTCCGGTGAGCCCGTCCCCGCTCCGCACCTGCAGGCCCTGGTCGACGCGATCGCGCCCAGCGTCGAACAGGTCCGGGCGACCGACGCCGAGCTCCCGCAGGAGTCGGTCGGCGCCGCGCACCTCGAGGCCACGCTCCGCCAGGTGATCGAGCGCTCCGGCGCCGTCTCGGACGCGATCGCCGAGGGTAGGTTGGCGGTCGTCGGGGCGACCTACGACCTGGCCACGGGCGAGGTCACCATCGACACCGTGGTGGGCCAGGCCTGACCGGTCGCCACCACGAGCGCCCGGACACCCCCGGGCACCGAGCCAGCGGGGCGACCGCCCCGACGGGCACCGAGCCAGCGGGGCGACCGCCCCGACCGTGCACCACAGGAAGGACCACGACGACGTGACCACCACCGAGACCGACCAGACCGACGGCTTCCGCATCGAGCACGACACGATGGGCGAGGTCCGGGTGCCCGTCGACGCCCTGTACCGCGCGCAGACGCAGCGCGCGGTGGAGAACTTCCCAATCTCGGGCAGCGGGCTCGAGCCGGCGCAGATCGTCGCCCTCGCGCGGATCAAGCGGGCTGCGGCCGTGGTGAACGGGTCGCTCGGCATCGTGGACCCGGCAGTGGCCGACGCGATCGCGCAGGCCGCGGACGCGATCATCGGCGGCGAGCACCACGACCAGTTCCCGGTCGACGTCTACCAGACCGGCAGCGGCACCTCGTCGAACATGAACATGAACGAGGTCCTGGCGACGCTCGCGACCCGCATCGCCGGCACGGACGTCCACCCGAACGACCACGTCAACGCCTCGCAGTCGTCGAACGACGTCTTCCCCACGTCGGTGCACGTCGCCGTCACCGAGGCCCTCATCCGCACCCTCGTCCCGGCGCTCGAGCACCTCGCCGCGTCGCTCGAGGCGAAGGCGACCCTCTGGGCGGACGCCGTGAAGTCCGGCCGCACCCACCTGATGGACGCCACCCCGGTCACGCTCGGCCAGGAGTTCGGCGGCTACGCCCGGCAGGTCCGGCTCGGCGTCGAGCGGGTGCAGGCGACGCTCCCCCGCGTCGCCGAGGTCCCGCTCGGCGGCACCGCGGTCGGCACCGGCATCAACACGCCGAAGGGCTTCCCGCAGCAGGTCATCGCACGGCTCGCGGAGGACACCGGCCTGCCGATCACCGAGGCGCTCGACCACTTCGAGGCCCAGGGCGCGCGGGACGCCCTCGTCGAGGCGTCCGGTGCCCTCCGGGTCGTCGCGGTCAGCCTCACGAAGATCAACAACGACCTGCGCTGGATGGGCTCCGGGCCGAACACCGGCCTCGGCGAACTGCACATCCCCGACCTGCAGCCCGGCTCGTCGATCATGCCCGGCAAGGTCAACCCGGTCATCCCCGAGGCCACCCTCATGGTCGCCGCGCGGGTCATCGGCAACGACGCCACCGTCGCGTGGGCCGGGGCCTCGGGCGCCTTCGAGCTCAACGTCGCCATCCCGGTGATGGGCACGGCGCTCCTCGAGTCGATCCGCCTGCTCGCGAACAGTTCGCGCGTCCTCGCCGACAAGACGATCGACGGACTCGAGGCGAACCTCGAGCGCGCCCGCTCGTTCGCCGAGTCGTCGCCGTCGATCGTGACCCCGCTCAACCGAGTGATCGGGTACGAGGCCGCCGCCAAGGTGGCGAAGTACGCCGTCGCCGAGGGCATCACCGTCCGCGAGGCCGTCGTCGCCCTCGGCCACGTCGAGCGCGGCGAGGTCACCGAGGAGCAGCTCGACAGCGCCCTCGACGTGCTGAGCATGACGCACCCGAACTGACGCGGGTCCCCACCCGACGGACGGGAGGCGCGGTGCCGGCCGGCACCGCGCCTCCCGTCCGTCACCCGGTCGCGTCAGTCACCCGGTCGCGTCCGTGCGCGAGGCTCGCGCCAGCGGACACGTCCGCGGTCGCGCGACCGCGAAGGTGTCCGCCCAGCCGAGCCTCGTGCCGGCGCGCGGAGCCGCGCTACACCAGGTCGGGCGAGTCGAGCAGCTCGGTCACGAGCGCGGCGATCGCCGAGCGCTCCGAGCGCGTCAGCGTCACGTGCGCGAACAGCGGGTGCCCCTTGAGCCGCTCGATCACCGACGCGATGCCGTCGTGCCGGCCGACCCGCAGGTTGTCCCGCTGCGCCACGTCGTGCGTCAGCACCACGCGCGAGTTCTGCCCGATGCGCGACAGCATCGTGAGCAGGACGTTGCGCTCGAGGGACTGCGCCTCGTCGACGATCACGAACGCGTCGTGCAGCGACCGCCCGCGGATGTGCGTCAGCGGCAGGACCTCGAGCATGCCGCGCTCGACGACCTCGTCGAGCACGTTGTCGGACACGAGCGCCCCGAGGGTGTCGAACACGGCCTGCGCCCACGGGTTCATCTTCTCGGCGGCGTCGCCGGGCAGGTACCCGAGCTCCTGGCCACCCACGGCGTAGAGCGGCCGGAAGACCATGATCTTCTTGTGCTGCTGCCGTTCGAGCACGGCCTCGAGCCCGGCGCAGAGCGCGAGCGCGGACTTGCCCGTACCGGCCGAGCCACCGAGCGAGACGATGCCGATCTCCGGGTCGAGCAGGGCGTCGATCGCGAGTCGCTGCTCGGCGGACCGGCCGCGGAGGCCGAAGACCTCGCGGTCGCCGCGGACGAGCGACACGGCGCCGGCCTCGTGCACGCGGCCGAGCGCCGACCCGCGCTCCGAGTGGATGACGACACCGGTGTTCACCGGGACGCCCGCGAGCTGCGACGAGCGGATCTCCTCGCGCTCGTACAGGTCCGACATCTGCTCGCCCGACACCTGCAGGTCGGTGATGCCCGTGTAGCCGGAGTCGACCGCGAGCTCAGCGCGGTACTCCTCCGCCGCCATGCCGATCGACGACGCCTTCACGCGCAGCGGCAGGTCCTTCGACACGACGACGACGTCGAGCCCGTCGTTCGACAGGTTCGACGCGACCGCCAGGATCCGCGAGTCGTTGTCACCGAGTCGCAGCCCGGACGGCAGGACGGACTGCTCGGAGTGGTTCAGCTCGACGCGGAAGGAGCCGCCGTCCTCGAGCGCGATGGGGAAGTCGAGGCGCTCGTGCTCGATGCGCAGGTCGTCGAGCAACCGCAGGGCCTGGCGTGCGAAGTACCCGATCTCCGGGTCGTTGCGCTTGGCCTCGAGCTCGCTGACGACGACCACGGGCAGGACCACCGCGTGTTCCGCGAACCGGAACAGGGCCCGCGGATCGCTGAGGAGCACCGAGGTGTCGAGCACGTACGTGCGCTGGGCGACCGGTGTGGACGGGTCCGCGGTGGGCCGCTGGGCGGGTTCGCGAGAGACGTTCTGAGAGGTCACGACCACTCCATCCCCGGGCCGCGCTCGGCCCGGTCACTGTCCTCGAACGCGGCCGTGGAGCGGTCCCGAAGCACCGACCGTGGCCGCTTCGACCGGGCACTGTGCCCGATGCGGCCAAGCTACGACCCGCCCCTGACACCGACTCCGCGACACGCTGAGCCGCAGGTTACGGTCGCGTGAACGGCGGCACGGGCGCGGGAGGCAGCGCCGCGCAGCGCGGAGCGCACCGCGCTCGCGCGCTACTGCATCGTCGCGTAGGACAGGCAGGCGTCGCGGAACACGTCGAGCGTCGCGTCCGTCGTGGACGCGAACACGGACACGCGGGCGACCCCGAGGCGCGTCGTGACCGTGACCCCGTGGTTGTGCAGCGCCGCGGACAGCGCCGTCAGTCGGCCCTGGGCCGGTCGGAGCACCACGATGCCGGCACGTTCGCGCGGGTCGCGGCTCGACTCGACCTCGAGCCCGAACTCGTCGGCGATGTCGAACACCCGCTCGACCCGCTCGGCGACGCGCTCCTGCACCGCGCCGACGCCGACCGACACGAGCCGCTCGAGCGACACCGCCATCCGGGCCTGCGCCACGGGGTCGATGCGGGTCATCTGGTACCCGGCGGCACCGGGCTTGACGGAGGGGACCTCGGTCGGCCAGCCGGTGGTGCCGTGCGGACCGGACAGCGCCGGACGCAGCCGGTTCAGTGCCCGGTCGCTGAACGCGGTGAACCCGGTCCCCCACCCCGCGTGCAGCCACTTCTGGCCGCCGGTGGCCACGACGTCCGCGACCTCGTAGGGAGCGTCCACGACGCCGAAGCCCTGGATCGCGTCGACGATGAGCAGGCGGTCGCCGATCACCTCGCGGATCGCGGCGAGGTCGGCCAGGTACCCGGTCTGCCAGTCGACGAGCGACACGGCCACGGCGGTGACGTCGTCGGTCAGGCGGGACGCGATCAGCGACGGGGTCATCCACCCGGCGCCGGACTCCACCACGACGGGCTGCACCCGGCCGCCGGTCGCCGAGGCGGCGCTGGCGAGCGCGAGCGGCAGCGACGGGTACTCGTCCGCGGCGACGAGCACCCCGCCGGTCAGGCCGAAGGCGGTGTGCAGCAGCCCGGGCGTCGTCGCCGCCTGCGAGACCACCTGGTCCTCGCGGCGACCGACGAGTCGGGCGGCGACCGTGCGGACCCGGGCGTCCTGCTCGTCCATGGTCTCCATCGCGCCGAAGCGCATGCGCTCCTGGATCGTCCCGAGGACCCGCTGCTCCTCGAGCACGGCGGTCTGCACGGGACCGAACGCGGCGTGGTCGAGGTAGCCGGGCTCCTCGGCGAAGCCGCTCACGTACTCGGCGATGTTCACAGGGGCAACCTTCCGTGGGATGGGAACCCTGTGAGTCTACTGGGATGGTGAAGGCGCAGCGAACCCTGACCGATCGGCGCAGTCCGGTGCCGGGGCGTCCGTCAGCCGCCGAAGCGCCGGGACCGCAGCCCGAAGTCGCGCACCGCGCGGAGGAAGTCGACCTCGCGCAGGTCCGGGTAGAACGCCTCGACGAAGTAGAACTCGCTGTGGGCGCTCTGCCAGAGCATGAAGTCCGACAGCCGCTGCTCCCCCGAGGTGCGGATCACCAGGTCGGGGTCCGGCTGACCCTGCGTGTACAGGTGGTCGCCGATGAGCTCGGGCGTCAGGACCTCGGCCAGGTCGTCGAGCGTCCCGCCGCCCTCGCCGTGGGCGCGCACGATGCTCCGCATGGCGTCGGCGATCTCCCGACGGCCGCCGTAGCCGACCGCCAGGTTCACGTGCAGTCCGGTGTGGTCGGCGGTCCGGGCCTCGGCGGCGGTCAGTGCGGACACGAGGGCGGGGGGCAGCCCCTCGTCCGCGCCGACGTGCTGGACCCGCCAGTCCCGGTGGTCGGCGAGCGTGCCGGCCAGGTCGGCGATGATGCCGACGAGCTGCTCGAGCTCCTCGCCGCCGCGCCCGGTCAGGTTGTCGGCGGACAGCAGGTAGAGCGTCACGACCTCGATGCCGAGGTCGTCGCACCAGTCGAGGAACTCGGGGATCTTCGCGGCGCCCGCCCGGTGCCCGTGCGCGGCCGACTCGAGGCCGAGCTGCTTCGCCCAGCGACGGTTGCCGTCCACGATCATGGCGACGTGCTTCGGCATCGCGCGGGTGTCGATCTGCCGGCGGATACGACGCTGGTAGGCACGGTAGAGGACGCCGCGCCCTGCCCATCCCACCCTGCCGGTCACGGCACGACTGTAGTGCACCGCGCCCGGACCGCGCTGGAGCCGAGCAGGCCATGGACGCTCGGCTGCCGTTCGGCCAGGGGCCCTACTGTCGGCCCATGCACGACGAGACCGCCACGCTGCCCCACGTGCCGTTCACCGAGGAGGCGGCCGCCGCCGAACCCCGGCCGGCCTGGCGCGGCTGGATCCACCTCGGCACGTTCCCGTTCGCCGTCGCGATGGGCATCGTGCTCATCTGCCTGGCGGACAGCGGTGCCGCGAAGGCCGGCAGCGCGGTCTTCATGGCGACCTCCCTGCTCATGTTCGGCGTCTCGGCGACCTACCACCGGTTCCCGTGGGGCCCCGCGGTGAAGAAGGTCCTCAAGCGGATCGACCACACCAACATCCTGCTGCTCATCGCCGGCACCTACACGCCGATCGCGATCTGCGCCCTGCCCCACACGCTCATGGTCGTGGTGCTGTGGGTGATGTGGTCCGGCGCCGCACTCGGCATCGCGTTCCGCGTGCTGTGGATCAACGCGCCGCGCTGGCTGTACGTGCCGATCTACCTCGTGCTCGGCTGCGCCGCGCTCGGGCTGCTGCCGCAGTTCTTCGCCGCGAGCGTCCCGATGACGGTGCTCGTGCTCTCCGGCGGGCTGGCCTACGTGATCGGCGCGCTCGTCTACGGCTTCAAGCGACCGGACCCGGCACCGACGGTGTTCGGCTTCCACGAGGTCTTCCACGCCCTGACGGTCGTGGCCTTCGCCGCCCAGTGGGCGGGCGTGCTCATCGTGGCGCTGGACCCGGTGCGCTGATCCCGGTGCGCTGGACCGTGGGCGCTGACCCGGCGGGCTGACGCGACCGGACGACGGACGGGAGGCCCGTGGCGCGCTCGCCACGGGCCTCCCGTCCGTCGTGTGCGGACTCAGCCGCGCTCGGTGTCGTCGCCGACGTCGGCCCGGCCGTCCTCCGCGGCGCGACGCGCCGCCTCGCCCGTCGACGTGCGGTCACCGGACCCCGCGTCCGCCTCGAGCCGCTCCCGGACCTCCGAGCGGTAGCGCGTGCGACGGATGCGACGGGTCATGTCGACGACCAGCAGGATCGTCACGACCGCGACGACCGCGATGGCGATGAAGCCGGCGACCCCGGGGGTGACGTCGACGTCGGGCACGACCGACGGGCTCGGGCTGGGGGCGGCGGCGATGGCCGTCAGGATGGTGCTCACGCGGTGGTGTCCTCGTCGTCAGGGATCCCCGCGAACAGGTCGGACTCCGGCAGCTCGGTGGGCACGCGTGCCTCGACGAGCTGGTAGTCCTCGGTGGGCCACACCGTCGCGAGGAGGTCGTTCGGCCAGTAGAAGAAGGCGCTGTCCGGCGGCACCTGGCTCGCGTGCGCACGGAGGGCGGCGTCGCGGGCGTCGAAGTACTCGTGCACGTCGACGTGCGTGGTCGCGAGGTCGGGCCGGTCGGCGAACCGCTCGACCCACTCGCGCAGCTGCTCGAGCGCCGGGCTCTCCGGGTCGCGCTCCCGCAGCGCCTCGTAGATCGTGCTGAACCGGCGGGGGTTCATCGTGCGCTCGTAGTAGAGCTTCGACACCGACCACGGGGCACCGGCGGCCGGGTACTTCGCCGGATCGGCGGCGTCCCGCCACGCGGCCATCGAGACCTCGTGCGTCCGGATGTGGTCCGGGTGCGGGTAGCCGCCGTTCTCGTCGTACGTGACGAGCACGTGCGGACGGAACCGGCGGACGACGCGGACGAGTGCCTCGGTCGAGTACTCGAGCGGCACCGTCGAGAACGTGCCGGGGCGCACGGTCTCGCCCTGCTCGGCGTCGGGCAGGCCCGAGTCGTGGTAGCCGAGCCACACGTGGTCGATGCCGAGCGCAGCCTGCGCGGCCGCCATCTCGCCGCGGCGGAATCCCGCCATGTCCCGGTGCGCGCGGCTCGTGGACGGCTCGCCGAGCTGCTCGTTGAGGATGTCCCCGGCCTCGCCGCCGGTGCACGACACGACGAGGACCTGGTGCCCCTCGTCGACGTACCGGGCGGCGGTCGCGGCTCCCTTGCTCGACTCGTCGTCGGGGTGGGCGTGGACGGCCAGCAGGCGGTACGGCACGGTGTTCCTCACGGGGTGCGAGTCGAGTGGGGCGCGCACGCGGCGTCCGCGTGCATGCGGGCAGCGCACAGCGGGGCGTGAACTACCCTGGGGATCAGGATAATCACCCCGGGAGCCCCCAACTGTCCGAACCGCTGCACCCCGCCGGATCCGCGACCACCGCGTCGTCGGCCGCCACCGCTGCGACCCTGGACGACCGGTACGGCCGGACGCCCGACCGACGCCGGCGCGGCCGGCTGTTCGGCGTCCTCGCGGCGATCGCCGTCGTGCTCGTCTTCGTCGCGTGGGTGGTCTGGGCCGGGCTCGACCAGACCTCGCACGGACTCGACAACACCGAGGTCGGGTACACCGTCGTGTCCGACCACCGGACGGTCGTGCACTCGCAGGTCTCGGTCGATCCGGGCACCGAGGCGAAGTGCGCCGTGCAGGTGCTCGACAAGTCGTACTCGATCGTGGGGTGGAAGGTCGTGACGCTCCCGGAGTCCGACCAGCGCACCCGGACCATCTCGACCGACGTGAACACGACGACTCGCGGCGTGACCGGCTTGATCCACGACTGCTGGGTTCCCTAGACTCGTCTGATTCGCGGACGAGACCGGCCACACCGGCCGGTCTCGTTCTCTGTCGAAGGGAACCCCACATGAGCAACGACACCCAGGTCACCTGGCTGACCCAGGAGGCGCACGACCGTCTGACGGCCGAGCTCGCGCAGCTCTCCGGCCCCGCCCGCAAGGAGATCGCGGACCGCATCGAGGCGGCGCGCGAGGAGGGCGACCTCAAGGAGAACGGCGGCTACCACGCCGCGAAGGACGAGCAGGGCAAGATCGAGGCCCGCATCCGTCAGCTCACCGAGCTGCTCAAGCACGCCACCGTCGGCGAGGCGGACTTCGACGGCACCGTCGAGCCCGGCACGGTCGTGACCGCCGTGATCGCCGGCGACGAGTCCACCTTCCTCGTCGGCAACCGCGAGATCGTCGCCGAGGGCTCGGACCTGACCGTCTACAGCCCGGTCAGCCCGGTCGGTGCCGCGATCGTCGGGCTCCGCGCCGGCGAGAAGACCAGCTACACGGCCCCGAACGGCAAGGAGATCGCCGTCGAGGTCACGAAGGTCGAGCGCTACGAGCCGTAGGGCGCGCCGCCCTCGCACGACCGGAAGCAGCTCGCGCCACGTGATCACGTGGCGCGAGCTGCTTGCCGTCGTGCGGCGCCTCAGCGCGCCACGACCTCGCGGTGCGTGAGCGCCCGCACGCACGGGAAGCACACGAGGTCGCCGACCGCGACGTCGCCCGGCAGGAGCGCCTCGCGGCCGGCGGTGCCCGTCGCGTTCGTCGTCACGGTGACCTCGGCCGAGGGGGCGACCGACCGCCGGCCGATCAACCGCGCCTCGTCGAGGACGGCGCAGTCCGGGACCACGGCGTCGAGCTCGACGAAGAGCACGCCCCACGGTCGACGCACCCGCGTGACGGTGGCGACGGTCACGCAGACGTCCGCTGGCACCCAGTCGCGCGGGCGGTACCGCGGCGGCGCCTGCTCGGCCGTGTGCACGCACGGCGTCCCGGCGACGGCGGCCAGGCGCTGCATCGACACGGCGCGGACGCGGACGTCGTCGATCGTGGCCTCGGTGCGCACGGGCCAGAGCGTCGGGTCGAGGGGGTCGGGCAGCGAGGCGCGGAGTGACGGCAGGATCGACGTGAGGGTCATGACGGGAGCATCACGCGCCTCCCGGCCGGCGACACCGTCGCGAACGGAACCCTGACGGTCGGACGCGCGCTCCGTGCGGAGCGCTGACGGGACGGCCGTGCCGTCAGTGCTCGAGCAGCTCCGGGCGGAAGCCGACCTCGTGCAGGCGCTGGATGACCTCCTGCGCGTGCTCCGGGCCGCGGGCCTCGATCGACAGGTCGAGGGCGACCTCGTTGATGACGAGCCCCTGCCCGTGCCGGGTGTGGAGCACCTCGACGACGTTCGCACCGGCGTCCGAGATCACCTGGGCGACGCGGGCGAGCTGCCCCGGGCGGTCCGGCAGCATGATGCGGATGCCGATGTAGCGCGAGGCGGCGACGAGACCGCGGGTGATGACGCGCTCCATCATGAGCGGGTCGATGTTGCCCCCGCTGAGCAGGACGACGGTGCGCCCGGTGTCGCGCACGGCACCCGACATGATCGCCGCGACACCGACGGCGCCGGCCGCCTCGACGACGAGCTTCGCCCGCTCGAGGAGCACCAGGAGCGCCCGGGCGGTGTCGTCGTCGGACACGGTGACGATCTCGTCGACGTGGTCGCGGATGATCGGGAAGTTCAGCTCGCCGGGGCGGGCGACCGCGATGCCGTCCGAGATCGTCGGCTTCGTCGTGATCGTGACGGGCTGGCCCGCTCGGATCGACGACGGGTAGGCGGCGGCGTTCTCGGCCTGGACGCCGACGACCCGGATCTCGCGGCCCTGGCGCTCGGCGATGCCCTTCACCGCGAGCGCGATGCCCGCGATGACCCCGCCGCCGCCGATCGGCACGACGACCGTGTCGACGTCGGGGACCTGGTCGACGATCTCGAGACCGAGCGTGCCCTGTCCGGCGATCACCGCCGGGTGGTCGAAGGGCGGGATGAACACCGCACCCGTGCGGGCGGCGAAGTCCTTCGCGGCGCTCAGGGCCTCCTCCACGGAGTGCCCGCGGAGCACGACGTCCGCGCCGTAGTGGCGCGTGGCCTGCAGCTTCGGCAGTGCGACGCCCACCGGCGTGAAGATCGTGGCGGGGATGCCGAGCTCCCGGGCGGCGAGCGCGACGCCCTGCGCGTGGTTGCCCGCGCTCGCGGCGACGACGCCGGCGGCGCGCTGCTCCGGGCTCAACGCCGCCAGGCGGTTGTAGGCCCCGCGGACCTTGTAGGCGCCGGTGCGCTGCAGGTTCTCGCACTTCAGGTGCACCGGTGAGCCGAGCAGCTCGCCGAGGAACTGCGACGTCTCCATCGGCGTGACCCGCGCCACCCCCGCGATCGTCTCCCGCGCCGCCTCGATGTCCGCGAACGTCGGGAACGCCACGGTCTGCTGCTGGGGCACGGAGGTGTCGGTCACGCCCCCATCATCGTCGCTCGCGGCCGTCACGGCGAACCCGTTACGTCAGTTCGTGCTGGCGGTTCCCTCAGCAGCCGTCGGCTGCCGGTCCGCCCCGGGCGGCGGCACGTCGTCGCCGACCTGGTGCCGACGTCGGCGCATGAGCTGGATGCGGCCGTGCTGCCCGCGCTTCGGGGTCGCCTCGAGCACGTGGTCGGAGTCGAGCCCGCGCCACCGCCCGCTCGCGATCGTGGTGACCATCGCGTTCAGCGTCGCGATGAGCGGCACGGCGAAGAACGCGCCGGCGATCCCCGCCAGGCCCGACGCCGCGGTCACGCCGAGCACCACCGCGAGCGGGTGCACCTTGACCGCGTTGCCCATCACGAGCGGCTGCAGGATGTGCCCCTCGATCTGCTGCACGAGCAGGACGACACCGAGGACGAGCACCGCGGCGAGCGGACCGTTGAAGATGAGGGCGACGAACACCGCGAGGAACCCGGTGACGATGGCGCCGACGACCGGGATGAACGCACCGAGGAACACGAACGCGGCGATCGGGATCACGAGCGGCATCCCGCCGAAGAACAGGCCGACGATGTACGCGCCGAGGCCGATGCCGACCGCGTCGACGAACGCCACGAAGATCTGCACGCGGATGAAGCTCGTGAGCGTGATCCAGCCCGCGACCCCGGCGCCGTCGACCGCGGCCCGGGCCTTGCGCGGGAACAGCCGGACCGTCCAGCGCCAGACGTTCTTGCCGTCGACGAGCAGGAAGATCGTGGTGAACAGGATGATGAAGAGCGCCTCGAAGACGTGCGTCGCACTCGAGCCGGCACTCGCGACGCCGGAGAGGATCTGCCCGGAGTTCTCCTGCACCCACCTCGTGCCGTCGTTCAACCACCCGTTGACGTCGCCCTGGGTGATCCCGAGGCCGGAGTTGAGCACGAGGTCGCGGATGTTCGCGTACTGCTCCACCGTCCGGTCACGCAGCGACGGGTAGGACGCGATGATCTGGTCGATGACGAGCCAGATCAGGCCGCCGAGCGCCGCGAGCCCGCCGAGCAGGCTGATGACGACCGCCAACCACTTCGGCACGTGGTGCCGCTGCAGCCAGTTCGAGATCGGGACCAGCAGCGCGGACACGACGATGCCGAGGAGGAACGGGATGAGGATCTGGCTGAACACCGTCATCAGCCAGATGAAGACCGCGATGACGCCGACGACGACGAGCACGCGCCACGACCACGCCCCCGCGATCCGCATGCCCGTGGGGACCGAGTCCTCGACCACCGGATCGGGATGCGTCGGCGGCTGCGTCGGCTGCGACTCCGTCCGTGTCGGCGCCTGCGTCCGCTTCCTGCCCCATGCCATTCCGCCACTGTATCCACGGGGTCCTGGCCGCGTTCCTGGCGCCGCGCCCGCCCGCGTGCAGCGTGTCGGCAGGCATCGGTAGCGTCGGTCCCATGGTCAGGTCCACGCTCTCCGCCGCCGAGGCCCGTCGTGTCACGCTGGCCGCGCAGGGGTTCGGGGCCGCGCCCGCCGACACCGTCGCCACCAGGACGCTGACGAGCACGATCGGACGCCTCGGCCTGCTGCAGATCGACTCCGTCAACGTGTTCGAGCGGAGCCACTACCTGCCCCTGTTCGCGCGGCTCGGCGGCTACGACCGCGCCGTCCTCGACCGGTTGACCCTGACCCGCCGCGGCCCGTACGCCGAGTACTGGGCGCACGAGGCCGCGTTCGTCGCGCGGACCGACCTGCCGCTCTTCCGCTGGCGCATGGACGCGTACCGCGAGCGGGACGCACGGCCGAACCGGGTCGCCGGGGTCGAGCGCACGGCCGGCGTCCGGCGCGAGCTCCGGGCCCTGCTCGCCGCCGAGGGACCGATGCCCGCGAGCGCCGTCGAGCACGAGGCGAACGTCCGACGCGGTCCCTGGTGGGGGTGGAGCGACGTCAAGACCGGGCTGGAGCAGATGTTCCGCTGGGGCGAGGTCGTCAGCGCCGGCCGCTCGGGCTTCGAGCGCGTGTACGCCCTGCCCGACCAGGTGCTGCCGGTCGGTGCGCTCGAGACCGCTCCCGACCGCCACACCGCGATCACCGAACTCGTGCGCCGCGCCACGCGGGCGATCGGCGTGGGCACCCGCGCCGACCTCGCCGACCACTTCCGGCTCCGGTCGGACGACACCGCCGCCGCGATCACCGAGCTCGTCGACCGCGGCGAGCTGCTGCCGGTCCGCGTCGAGGGCTGGCGCGAGCAGGCGTGGCTGCACGCCGGTACGCGGGTCCCCCGCCACGTCACCGCCGACGCGGTGCTCAGCCCGTTCGACCCCGTCGTCTGGTTCCGTCGTCGCGCGGAACGCATGTTCGGCTTCCACTACCGGATCGAGATCTACACGCCGGCTCCGAAGCGGGTCTTCGGCTACTACGTGCTGCCCGTGCTGCAGGACGACCGGCTGACCGGACGCGTCGACCTGAAGAGCGACCGCCAGCGTGGCGTGCTCCGGGTCCGGACGGCCTGGCAGGAGCCCGGCGAGCACCTGGACGCCGAGCGGCTCGCCGTCACGCTGCGACGGGCGGCCGCGTGGCAGGGTCTCGACGGGATCGAGGTCACCGACCGGGGTACCGCCGCCGCCGCGGTCGCGGGAGCGCTCGGAGTCGCGCTGGTCCCGCACGAGGCCGCCGACGATCCAGCGGCAGCCGACGCGGACGCCGACGACGTCACCACCTGACGTCGGCCTGGAGGCCCGTGGCCGGCCCCGTCAGACGCCCTCCGGCCCGCCGGGTGGCTCGGTTCCGGGCCGCGGTCAGAAGCGGTCGAGGCTGTTCCGCAGGCGCGTGATCCGGTCCGGCAGTGGCGGGTGCGTCGAGAAGAGCCGGTCCATCACGCCCGGGCGCATCGGATCGGCGATCCACAGGTGCGCCATCGAGGAGTTCTGCGTCCGGGTCGGCCGGCCGTACGCGCCGAGCTTCTCGAGCGCACTCGCCAGGCCCTCCGGGTACCGGGTCGTCATCGCACCCGTCGCGTCGGCGAGGTACTCGCGCTGGCGTGAGACCGCGGCCTGCACCGCCGCGGCCGCGACCGGGGCCACGAGCACGGCGACGAGTCCGGCGACGATGAGCACGGGGTTGTTGCTGCCCGAGTCGTTGTTCCGGCCACGTCCGGCCAGCCCGCCGAACACCGAGATGCGCAGCAGCACGTCCGCGATGAACCCGACGGCGACCACCAGCCCGAACACCATGGTCGAGACCCGGATGTCGTGGTTCCGCACGTGCCCGAGCTCGTGCGCCATGACGCCCTCGAGCTCCCGGTCGTCCATCAGTGCCAGGAGTCCGGTGGTCGCCGCGACGATGGCGTGCTCCGGGTCACGCCCGGTCGCGAACGCGTTCGGTGCCGGGTCGTCCACCACGAAGACCCGCGGCATGGGCGTCCCGGTCGTGATGGCCAGGTTCTCCACGGTCCGCCAGAGTCGTGGTTCGGTGGTCCGGTCGACCTCGACGCCGCCCGCGATCGCGGTCGCCTGTCGTGCCGCCGTGAAGTACTGCAGCGCCGCGTAGCCGATCGCCACGACGAGCACGACGACGCCGATCGAGACGTTCCCCGCGAGGTACCCGCCCAGGAACCCGAGGGCCCCGATCACGAGCAGGAACACCAGGACGATGAGGACGGTGTTGCGCTTGTTCCGCGCGATGGCGCTGTACACGGGTCAGCCCGACGCCGCTGGGGTCAGAACTGCACGCGTGGCGGCTCGGCGATCGCCGCCGGTTCGGCGGACTCGAAGAACGTCGCCTCGGTGAAGCCCTTGCTCTTGGCGAAGGTCGAGTTCGGGAAGACGCGGATCTTCGTGTTGAGCTCGCGCACCCCGCCGTTGTAGAAGCGTCGGGCCGCCTGGATCTTGTCCTCGGTGTCGACGAGCTCGGACTGCAGCTGCAGGAAGTTCTGGCTGGACTGCAGCTGCGGGTAGCCCTCGGCCACCGCGAACACGCTCTTCAACGCCTTCTGCATGTGCCCCTCGGCGGCGGACGCGCTCCCGGCGTCGCCCGCGGTCAGGGTCTCGGACCGGGCCTTCGTCACGTCGTCGAAGACGGACTTCTCGTGCGTCGCGTACCCCTTGACCGTGTCGACGATCGTCGGGATGAGGTCGGCACGGCGCTTGAGCTGCACCGAGATGTCGCTCCAGGCCTCGTCCACGCGCACCTTCAGCGTGACGAGCGAGTTGTAGGTCACCCAGAGGTAGATCCCGACCACGACGAGCAGGACCACCACCACTCCGACGACGATCAGCGTCGTGACGAGTCCGGTGTCCATCGGGGCGTTCTCCTTCGCGCGTCGGGTCCGACGCGGGAGGACCGCAGCCGGTGCGTGGCCGTCGGACGGCCGGGCACGATCCTACCGAGGCCGACCGGGTCGTCCCTGCCGTGGGCGGGGGTTCACGGGTGATTCCCGAGTGATGCCCACCGCTCGTCCGGTCGCCGCCCGGCCACGTCGGTCTGCGGACACATCATCCGTGTGGTGGATTGACCATCGCGGCGAGATCGCGTGGGATGGAGCCGGTGAACACGCTCGGGGACAACGTGGACGAGGGGGCCGTCGCGGACGGCCGCGTCCGGCGACCCCGGACGTCGACGCGTCGGTCGGTCCGCGGTGCCGGTGCCCTGGCCGCGGCCCTGGCCGCCGTGCTGCCCGTGGTCCTCACCGTCCTGCTCGGCGCGCCGAGCGCGTCCGCTGCCGCCGCGACGACCACGCCGGTCCCGTCGCCGACGACGTTCCCGCAGTTCGGCACCCTGCCGCCCGGCACGGGGACCCCGACGCCCCTGCCCTCCGACCGTCCCGCCGTCCGACCGACCATCGCCGACCCCGGCGACGTCACGACCGCGACCGTGCGCCTGCACGGTCGCGGGACCCCCGGCCACCGCGTCCGCGTCGCCGGGCCGGCGGCGACCGGATCGACCGGGTGCACCGCGACCGTGCCGGCCTCCGGCGCGTGGTCGTGCATCGCGACCGTCCGCTCCGGTCCGCAGCAGGTCTTCACCGTGACGGACGGCAGCGACCCGGCACTCGGCTCGTCGAGCGCTCCCGCCTCGGACGTCGTCGTGCCACCGTCGGTCACGACGGACCGTCCGACGATCGGGCCGGTCACCGGCACCGGCTTCCCGGGCGCCTCGGTCTCGGTGTCGGTGGCGGGGAGCGCCGGCGACCGCACGACGACGGTCGGCCCGGACGGTCGGTGGACGGTCGCGATCACGGGCCGCGACGGCCGGCACACGGTCTCCGCGGTGCAGACGGCCAGCACGGCCGACGGGTTCCGCTCGGACCTCCGCAGTGCGGCCTCGGCACCCCGGACGGTCCTCCTCGACCGCACGGCCCCGGCTGCTCCGGTCGTCACCGCACCGGGAACGGGCGAACGGGTACCGTCGCAGCCCTTCGTGGTGCGGGGCACCGGCGAGCCGGGCGCGGTGCTCACCGCCTACCTCGACCGGGCACCGGTGTGCCGGAGCGACGTCGGC
The DNA here is from genome assembly GCF_030362955.1 of Curtobacterium citri. Classification (NCBI taxonomy): domain Bacteria; kingdom Bacillati; phylum Actinomycetota; class Actinomycetes; order Micrococcales; family Microbacteriaceae; genus Curtobacterium; species Curtobacterium citri. The sequence continues at coordinate 410,158 of NZ_JAUCML010000002.1, forward strand.
CCGGACGGCCGCTGGGCCTGCACGACCACCGGGTCGACCGTGGCCGCGGGCACCCACACCGTGACCGCCGTCCAGCAGGACGCTGCGGGCAACGCCTCCCGGTCCTCGACGGGTGTCCGCGTCCTGCTGCCCGGGCGGAGCGCCCAGCCGACGGACGGACCGTCCGCGACGCCCGGCGGCGGCGGCAGCGGGGTCCCGAGCCCGTCGGCCCCCGGGACGACCCCGGGCGCCGGACCCGGCGGCACCGACGGCAGCGCGGGCGCCACCCCCGGGGCCGGAGCGAGCGGCACCGGCACCGGCGGCGGGAGCGCGCACGGCGGCGGCACCACGGGCGGCGGCACGACCGGCGGCACCACGGGCGACGGCCAGCGCGGTGCCCCCGATTGGTCCGGACCCGCGGGCGACTGGACGGCCTCGACGGCGTACGACCGCGGCGTCCCCACGATCCAGGCGTCCTTCTCGTGGGGCACCGTCCTCCTCGCCACCGGCGTCGCCGCGGCCTTCCTCCTCCTCGTCGCCGCGCCGCTCGCCCTCGTCGGGGCGTCCGTGCGCTGTCGGCTCCGCAACCCGTTCACCGGACTCCTCGGGCGCAACCGATCCCGCGCCGAGCGACGGCTCGGCGACGACGTGCTGCCCACCTGGGCCGCCGTCGCGATCGGGGTCGGCGTCGTCGGGGTGTCGACGCTCCTCGCGGTCGGCGCCTCGTTCGAGGCCCGGTACGTCCGCCTGGCGGTCGCCGTCCTCCTGGGCGCGGCGGTCACGACGGCGGTCGTCGTGCTCGCCACACGGTGGGCGGCGGGTGCCGACCGGGCGTCGGTCGGCTTCCGGGTCTCGCCGTGGCTCGTCGTCGCGGCCCTGGTCGCGTGCGGCGTGACCCGGCTCGGTGACCTCTCCCCCGCCCTCGTGGTCGGGGCGGTCCTCGTCCCCGTCGGCCGACCGGGAGCGGACACGGGCGCGCTCCGCCTCGGGTCGACCCTCGCGTCCGGCGTCCGGGTCGCCACGGCCCGGTCGGTCGGCCTGCTCGTGGTCGCGGCGCTCGGCTGGGTGCTGCACTCGGTGCCGTCCGGCTCGGGGTTCTGGTCGGCCCTCGTCGCGGAGTTCGCGACCACCCTCTGCGTCGGCGCCGTCGGCGCGCTCGTCGCCACCCTGCTCCCGGTACCGCGTTCGGCGGGCGCCGTCCTCGCCGCGGGCGCCCGCGCCCGCTACGTCGGCCTGACGGTGGCCGCGGTCGCACTCGCCGCGGTCGTCGCCGGTCCCGCCCCCGTCGCGCCCTCGCCGACGGAGGTCGCCGTGGCCGCCGCGCTCTGCGCGGCAGGGGGCGCCCTCTGCTGGGCCTGGCTCCGCCGGGGCCGGCCGACGACCTCCCGCCACTGACCACACGGACGGGAGGCGCGTGTCGGGGTCCCCGCGCGCCTCCCGTCCGTCAGGTGGTCACCCGGCGGCGTGCGCCTGCGTCCGGCGCGGCACGCCCCGTCGGAACAGGCCCGGCAGCAGCCCGCCGATCTTCGTACCGATGCACAGGCTGACGAAGGTCGCGAGCGGTGTCCCGAGCGCGACCGGGTCGAAGGTGGCCACCGCGACCAGCCCGACGGTGCCGGGCACGAGCAGCAGGAACGCGGGGAAGAACGACACCGTCGCGGGGACCACCGGCACGAGCCGTTCGAGGAGCCGCGTCGCGACGAAGAGCAGGGCCGCCGCCGCGCCGGTCGCCACGACGCTGCCCCAGAGCGGCGTCGTCCCGCTCACGACGGCGTAGGCGCTGACCATCACCGCGACGGACACGAGCGTCAGCCGCCAACCGGAGCGGAAGACCAGGCCGAGACCCACCGCCAGGCCGACCACGGCCACCCACGACACCCAGTAGGACGGCACGGCCTCCCACCCGCCGCGCAGTGTGCCGACACCGGCGACCTCGCCGACGAGCGCCGCCGAGGACGGGTCGACCCGGAGACCGGTCAGCGCGCTGCCGGCGGCGATGCCCGCGGCCATGAAGCCGAGCATGATGAGGCCCTGCACGAGGCGGGACGCCCCGGTGACGATGTCGGCGGCGGTGAGCTCGAGCAGGGCGTTCGTGATGAGCGCACCCGGCACGAACACCGCCACGGGGGCGCAGACGGCGAAGAGCGGGACGTGGTCGAACCCGGTGCCGGCGGCGACCAGGCCGACGACCGTCGTCGACATGAAGGCCGCGAGGAACGGGATGATGGCGACGGCCTCGCGGAAGCGGCGGAGCAGCAGGCTGAGCACGCCGACGAGGGCGCCGACGACGAGCGCGAGGACGATCGCCCACCAGGGGCAGCGGAAGACGACGGCGAGTCCGACCGAGGTCAGGGCGTTCCCGGTGATCCACGGCAGGGCCGGCGGGGGCACGGTGCCGGCGCGGATCGCCCGGACGCGCGCGGGGATCTCGGCGAGGGCGATCGACCCGCGCTCCAGGCCGAGCACCAGGCGGTTCGCGCGGGCCGCCTGGCGCGACGAGAGCTCGACGCCCTCGGCGTTCACGATCGTCGCGGCCCCGGTGGCGACCTCGCTGACCATGACGAGCGCGGGGAGCACGCCCACGGCGAGCGTGGGGCCGACCCCGGCGGCGTCGCGGGCCTTCTCGAGCGCGGACCGCACGTCGGTGACGGAGCTGCCGGCGTCGAGCAGCAGGGCGCCGAGGGTGCCGAGCAGCATGCCGACGGGGACCGTCTCGCCGTCGACGACCTCGACGTGCGCCTCGGGACGGTTGAGCGCGTTGCGCAGGTTCGCGAGGGCGCTACCGAGTCCGACCACGAGGACGATCGTAGGTGCTCGCCGGAGCGGTCCGCTCCCGCGCTGGCCCCCGTGCCGCTGTCGCGAGGCTCGGCTCCGCGGACACGTTCGCGGGACTCGGACCGCAAAAGCGTCCGCGGACACGAGTCTCGCAGGTACCCCCGGTGGGACTCGAACCCACAACTCGGCGATTTTAAGTCGCGTGCCTCTACCGGTTGGGCCACGGGGGCGGGCCGCAACAGCCTACCGACGCGACGACGGCCGCCGCCCCACGCGGGGGCGACGGCCGTCGTGTCGGCTGTGTGGTGCTGCCGGGTCCTACTCGGCGTTCGCCGGGGCCGCGACCGGTGCGGCGTCCTTCGAGACGTCCTCCGCCGGGGTGGCGTAGGCGGGGCCGGCGGCGTCGGCCGGCTGGCCCTCCGCCGGAGCCTGGGCAGCGGCGGGCGCCGGCGCCTCGACGGCTGCCTTCGGACGCGACGCGAACGTCTCGAACGCGGCACGGGGGGTCTCGCGGTCGTCGAGCGACGCGATGTCGCGGCCGAGGAAGAACCCGCCCACCCAGTCGCCGATGACGCGCCACTTGCGCTCCCACGACGGCATGGCCAGGCCGTGGTAGCCGCGGTGGGCGCCCCAGGCCAGGAAGCCCTTCATCGCGAACTTGCCGGACTGGAACACACCGGTGCCGAGGCCGAGACCCGCGACGGCGCCGAGGTTCTCGTGCTTGTAGTCGTTCGTCGCCTCGCCGCGGATGACCGCGGTGAGGTTCTTCGCGAGCTGCTTCGCCTGGCGCACCGCGTGCTGGGCGTTCGGCACGCAGAAACCGCCGACCCCGCCGCCGGTCAGGTCCGGCACGGCTGCGACGTCGCCGCAGGCCCACGCGTCGGCGACCACGCCGTTGTCGTCGACCACGCGGAGGTCCGGCTGCACGCGGATGCGGCCACGCTGCTCGAGCGGGAGGTCCGTGCCCTTGACCATCGGGTTCGCCATGACACCGGCGGTCCAGATGATGAGATCGGACTCGATGGTCTCGATCGAGTCGTCCTTCGCCTTGAGCTGGCAGACGCCGCCCTCGGCCGAGGCGAGCTGCGTGTCGAGGTGCACGACGGCGCCGCGCGACGCGAGGTTCTCGAGCACCCAGTGCGAGGTCTCGAGCGAGACCTCGGGCATGATGCGCCCCATCGCCTCGACGAGGTGGAAGTGCGTGTCGTCGAAGGACAGCTCGGGGTAGCTCTTCAGCAGGTCCGAGGCGAACGAGCGGAGCTCGGCGAACACCTCGATGCCGGCGAAGCCGCCGCCGACCACGACGACGGTGAGCAGGCGGTCACGCTCCGGACCGGCCGGCAGGTTCGCCGCCTTGTGGAAGTTCGTGAGGATCTTGTCGCGGATCGCCGCGGCCTCCTCGATGGTCTTCAGGCCGATGGCCTCGTCCGCGACGCCCGGGATCGGGAAGGTGCGCGAGACGGCGCCGGCGGTCATGACGATCTGGTCGTAGGACTCCTCCCACGCCTCGCCCTCGGCCGGGGTGATCGTCGCGGTCTTCGTGGCGTGGTCGACCTTCGTGACCTTCGCCGTGACGACACGCGTCTTCTTGAGGTGGCGACGGTGCGAGACGACCGCGTGCCGGGGCTCGATCGACCCCGCGGCCACCTCGGGCAGGAACGGCTGGTACGTCATGTAGGGCAGCGGGTCGACCATGGTGACCTCGGCTTCGCCCTCACGGAGGTGCTTCTCGAGCTTCCAGGCGGTGTAGAAACCGGCGTAACCGCCGCCGACGACGAGGATCTTGGGCACGGGGGATGATCTCCTTGGAGTGGGGTGGTTGCCGGGAGGCTGGTCAGAGTTCGCCGCCACCCGCCCCGACTCCGGCGTCTGCGATGCCATCATACGCCCGGCACTCACACCGGGAGGGCGACCAGGACGCGCGCTCGAGCGCGAGGTCGCCGATGGGGTTGACGCCGGGGCCGGCTGCGAGGGCGTGGCCGACGAGGGCGTGCAGGCACTTCACGCGGGTGGGCATGCCACCGGCGCTGATGCCGTCGATCTCGTCGACGTGCTCGATCGACTCGCGGTCCGCCAGGTAGGACTCGTGTGCCGCGCGGTACTGCGCCGCGACGGTCTCGTCCTCGAGCAGTGCCGCGAGTTCGGGCATGACGTGGTTCGCCTCGAGGGTGCTCACGGCCGCGGTGGCGGCGGGGTGGCACAGGTAGTAGAACGTCGGGAACGGGGTGCCGCTCTCGAGTCGGGGCTTCGTGGAGACGACGGTGGGGTTGCCACAGACGCACCGTGCCGCGATCCCGACGACGTCGCGTGCCGGTCGACCGAGCTGGGCCGACACGACCTGGACGTCACGGTCGGACGGCGGGTCGAAGGGAGGGGTGGTCACGGGCACGTGAGCCTACCGGAGACCCGGGCGCGGGCCTACTTCGTGTCGCTGGTGGCCGCGCCGGTGGGATCGCCCGTGCCGGAGACGTCCGGCGCGACGAGCTCCTCGGTGGTCTTGTCGGTCAGCCCGGACTGCAGGACGCTCGAGAGCATCGCCTGCACCCAGTCGACCTCGGGCGTCTGCACGGTCGAGCTCACCGGGCTGCCCGAGTCGGTCCGGGCCCGGTCGGACCCCTTCGCCTTCTCGGCACCCATCACGAGGTAGCTCTCCTCGCCCGGGTACACGTAGAGCAGTCGGTCGCGTGCCTGCGCCTCGATGTAGGCGGGGTCGTCCCAGCGGGCGACGTCCTGCTTCTTCTGCGTCACGTCGGCCTTCTGCGCCGCGACCTCGCGCTGCTGCTGCGCGATCTGCTCCTGCTGCTGCACGAGCGTCCGCAGCGACGGTGCCAGCACGACCACGAAGAGCACGATGATCGCCAGCATGAGCAGGCTGAAGCCCGAGAACCGGATGGACCGGTACCAGGGCTGCTCGTGCGCGCCGGTCTCCGGCACGGCCACGGGGACGCGGCGGACGCGGGGCTTCTGGCTGGGCACGGTCCAACGCTAACCCGGCCCGGGTGCGACGCGGGGCCCGGCACGCGGACCGTCGCACGTCGTTCGGCACCCTCCCAGCGGCCGCAGCCGGGAGGCGCGGCACGCGTCCGCCCCGTCGGTCCCGCCCGCAGTCGGCCGGTCCGCCCCCTGGTTCCACGATTCTGCGCTCTCGCCGTCGTCACCCCCCTCCCGCGGGACCCCGGCGTCCGACAGACGGCGAGTCGTGGGACCTCGACGGAGCGCAGCCGTGCGCGCCCCGCCCGCAGAACGCGGCGCTGGACACGACGAGACGCCGCCCTCCCGAGGGAGGACGGCGTCTCGTGCGGTGCGTGTCCTAGAGCGCGGCGGCGCGGGGGAACGCGGTGCGGCCGGCGTAGACGGCGGCGTCACCGAGCTCCTCCTCGATGCGGAGCAGCTGGTTGTACTTGGCGACGCGGTCCGAGCGGGCCGGGGCGCCGGTCTTGATCTGGCCACCGTCGACGGCCACCGCGATGTCCGCGATGGTGGTGTCCTCGGTCTCGCCCGAGCGGTGCGACAGGATGGCGGTCATGCCGTGGCGCTGCGCCAGGGAGACGGCGTCGAGGGTCTCGGTCAGCGTGCCGATCTGGTTCACCTTGACCAGGATCGAGTTGCCGGCCTGCTCGTCGATGCCCCGCTGCAGACGCTTCGGGTTCGTGACGTACAGGTCGTCGCCGACGAGCTGCAGCTTCGAGCCGAGCTCGGAGGTCAGGTGCTTCCAGCCCTCCCAGTCGTCCTCGGCCAGGGCGTCCTCGATGGTGACGAGGGGGTAGTTCGCGACGAGGTCGGTGAAGTACCCCGTGAACTCCTCGCTCGAGAGCTGCTTGCCCTCGAACGCGTACTTGCCGTCGTGGAAGAACTCGGTCGCGGCGACGTCGAGGCCGAGCGCGATGTCCTTGCCCGGGGTGAAGCCGGCCTTCTCGATCGCGGCGAGCAGGAAGTCGAGCGCGGCACGGTTCGACGCGAGCTCCGGCGCGAAGCCGCCCTCGTCACCGAGGCCGGTCGCCAGACCCTGCTTCTTCAGCTCGCCCTTGAGGGCGTGGTAGGTCTCGACACCCCAGCGGAGCGCCTCGGAGAAGCTCTCGGCACCGTAGGGCACGAGGAAGAACTCCTGGATGTCGACGTTGGTGTCGGCGTGCGCGCCACCGTTGACGACGTTCATGAGCGGCACGGGCAGCGTGTGCGCGTTCGGGCCGCCGAGGTAGCGGAACAGCGGCAGGTCGGCCGAGTCGGCGGCGGCGCGGGCCACGGCGAGCGAGGCGCCGAGGATGGCGTTCGCCCCGAGGCGCGACTTGTTCTCGGTGCCGTCGAGCTCGATGAGCGCGGCGTCGACGAGACGCTGGTCGGTGGCGTCGAAGCCCTCGAGCGCCGGGCCGATCTCGTCGAGCACGGCGTCGACGGCCTTGAGGACGCCCTTGCCGCCGTAGCGGTTCGCGTCGCCGTCACGGAGCTCGTACGCCTCGAACGCACCGGTGGAGGCGCCGGACGGGACGAGCGCCCGCGAGACGACGCCGTCGTCGAGGAGGACCTCGACCTCGACCGTCGGGTTGCCTCGGGAATCGAGGACTTCGCGTGCGCCTACGGCATCGATCTGGGCCACGGGGTACTCCCTACGAGTTCGGTTGTGGTGATTGCGGGTCCGATCCTACCGACGCGCGGTGGAGCGGAGGTGTCGTGCGTCAGGACAGTGGACGGAACTCGGCGCCCTCGAGCGTCTCCGTGTCCGCCCGGACGGACGCGAACGCGTCGAACCCCTGCTCGACGAGTCCGGCGAGCTGGTTCTTGGTGTTCTTCACCCGTCGTTCGAGCCGGACCCGACGGTGCGACCGGAGCGCCTCGTCCTTGAGCGCGGCGAGTCGGACGGGGTCGACGTCCTTGTCGTAGACGAGCACCACGGCGTCGGACTCGGCCGACTCCGGCAGCGTGACGAGGTCGACGAGCCGCTCGAACCCGAGCGAGAACCCGACCGCCGGGACGTCCTGGCCGAGGAAGCGCCCGATCATGCCGTCGTAGCGACCGCCGCCGCCGAGGCTGTACCCGAAGTCCGGGTGCGCCACCTCGAAGATCGTGCCCGTGTAGTAGCCCATGCCGCGGACCAGGGTGGGGTCGAAGCGCAGGTCGGCGCCGGGCAGTGCGTCGCGGAGGCGCAGGAGGTCGGCGAACGCCTCGGCGTCGAGCCACTCGGCGTCGGCCACGGAGGACCAGTCGGCGGACTCGAGCGACCGGATCGTGTCCTCGAGCCCGGGGAGCTCGGCGCCGGTGGTCTCGCGCAGTTCGGCGGCGACCCCCTCCGGCCCGATCTTGTCGAGCTTGTCGACCGTGATGAGGGCGCGCTCCGCAGCTCCGGGGTCGACGATGCCCCACGACCCGAGCAGCGCCGTGAGGATCCGCCGGTCGTTGATCCGGATCGTGGTGCCCGCGATGCCGAGGGCGTCGAGTGCCGCGGTCGTCGCGCTGATCAGCTCGATCTCGGCGAGCTGCCCGGGCTCGCCGAGCACGTCGATGTCGCACTGCACGAACTGGCGGTAGCGCCCCTTCTGCGGACGCTCGGCGCGCCACACGGGTGCGATCTGCACCGCCCGGAACACCGACGGGAGCTCGGCACGGTGCGAGGCGTAGAAGCGGGCGAGCGGGACGGTCAGGTCGAACCGGAGCCCGAGGTCTGCGAGGTCGAGCGGGGCCTCGGCACTGCGCACGTCGTCCGTCGTGAGCCCGCGCTTCATCACGGCGAACGCGAGCTTCTCGTTGTCGCCACCGAGGCCGGAGTGCAGGCGGGCGGCCTCCTCGACGACCGGCGTCTCGATCTCGTCGAACCCGTGCTGCGCGTACACGCCGCGGATGACCCCGAGGACGTGCTCCCGTCGCGCCTTGTCCGCGGGGAGGTGGTCTCGCATGCCACGGGGGGCCGTCACGGTCGTCGCCATGCGCCAATCCTGCCAGAACGCACCGGACCGCTTGCACGCGTGCCGACCCGCTGATACATTGGATGCAGAACCTCGGTTCGGTGGTCTCCTGATCCGATCACCGGGCCGTTCGCGGGGCCGGTGTGCTGCAACGGGGTCCCGCGGTTCGGGCGGGTATCCCTGCCGACGTGACTTCCCTGGCACGTCGTCACCCGCTCGCGGGCACCCTCCTTTTTCGGGTTGGGAGGGTGCCCGCTCTCCTGACCGCGATCGCCCGCGATCCACTCCGCTCACGGTCTCCTCGACACGAGCCCCGGGCCGGTCTCACTCCGCAGCGCGCCCGGCCTCCTCGAGCCGCGCCACCGCCGCACGCAGGCCGCGCACGGGATCGATCCCCGCCGCCCGCGCCGCCGCGACCTGCTCCAGCACCGCGCTCCCCCACGCCTCGTCACGGCCCTCCTGCTCGCGGCCCGCCCCGACCGCGGCGCCGACGACCGCCTCCGCGTCACCCCGCTCCTCGAGCCGTTCGAGCAGCTTGACCGCCCGCTCCAACGGCGGCATCGCGCGGGGCACACCGTCGAACACGCTCGTCCGCGCGGCCTTCTCCGCCGCCTTCGCCGCCCGCCAGACCCGGACGACCTCGTCCTCGGTGTCGGCGTGCTCGTCGCCGAACACGTGCGGGTGCCGGCGGACCATCTTGTCCCGGACGTCGGCGGCGACGTCCTCGAGGTCGAAGCGTCCGGCCGCCGCGGCGATCCCGGCGTGCAGGACCACCTGGTAGAGCACGTCGCCGAGCTCCTCGCGGATCTCGGCGTCGTCCCCCGAGTCGATCGCGTCGACGAGCTCGTACGACTCCTCCACCGCGTACCGCGCGAGCGACGCGTGCGTCTGGGCTCGGTTCCACACGCACCCGCCCTCGGGAGCGAGCAGGCGGTCGACGACTTCGACGAGGTCCGGTACGGCGGTCATCCCGTCATGCTGGCACGCAGCCCGCTCCGGTACCCTGGACGAGGTGTGTCGGGAAGTCTGGTCGACGGTCCGTCGTCCGTACCCGGAACCTGGAGAACCGTGCAGGCACTCGTCCGTTCACCCCGCTTCAGCGCCGTCGCGCTGCTCACCGCCGCCGTCCTCGGCCTGGTCGTCGCGAACTCCGCGCTCGGGCCCGGCCTCGAGCGGCTCCTCGACGCCCACTCGCCGTGGGGCGCGGTCGGTCTCGACCTCTCCGTCTCGCACTGGATCAGCGACGGCCTGCTCGCCGTCTTCTTCCTCCTGGTCGCCATCGAGCTGAAGCAGGAGGTCGTCGACGGTGAACTGTCGAACCCGAAGACCGCCGTCATCCCGGCGATCGCGGCGGTCGGCGGAGTGCTCGTCCCGGCGGTGGTGTTCCTGGTGGTCACGACGGGCACCCCGTACCAGCACGGCTGGCCGATCCCGACCGCGACGGACATCGCGTTCGCCCTCGGGGTCCTCGCGATGTTCGGCCGCGGACTGCCGTCGACCGTGCGGGTGTTCCTGCTCGCCCTGGCCGTGCTCGACGACCTCATCGCCATCGTCATCATCGCCGTGGTCTTCGCGCACGGCACGGACCTCACCGCCCTCGGCGGCGCGGCGGTCGCCCTCCTCGTGTTCGCCGTCCTCGGTCGGCTGCTCCGCCCCGGCCGCTCCGGTCAGGGCTGGATCATCGCCGCGATGGTGCTCGTCGGCCTCGTCACGTGGTGGCTCGTGTACCACTCGGGCGTGCACGCGACGATCGCCGGCGTCGCGCTCGGCCTGGTGCTCCCCCGCCGCCCCGGGCACACGCTGCACGAGCGGGTCGAGCCCTGGTCCAACGCGATCGTGCTGCCGGTCTTCGCGTTCGCCTCGGCCGCCGTGGTCATTCCGAGCGTCGGCATCGGCGAGCTGTCCCCGACGTTCTGGGCGGTCGTGCTCGCGTTGCCGGTCGGCAAGGTGATCGGCATCACGCTCTTCGGCTCGGTCGCGACGCGCGTCTTCCGCGCGCCGGGCCGCTCGACGCTGTCGTTCGGGTCGATCGTCACCGTCGGTGTGCTCGGCGGGATCGGGTTCACGGTGTCGCTGCTCATGAACGAACTGGCCTTCGCCCGGAACGAGGAGGTCCTCGACGAGGGCGTCCTCGCCGTGCTGGTCGGCTCCGGCATCGCGATGGTCGCGTCGGCGGTCGTCGTCAGCCTGCGCGCGCGGCGGTACCGGGCGCGTCGCGAGCTCTCCGAGGCGGAGGCGACCGAGTAGGTCGGGGCGCAACGAAACGACGGCCTGGAGGCGCGGTGCCGGCTGGCACCGCGCCTCCAGGCCGTCGTGTGGTCCGATCAGGCGGCGGGCGTCTCCGCCGGGGCCTTCGAGGCCCCGTAGACGGCCGTCAGGATGCTCTCCACCCACTCGATGAGCCCGGCGTCGGGCAGGGACTCGCCGTGCGGCTTCGGCAGCGGGATGCTCGCGGCGTCCTGCTGCGGGAACCAGCGTGCGCCCGGGTACATCCGCTTGAGCCGGACCTGCGCCGAGTCGGCGAGCTCCTTGCCCGCCACGCGGAGGTTCGACCCCATCACGACCACGTCGGACAAGCCGACCTGCTGGGCCATGCGGCGGAGCCGGGAGACCTCGACGAGGGTGAGGACGGCCTGCGGCGGCTGCCCGTAGCGGTCGGTGAGCTCGTCGAGCACCATGTCGATCGCCTCGGGCTGCGCAGCCGGGGCCGATGCGGCCGACAACTTCTGGTACGCCTCGAGCCGGAGCCGCTCGGACTCGACGTAGTCCTCGGGGATGTGCGCGTCGACCGGGATCTCGAGCCGGAGCTCGGTCTGGCCCTCGGCGACGTCGCCGCGGAACTGCGACACCGCCTCGCCGATCATGCGGAGGTACAGGTCGAAACCGACCCCGGCGATGTGCCCGGACTGCTCGCCACCGAGCAGGTTGCCGGCGCCGCGGATCTCGAGGTCCTTCATGGCGACCTGCATGCCCGCCCCGAGCTCGTTGTTCGCGGCGATGGTCTCGAGCCGGTCCTGTGCGGTCTCGGACAGCGGCTTGTCGGCGTCGTAGAGGAAGTACGCGTACCCGCGCTCACGACCACGCCCGACACGACCGCGCAGCTGGTGCAGCTGCGACAGGCCGTACTTGTCGGCCTTGTCGATGATGAGCGTGTTGGCGTTCGCGATGTCCAGTCCGGTCTCGACGATCGTGGTCGACACGAGGACGTCGAACTTCCGCTCCCAGAAGTCGACCATGACCTGTTCGAGGGTGCCCTCGGACATCTGCCCGTGCGCGACCTGGATGCGGGCGTCCGGCACGATCTCGGCGAGGTGCGACGCGACCGACTGGATGTCCTTCACGCGGTTGTGCACGTAGAACACCTGCCCCTCGCGGAGGAGCTCGCGGCGGATCGCGGCGGCGACCTGCAGGTCCGACTGCGGGCCGACGAAGGTCAGGATCGGGTGGCGGTCCTCCGGCGGGGTCGCCAGCGTCGACATCTCGCGGATGCCGGTGACCGCCATCTCGAGCGACCGCGGGATCGGCGTCGCGGACATGGCCAGGACGTCGACGTTGGTCTTGAGCTTCTTGAGCTGGTCCTTGTGCTCGACACCGAAGCGCTGCTCCTCGTCGATGATGACGAGGCCGACGTCCTTGAACGCGATGTTCTGCGACAGGATCCGGTGCGTGCCGATGACGATGTCGACGGTGCCGTCGGCGAGCCCGGCGATCGTCTCCTTCGACTCCTTCTCGCTCTGGAAGCGGCTCAGCGCACGCAGGTGCACGGGGAACCCGGCGAAGCGCTCCTGGAACGTCTCCATGTGCTGGCGCACGAGCAGGGTGGTGGGCACGAGGACCGCGACCTGCTTGCCGTCCTGCACGGCCTTGAACGCCGCGCGGATCGCGACCTCGGTCTTGCCGTAGCCGACGTCGCCGGAGAGCAGGCGGTCCATCGGGATGGGGCTCTCCATGTCGCGCTTGATCTCGTCGATCGTGGTGAGCTGGTCGGCGGTCTCGGCGAACGGGAACGCCTCTTCCAGCTCGCGCTGCCACGGGGTGTCGGGCCCGAACGCGTGGCCCTTCGACGCCATGCGCGCGGAGTAGAGCTTCACGAGGTCGACGGCGATGTCGCGGACGGCCTTGCGCGCCTTCGACTTCGCCGCGGACCAGTCCGACCCGCCCATCTTCGACAGGGTCGGGTTCTCGCCACCGACGTACCGCGAGAGCTGGTCGAGCTGGTCGGTGGGCACGAAGAGCTTGTCGCCCGGGTAGTTCCGCTTCGACGGCGCGTACTCGAGCACGAGGTACTCCCGCTGCGTCTTCACGGCGTTGCGGCCGCCGGAGCTGACCTCGCGGGAGACCAGCTCGACGAACTTGCCGATGCCGTGGGTGTTGTGCACGACGACGTCGCCCGGCTTCAGCTGCAGCGGGTCGACGACGTTCTTGCGGCGACCGGCGAGCTTCTTGACCGTGCGGGCACCCTGCTGCACGCTGCGGCCGTAGAACTCGGCCTCGCTGAGCAGGGCGATCCGCGGGTCGGGGGTGGCGAAGCCGGCCTCGACCGAGGCCGTCGTGACGATCACGACGCCCGGCTCCGGCGGCGCCGTGAGGTCCTCGGCACGCGCGGCGACACCGGCGTCGGCGAGTACCTGGACCGCGCGCTCGACGAGTCCCTTGCCCTGCGCCGTCACGACGACGCCCCACCCGTCGTCGACGAGGTGCTTGACGTGCTCGACGGCGCCGTCCGCACTGCCCGCGAAGCTCGGGATCGCCTCGGCGCGCACGCGGATGTACTCGCCGGCCTCGGCGGCGGCCTCGGCGTCGCTCAGCACGCGGTCCCGGTCGCCCTCGTCGAGCCCGGAGTCGAACGGCGTCACCGTCCACCAGGTGCGCTGGCCGCGGGTGTTCTTGAGCTGCTGCACGGACAGGAAGTTGCCCGCGTCGAGGTCGATCGGCGCCTGCGCTCCCGCGACCGCGGCGCTCCACGCGGCCTGCAGGAACTCGGTGTTCGTCTCGGCCAGGCTGTGCGCGCGCCCGGCCACACGCTCGGGCGAGAGGACCGCGATCGTGGCGGCCTCGGGCAGGTACGTGGTGATGGGCACGAGGTCCTGCACGAGTGCCGGCGCGAGGGACTCCATGCCCTCGACCGGGATGCCCTCGGCGATCTTCGCCAGCATCTGGGACAGGTTCGGGAACTCGTGGAGCATCTCGCGGGCCCGCTGCCGGACGTCGTCGCTGAGCAGGAGCTCGCGGGACGCGGTGAGCTCGACCGACCCGAGGTCGTCGTCGGTGGTGCGCTGGTCGGCCACCGAGAACGCCTTGATCGCCTCGATCTCGTCGCCGAAGAAGTCGACGCGCACGGGGTGGTCGGCGCCCGGGGGGAAGACGTCGAGGATGCCGCCGCGCACCGCGAACTCGCCGCGACGGGTGACCAGGTCGACGCGGGCGTACGCGAGGTCGACGAGCTGCGACGCGATCTGCGCGAGGTCGTTGCCGCGCGAGTCGGTCCGGAGGGCCACCGGCGCGAGCGACGTCAGGTTGCCGGCGATCGGCTGCAGCGCGGCCCGCACGCTCGCGACGACGACGGTCGTGCGACGGTCGGCCGGGTCGGCGTCCTGCCACGCCGCGAGCTTCCGGAGCGTCGCGATGCGGGTGCCGACGGTCTGCGCGCTCGGGCTGAGGCGCTCGTGCGGCAGGGTCTCCCACGCGGGGAACTCGAGGACCTCGGCGTCGGGCACGGTGCACGTCAGCGCGCCGCGGACCGCCTCGGCCTCGCGCCCGGTGGCCGTGACGACGAACAGGCACTGGGGACCGCCGCGTTCGGCGAGCAGGGCACCGAGCAGCGGGACGCGCAGGCCGTCGACGACGGAGAAGTCGGCGTCACGCGCGGCGGCGCGGAGGACACGATCGAACGCGGAGGCGCGCGAGAGCGCAGGGATGATGCCCGAGATCGTCACTCAGACGATGGTACCGGCGGCGTCCGACACGCGGTTCGGCGTGCGCGGCCGGCGAACACGGGCCGCGCACGCCGGTCAGCTCCGCCGTCGACGACGCAGCAGGAGGCCGGCTGCGACGAGGACCGCGGCGGCGAGCAGTGCCGGGGCGAGCGGCGTCGCACCGGTCCAGGCCAGTGCGCCCCGCCCGGGTCCGGCAGCGGTGTCGCTGCCGGTGGCCGCGGGGTCGGCTGCCGGTCGGCCGGGAGGCGCGGTGCCGGTGTCCGTGCCACCCGCGGTGTCCGAGGGGGTCGCCCCGGGGCCGGGGGCCGCCGTGGGGGCGCCGGTCGGGTCCGGTCGCGCGGCACCTGTCGGTCCGCTGGTCGCCGTCGGCGACGGTGCGGCGGTGGCCGTCGGCGTCGCGGTCGCCTGCGCCGTCGGGGTCAGGGTCGGCTCCGGCGTCGGCGTCGGCTCCGGCGTCGGCGTCGGCGTCGGGGTCGGCGTCGGCGTCGGCGTCGGCGTCGGGGTCAGGGTCAGGGTCGGGGTCGGGGTGGTCGGCGGATCGGTGGGACCCGACGTCGGAGCCGGGGTCAGGATCGGCTCCGACGTCGGGAGTGGGGTCGGATCGGGGGTCGGCGCGACCGTCGCGGTCGGGTCGGGGACCGGCGTGCCCGTCGCGGTCGGGTCGGCGGTCGGGTCGGGGACCGGCGTGCCCGTGGCGGTCGGCTCCGCGGTGGGCTCGGTCGTCGCGGTCGGGCTCGGGACGGCAACCTCGCGACCGGAGGACGTGGCCGTCACGATCCGCTGCCGGTTGTAGTCCGCGACGACGAGCGTCCGGTCCGGTCCGACCGTCACGGCGGTCGGGTTCGCCAGCGTCGATCCGTCCGGAGCCGTCGAGAACGCCGCGGTCCATGCACCGGCTGTCCGTGCCCAGACCACACCGTGTCCGTTGTCCACCGCGAAGACGCCGGCCCCGTCGACGGCGACGCCGCGGAGCCTCGACTGCGCGTCCCCCGGGAAGCCGAGTGCCGTGGCGGTCCCCGTCACACGGTCGACCTGCCAGACCTCGTCGGCCCCGGCGTCCGTCACGGTGAGCGTCCGGCCGTCAGTCGACACCGCGACGCCGCTCGGGTCGGTCCACGGCCCGGCCACCGTCGTCCACGCGTCGGAGCCGAGTCCGGCGGTGAAGAGCGAGCCGCTCCCCGGGACCGCGGCGAACACGGTCGTGTCCGACACCGCGAGCTCGGACACCGCTCGGCGGACGGGCGGCGCCGTGCGGGAGAGGACGCGACCGTCGGCGTCGAGCACGGCGAGTGCGGGACGACCGGCCTCGGCCACGACGATCCGACCGTCCGCGGTGGTCGTGACCGCCGAGGGGTTCCACAGGTCACCGCTGCCGGTCCCGAAGGGCGCGACGACGCTCCAGGTGCCGTCGGCCGCGCGGCGCAGCAGCCCGTTCGCCGAGAAGTCCGCGAGGAGCAACGACCCGTCGGCGGCCCGGTGCACGTCGTTCGGTGCACCGAAGCGCGTCGCGACCGGGGGCGCGGCGGTCTCCGCGCTCGTCGGGGTCCAGGTCTCGGTGGCGGCGACCGCGCCGTCCTGCGTGAGGATCGAGGCCAGTCCGACCGCGATGACCGCGATCGCTGCGGGCACCACGCCCACGGCAGCCCGGAGTCGCGGTGTCGGTCGTTCCCGGTGCGGTGCTGGTCCCATGGTCGTCCCCCTCGTCGGGGACGGTCTCCCCGCGGCGAACCTACCGATCGTCGGGGGACGGAGTGGTCCCCCACTTCGGGGACCACGCGCCGACCGGACAGCGGCTCGGCGACGGGGCCGTCGCGTGGCGGGGGCGGGGCGTGCCTCCCGGCCGGGGACCGTCAGGAGGGGGCGTGCACGCGCTGCTGCGCGGCGAGGAGGCCGAGCTCCGCGATCGCCTCGACGGCGTCGGCGCCGTCGGCGAGGAGATTCGGCAGCGTCTTCTTCTCGGTCGGCGAGAAGTCGCGCAGGACGAAATCAGACGGGTCCTGGCGGCCCGGCGGACGGCCGATGCCCATCCGCACCCGGCTGAACTCGTTCGTACCGGTCGCCTTGATGATGTCGCGCAGGCCGTTGTGACCGCCGTGCCCGCCGTTGCCCTTGAGGCGCACGGTGTCGAACGGCAGGTCGAGCTCGTCGTGCACGACGACGAGGTCGGCCGGGGTGACGCTGTAGAACCCGAGGACGCTCGAGACGGGGCCGCCCGAGGTGTTCATGAACGAGCCGGGCTTGGCGAGGACGAGCTTCGGCCCGCCCGGCACGAGACGCCCCTCGGCGACCTGGTTCGGCGTCTTGTGCTTCTTGAACGTCGCGCCGATGCGGGCCGCGAGTTCGTCGAGGACCATCTGGCCGACGTTGTGACGGTTGCCCGCGTAGTCGGGCCCGGGGTTCCCGAGCCCGACCACGACGAGGGTCGTTCCTGTCATCAGCGTCGGCCAGACGTTCCGTAGAGCCTGTTACTCGGAGTCGGCGTCGACCGGGGCGGAGCCGCCCTCGGCGCCGGCCTCGGCGCCCGCCTCGGCAGCGGCCTCGTCGGCGGCGTCGTCGTCGGCGGTGCCACGCGGGGTGACGATCTGGACGACGAGCGCCTCGGCGTCGGTCTCGAGCTCGGCGCCCGACGGGAGCTCGAGCTGCGAGGCGAGGACCTGCGTGCCGTCCTCGAGGCCCTCGACGTCCACGGTCACGTGCTCCGGGATGTCGGTCGCCTCGACGAGCAGCGAGACCGAGGAGAGGTCCTGCACGTGGATGGTGCCGGAGAAGGACTCACCGGTGACGACGACGGGGACGTCGACGGTGACCTTCTCGCCGCGACGCACGACGACGAGGTCGATGTGCTCGATGATCTGGCGCACCGGGTCACGCTGGACGTCCTTGACGAGGGCGAGCTGCGCCGAGCCCTCGATGTCGAGGTCGACGACGGCGTTCGCGGTACGGACGAGCAGCATCGTCTCGTGGCCCGGCAGGCTGATGTGCTGCGGCTCGGTGCCGTGGCCGTAGACGACCGCGGGGATCTTGTCGGCGGCACGGAGCTTGCGCGCTGCGCCCTTGCCGAACTTGGTGCGGTTCTCCGCTGCGAGCTTGGTGTAGTCGGCCATGGTGGCGCCTCCTGGTGTCGTGGTCGACGCCGGGGTGCCGGCATCGGGGGGTCTGTGGTGTTGCAACTCGAACGCGTGCACGCGTGAGGAACGCTCCCAGGGCTGGGCCGGGTCTCCCTACCGCGTCGATCACGGCCGCGCATGCGCGGCCCTCGCCGAAGTCGGTTCACGAGTCTAGCAGGGGCTGCCGGGCGTGTCGTCCGGATGCTGCGCCGCGGACGGATCGTCCGGCACCGCGACGGACGGGAGGCGCGTGGCGGGGTCGCCACGCGCCTCCCGTCCCGCATGGTCGCCTAGTGACCGGCGGCCTCCGCACCGCGGGGCAGCCTGAGGAAGGACAGCACCACGAACGCGACCGCGTAGAGGGCGACGAAGGTCCAGACGACGCCGCCGGGCCCACCCCAGGGCAGGACCGCGCTCACCACGGCGTTGCCGAGGAACGTGGCGCCGCCGGCCGCGGTCGCGTACATGGCCATCGCAGCACCGCGACGCTCCTCGCCGGCGAAGGCCGGGACGACCGCGCCCATCGGCGTGAAGCCCGCGAGCATGATGCCGAAGAGGGTGCCGGCCGCGGTCGCGAGCCAGAAGCCCCACTCTGAGCCAGCCGGGACGAGGTGCGGGACGTACCACCAGGCGAGGAGACCGACCGCCGAGGCCGCGATACCGAACCACTTCACCGTGCGGATCCAGCCGATGCGGTCGCCGAGCGCGCCGAAGAACGCGTTGAAGAGGATGTTGCCCGCGTAGACGATGACGGTCATGGTCAGCCACTTCGCCTGTCCCCAGCCGAGCTCGGTCCCGATGACCGCCGGCATGATCACGAACATCCCGAACTCGGGGGCGGTGTTCACGAGCCGGATGACGACAGCGAGCAGGACCTTCGGTCGCTTGACGCACACCTCGATGCCGGAGGCGAGCACCCGAGCCGACGACTGCTCACGCGGGGCGATCCGGCCGAGCCCGGTCGTCTCGTGCACGCCGAACCGGACGATCACCCAACCGACGACGGCGAACAGGAGCGACAGGGCCATCGACCACGTCTCGCCGGTCGCTCCCCCACCGAACGCCGGGATCGACCCGATGGCGACGAGCGAGCCGAGGGTCGGCAGACCGCCGGTGAACACCACGTAGAACCAGCCGACCGCGGTGGCGTTCCGCTCCCGGGCGACCGTGTGGTTGATCCAGCACAGGAACGAGAAGGCGAACAGCGGGAAACCGAGCCCACGGAGGAAGTACGTCAGCGCGATGAGGCCGACCGAGGCGGTGGGGAGTGCCGCGAGGAACGCGACCTGGAACACCACCCAGAGGACGGCGCCGAGGGTCATCACCTGACGGGGACCCCAGAGGTCGGAGAGCACGCCGGCGAAGTACGAGGCGACGAGGACCGCGACACCGTAGATGCCGATGATCGTCGCCGCGCTGGCGGTCCCGCCGACGCCGAGCACGCCAGCGATGTGCGGCGCGATGAAGTTCGACTCGATGCCGTCACCCGTCATGAAGACGAGCACGCCGAGGAAGCCCCAGCGCAGCGGGTGCGGGATGCCGAGGCGGGCGAGGAGGCCGTCCCGGGTGGTGGCGGTGCCGCTCGACGGGCGTGGAGGCGCTGTGGCGGCCGGTGTCGCGGTGCCCGTCGGCGGGGTGAGGGTCCTGGTGCTGTTGGTGCGGGGTTCCGACATGTGTCGTCTCTCCTGGAGGGCCCCGGAGTGCTCGACCCGGCATCGCGGCATGTCTCCGGGGTGCGCCGCGCACCACGCTCCCGGTCGCCCGCGCGGTGGCTGCGGGGGTCTGGGGCGTCGGCGATGATGCGAGTCCTGTACCCGGGGCTCCCCGTGGTGCTGTGAGGGGAGACCACCGGCGGACCATCGCCGGCCCGAAGCATGGTGTCCGAGATTAGACCGCTCCAATGGTTCCGGTCAAGAACGACAACTGTTGTGCAACGATCTGGGCGGGGCGCGCCGGCGGGCGGACGGCGTGCGGGTTCCGGTGCGGCTGCGGCTGGGGCTGCGGCTGCGGCTGCGGCTGCGGCTGCGGCTGCGGCTGCGCACCCTTCCCCTGCGGCCGCGGGCCGGTCCCCCCAGGACCACCTGCCCGCGACCGCGGCTCAGTCGACGCCCTCCGGCGCCGGCGGCGCGAGCCGCTCGATCGTCGCCGCGACGCGCTCCGCCACCGCGACCTGGTCCGGTCGGACGGCGTCGAGGACTGCGGCGTCGGACGCGGTGACGTGCAGGAGACGAGACCACTGCGCGTCGTACAGGGCACGTCGGTAGCCGGAGGACTCCTGGCAGGCCACGTCGTGCTCGGCGAGGGCGGTCTCGGCGTCCGTGATCGTGCCCTCGCGGAAGTTCAGCCCGTAGTCCATGAGCATCGACTGCGAGGGCAGGTCGCTCGGTGTCTCGGGCAGGTCGACCAGACCGGCCGTGCTCATGCAGCGGTGCCACCCACCCGTGGTCGCGATGACGGACGGATCTTGCCGGGCGTCGGCGGCGGCGAGGGCCGTGAGCCGCTCGGCCACTGCAGTGCTCTGCTCGACGCCGCGCTCGTTCGTCCCGAGCGCCTGACGGGCGTGACGCCAGCAGGCCTCGACCGCTCCCTCCGGCGCTGCCGCGATCGCCGCCGTCCGATCGGGAGAGTTGGCCCACGCCCGCCTGGCCTGGACGTTGGCGCCGATGGTCGAGATCGCGTGGTACCCGCGGCGCTCGACCAGGGCGGGAAGCAGTGGCTTCGTCGTCGCGAGCGCCGGCGCCACGTTACCGCGAACCCCTGAGTCGTCCGCTTCGCTCAGCGCTCGGAGCCCCGAGACCGTCGCCCACGGTGGTGCCCCGTCGATCCCGAGCCGCTCGAGACAGGGCGCCGCGACCAGTTCCTCGGCGTAGGACATCGTGTCGACCGCCGGTCCGACGTAGCCGTCGAGCGGCATCGACCACGTGTCGAGGTCCCGATCGGCGGTGGGGCGGACGGCGTGGTCGGCGGGCTCCGGCAGGCTGTGCAGGACCGCTCCCCCGAGACCGGCGACGACGAGGACGAGGGTGCCGGTCTTCGCGGCACGCTGGGTGATGCGCATGGTTCCCCCTAGGCGCGGACGAGGCCGCGTTCGTGTGCGGTGATGACGACCTGGATCCGGTTCCGGAGTCCGAGCTTCGTCAGCACCGCGCGGACGTGGGTCTTGACGGTGGCCTCGCTGAGGAACACCGACGACGCGATCTCCTGGTTGCTCAGGCCCTTCGCGACGAGCAGGAACACCTCGCGCTCCCGCGCGGTCAGGACGTCGAGCACCTCGTCCGCACGCGGGGTCTCGACGAGGGTGCCGTCGGCGCGGAGCAGGTCGAGTGCCTCGGTCTCGGTCGGTGCCGGGCGCCCCTCGTGCACGTCGCGGATCGTGGTGAGCACGACCTCGGGCAGCGCGTCCTTCGTCAGGAAGGCCGCGGCCCCGGCGCGGAGGGCCGCGAGCACGGCCTCGTCCCGCCGGATGGTCGTGAGCACGACGACCTTCGGGCGGTCGCCTCCGCGTGCGGCCAGTCGTGCCGTCGTCTCGATGCCGTTCAGCACCGGCATCCGGAGGTCCAGGAGCAGGACGTCCGGCTCCGCCTCCGCACAGAGGGCCAGTGCAGCGGTGCCGTCCGCCGCGGTGCCGACGCAGGTCATGTCGTCCTGGGCGTCGACGAGCATCCGCATCCCGGAGGCGAACAGGGGCTGGTCGTCGACGACGGCGACGCGGACCTCGCTCACCGGGTGCCCTCGGCGGGCAGCCACCCCGTGACGACGAACTCGTCCGGCTCGTCGCCCACGCCCGCGCGGAGCCAGCCGCCCGCGAGACGGGCGCGCTCCCGCATGCCGTTCACGCCGGAGCCGACGCCGTCGAGCCGGACGAGCGGCGCGTCGCCGCGCGAGGTCACGACGATCCCGAGACCGGCTCCGCGCCAGTCGAGCACCACCCGCGCTGACGCGGTCCGGCCCTGGTGCTTGAGCACGTTCGTGAGGCTCTCCTGCACGATGCGGTGCACGGCACCGCCGACGGCGGTCCCGAGCGACACCGGGTCGCCGTGCTGCTCGAAGGACGCCTGCATCCCGAGTTCGCGCATGTCCTCGACCAGGTCGGGGACGTCCGCCAGCCCGTGCACGGCGTCCGGCCCGGAGCCCTGGATCCGTTCGACGAGCGACCGCACGTCGCCGAGGGCGTTCCTGCTCACGTCGGCGATGTCGCGGAGGGCGGTCGCGGTCGGACCGTCCGGACCCGCGACGGCCGCGGCGCCCTGGGCCTGCGACACGACCACCGCGAGCGAGTGCGCGAGCGAGTCGTGCACGTCGCGGGCGATGCGCGCTCGGTCCTGCTCCGCACGGAGTTCGGCCGTGGTGACCTCGGTCTCCCGCTCGGCCTCGACGACGCGGACGCGGGCGAGGCCGATCCGCCACGCGGCACCGACCGCGACGCCGACCGCCCACGCGATCCCGCTCGCGCCGGCGAGCGCCAGGGTCAGCAGGACGAGGTCGTTCCGTGTGCCCGAGCGCGAGGCCGTCCAGTTCCCCCACACGTCGGGGTCGGCCACGGTCGGCACCGCCATGGCCCACGCCGCGGCGGCGCTGGCGAGCCCGAGGACGGGCACCGCGAGCCACCGCAGCAGCCCCGACCGGCCGGCACCGACGAGACCGACGACGATCGCGACGGCCAGGTAGGTCGGCCACGTCGTGGCCTGCGGTCCGGGCAGCAGGTGCAGCGCCTGGAGCAGCGGCACGACCACGACGAGCCCGAGCGCCGTGGCGGGCATCCAGTTCGCCAGACCGATCGCGACCGCGAAGGCGCTGACGACGAGCACGTGGCCGGTCAGGTCGCTGCGGCCGGCCTCCGCGACGATCCACAGCACCAGGTACACGGCGCCGGCGGCGGGAGCCAGGAGGTGCCGTGCCCGGCGGCGCAGGAAGGAGGTCATGTCGGCGAGCGTAGGGCGGGCGTCGCCACCGCAGCGACCGGACGACGACGCTTTCATCCGCGGGGATGAGGACCGGCCCTGCGTCAGCGCCCGACGTCGCGACGGTGCCGCTGCGCGGCCCGCAGCAGCTACCGGGCACGGTCGCTCGCCGCCTCCGCCTCGTCGCGGGTCCGCTCGGCACGTCCGACCGCGGCCGTCGCCTCGGCGAGCTGCCGTTCGAGGTCCGAGCGGTGGTCCTCGGCCGCCTCGAGGTCGGACTCCGCGGCGTCGAGCGCGGCGTCGGCGTCGCGGGACTCGCTCCGGGCCACCGACTCGGCCTCGCGGGCGGCGCGGCGTTCCGCCGCCGGATCGGCCGCCGGCGTCGGCTGTTCCTCCGACTCCGGTTCCGCTCGCGGTCCGGGGTCCGGCCGGGAGGCGCGGCTCGCCTCCCGCGTCCGCCTCGCGCTGGTGATCGGGATGGGTTCGGCGTCGGTGCCGGACCACGCATCGGGGACGGCGTCCGGGTCGGCGAGCGCGCCGTCGAGGTCGACCGCCTCGAACCCGGCGCTCTCGAGGGGTCGGACGAGCAGTCCCGAGCGGACCGCGGCACCGGCGTGCGGATCCGTCATCGCGGCCTCGATCGTGGCGCGGACCTGGTCGAGCACCGCCGACGTCGCCGGGTGCCCGGCGTGCGAGGCCAGGTCGGCGCCGGCCTGCGCGAGTGCCGTCACGACCGCGCCGCGCTGCTGCCGGAGCTGCCGGATCGCCGCGGGGTCCGCGTCGGCCTGTGCCTGCCGGATCGCCGGGCCCAGGTCCACGGCCTCGTCGAGGGCACCCTCGTGCGCGAGCAGGTCGACCACCCAGGCGGCGGGCGCGGGCTTCCGCAGGCCACCGATCCTGGTGGCCAGCGCCCGGTCGTCCTTCCGCACGGCACGCTGTCGCGCGGTGCGCTCACGCACGAAGTCCGCGGGCGCGACGAGTAGCAGTTCCCTCGCCACCTCCGCGAACTCCACGCACCCAGCATGCCCGGCGCTGCGGGAGCCGCTACCAGTCGTGGACGGTCCCGTCGGCCAGGCGGTTGAACGGCAGGTACGCCTGCTCGTAGGGGTACTTCCCGGCCTCGTCGACGTCGAGCGTCACGCCGAGACCCGGCTCGTCGCCCGGGTGCAGGAAGCCGTCGGTGAACGTGAACGTCTGCCGGAACACCTGGTTCGTCCGGGGGCCGTGCTGCATGTACTCCTGGATGCCGAAGTTGTGGATCGCCAGGCCGAGGTGCATCTGCGCCGCGAGTCCGACCGGCGAGATGTCCGTCGGTCCGTGGAACCCGGACTTGATCTGGTACATCGCCGCGTAGTCCATCGTCTTGCGCAGCGGCGAGATCCCGCCCATGTGCGTGACGGCACCGCGGACGTAATCGATGAGCTGGTCGCGGATGATGTCCTTGAAGTCCCAGATCGTGTTGAAGACCTCGCCGATCGCGAGCGGCGTCGTGGTGTGCTGGCGGACGAGCTTGAGCGCCTCCTGGTTCTCGGCGGGGGTGCAGTCCTCGAGCCAGAACAGGTCGTACGGCTCCAGGCTCTTGCCGAGCTCGGCGGCCTGCAGCGGGGTCATCCGGTGGTGTCCGTCGTGCAGGAGCGGCAGCTCGGGGCCGAACTCGTTCCGCACCGCCTCGAACACCGTCGGCACGTGCCGCAGGTAGGCGCGGGTGTCCCAGTCCTCCATCGCGGGGAACGCCCCGCGCTGCGCCGGCTCGAAGTCGTAGCGGACGCCCGCGTTCCCCGCGGTCGTCCTGTTCGAGGCGATGCCGTAGATGCTCTCGAGCCCGGGGACGCCGGTCTGGACCCGGATGGACCGGTAGCCCTCCTCCTGGTGCTCGCGGATCGAGTCGAACAGCTCGGGCAGCTCCTTGCCGGAGGCGTGCCCGTACGCCATGAGTCCGGTCCGGGAGGCGCCGCCGAGCAGCTGGTAGAGGGGCATGCCGGCGACCTTGGCCTTGATGTCCCAGAGCGCCATGTCGACCGCGGCGATCGCGGCCATCGTGACCGGACCGCGTCGCCAGTACGACGAGCGGTAGAGGAACTGCCAGGCGTCCTCGATGCGCGAGGCGTCCCGACCGGCGAGCAGCGGCACGACGTGCTCGGTCAGGTAGGCGGCGACGGCGAGCTCCCGGCCGTTCAGCGTGGCGTCGCCGAGCCCGGTGACGCCGTCGACGGTCGTGATCCGCATCGTGACGAAGTTCCGGTCCGGGCTGGTGACGACGACCTCGGCCCGGTCGATCAGCTGGCCGCGGTCGGTCGAGGCCCACGTGTCCGGCCGTCCCGACCCCGCATCGCTCGCCGGTCCCCCGTCGCCCGCGCCGGGGAGAGGTGCGGCCGGGTTCGTGGTGCTCGCGTGGCTGGCGTCGGTCATGCGGGGACTCCTTCGTCGGCGGGACCGCGGAGCGTGCCGCGGCGGTGCGGGTGCGGTCACGGCGAGCGCGACGTGCACGTCGAGTCTGCCCCGGGGGCGCCGGGATCGCCACGGGATGAAGCGCGGAGCACCCGACGCACTGCGAAACTCGACATGTCATATGTGGGATTGTGGTCACCGGGAGCCGCTCGGAGTTACAGATGGACGGCCCTGCACCCCCGACCGAGGAGCGTCATGCCCCGTCAACCTGTCCCCCTCCGCTCCGCGGCAGCGGTCGTCGCGCTCGCCGTCGGGCTCGTCCCGGTCGCGCCCGCCGCCGCTGCGACCGCCACGCCTGCCGCGAGCGCCACGCCTGCCGCGACCGTCGGACTCGCCCTCGACGTCGCCGCGGACGGTCGTGGCCCGTTCACCCCGGACGACGGACCGGCTCGTGACTCCGGTCCCGCGAACGGCGTCGTCCGCACGGAGGACTCCGTCACCTACCGGGCGACCGTCAACGCGGACGGTGGCACCGCGCACGACGAACGCTTCGTGCTGGACGCCCCCGACGGCACCAGCTGGGACGGGGTCCCGCTGCCCTGCCGCGGTCCCGGTTCGGCGATCACGGGCCGACGACTCACCTGCGTCCTCGGCGACGTCGCCGGAGGGCACGCCGTGGCCGTCCCCGTCGTGCTCCACGTCTCCGGCGACCTGCGGAACGGCGACCGCATCGCCGTGACCGGCACCGCCACGGCGGACGACGCCGACACGACCGCTCCCGTGACCTCGGCGACCACGACGGTGTCCGCTGCTCCACGGTACGACCTCAGCAAGCAGGTGGTCGGCTCCGTCCTGACGACCGACGCCCCGGGGCCGGACGGCACCCCCGGCATCCGGCTCGTCTACCCGATGACCGTGGACTGGCAGTCGCCCGTCCCCGGGCAGGGCGTGCTCGGCTTCGAGCGGAGCACCGGTGACATGACCTTCACCGACGACGTGTCCCGCCTGCTCGGCGACCGCCCGTCCGGCGCGGTGCTGTGGAACGGCGGTCGCCCCGCGTGCGGTCGGAACGGCGAGGACGGTGTGCAGTTCGGCGGTCTGCCGGGTGGTCGCGGCGGCGGGGACCGCGCGGTCGTCGACTCGGGCACGATCACCTGCACGCAGTCCGGCCCGGGTGCCGACGTCGGCGTCACGATCACCGGTGCCGTCACCGACGCGTCGCGGATCCCCACCCGGAGCGTCACCGGCGGGCCGATCAGCGGCGGCGTGGAGCCCTACGTCGTCAGCGGCTGGATCAGCCTCTGGATGCCCACCCCGACGGTGACGACCTCGGTCGAGTCCGTGAACACCTACACGGCGCTGCAGACGACCTCGGTCGGCGGGGCGCCGAACTTCGGCGGCGGCACGGAGCCGACCGCGGACAACCACGCGTCGCGGAACCTGGTCGAACTCGGTCCGGGAACCGCTGGCAAGCGACTCTGGCGGCTCGGGGACGACGGCACCACGACCACCGCGGGCTCCGCGAGGGAGGGCGATCCGTGGGCGACCGGCGGCACCCTGCTCCGGAGCGACGTCGCGATGACGAACACCGGACTCGCGGCGTACCGGGACGCCGCACTCTGCGACACGTTCGACCGCCGCACCCAGCGCCTCACGGCCGTCGGGAAGCGCGCTCCCGCGTGGACCACCGGGTTCGACCACGCCCGGGTGCAGTACGCCGCCTTCGACATGGCGTCCCCGGCGCAGGGCCAGGTGCAGACGTGTGACGACGCGGACGGCCCCTGGTACGACGACCCGGACGACGTCCCCGGCGGGATCGCCGCGGTCGGCGCCGTCCGGGTGACCGGTGACCTGCGCGGTGGCGGCAGCGGCGGGCTGTACTCGACCGTCACGACCCGTCGCGCCGCCGACGGCACCCGTGCGTACGACTTCGGGCACGCCCACTTCGGCGACCAGCGTCCCGGGTGGGTGCACGACCAGCAGGACCCCGTGCTCGGTGCCGGTGGGCTGGCCGACAGCGTCGTGCTCACCGAGGACCTGGCGCGCGTCGGCAAGGTCGTCGTCGACCCCGGGCACGACGCCGACGACACCCCGGACCGGACGGACGCGGTCGTCCCGGGCAACACCGTCGACTTCGCGCTCCGACCGACCCTGACGAACGGGTTCGCCGACGGGGAGCCGACCGACGTCACGGTCCGCGACGTCCTCCCGCCGCACACCTCGTACGTCGACGGCAGCGCGTCCGAGGAGCCCGTGGTCGACACGGTGGGGTCCGCCGACGGGCAGCGGCAGCAGCGGCTGACCTGGACGCTGCACGACGTCCACCCGAACTCGCGGATCACCCCGATCACGTACACGGCCGAGGTCGACGGGTCGGCGCCGGCCGGGTCGATCACGAACACCGCCACCGTGGCGGCGCCCACCGACCGGTCCGACGAACGCTGGCGCACCGCCCATCGCGGGCTGCAGGTCGTGACGACCGGCGGGGTCGGGGTGGAGAAGACCACGCCGACACCGGTGGTCGTGGCCGGGGACCACCTCGAGTGGGACCTCGGCGCCACCGACACCGACGACACGACGATCAGCGGTCTCGACCTGATCGACGTGCTGCCGCACCGTGACGACCGTCGCGGGTCGTCGTTCCACGGCAGTGTCGGGCTGGCGACCCCGGTCTCGACGGACCCGGAGGGCGACGAGACCGTGCGCTACACCGACGCGGCGCCGTCCACCGTGTCGCTCGACGGCGCCGACGCGAGCAACCAGCCCGGCGGGAGCACCCGCTGGTGCACCGGGTCGGACCTGGGTTCGGCGGGCTGTCCGGAGTCCCTCGCGGCGGTCACGGCGGTCCGCATCGAGCGTGCGGCCTCGCTGGCGAGCGGTGCGACCGTGTCACACCGCGTCGAGCTCGCGACGACCGGCGCGCGCGACGGTGACACCTACGTCAACCGGTTCGGGCTCCGGACGTCGGACCTGGCGCTGCCGGTGCAGTCGAACCCGTCGGCCGTCCGCGTCGTCGCGGGTGCGATCGGCGACCGCGTCTGGGACGACCGGAACGACGACGGCCTGCAGGACGACGACGAGCCGGGCGCCGGCGGTGTCCCCGTCACGCTGACCGGGACCGACGACCGCGGTGCGACGGTCGAGCGCTCCGTCACGACGGACGTCGACGGCGACTACGGCTTCGACGGGTTGCGCCCCGGGCAGTACCGCGTCCGCTTCACCGCCCCGGAAGGAGCGCACTTCACCGCGAGGCACGTCGGCGACGACCCGGCGGTCGACTCCGACGCCGACCAGGACGGGACGACACCGGTCGTCACGCTGGACCGCCGCTCGGGCGCGGACGGCGCCCTCGAGGGTGTGACGCGTGACGAGACCGTCGACGCGGGTCTCGTCGAGGACGACACGGCGACGGACCCCGGGCCCGGTCCGGGTGACGGCAACGGGGACGGAGTCGGCGACGGTTCCGGGTCCGGGTCCGGACCGGGCGGCGGGAGCAGCGGTCACGGCGACGGAGGGCGTCCGGTGGGTCACGGGTCGCGCGGCCCGGCCGCGAGCGCCGGGCGCCTGGCGTGGACCGGGACCAGCATCACCGCGGCGAGCGCCCTGGCGCTGGCGCTGCTCGCGACCGGCTGCACCGCGCTCGCCACCCGGCGACGGCGGCGGCTCACGACGGACGTGCCGGGCAGCGACGGTCCGGGCACGGACGACGAGGGATCGCTGCCGACCGCCCGGACGTGATCGCCGGACGGGACCGGTCCGCCGTCGGGCGGCCGGTCCCGTCGACGTCTGCGTCTCCTGCCCGCCGCGACGCGGCACGGTAGCGTCGTGGTCGTGCACGAGGACCGCGCGGACCCGCTCCCCGTCGACCGTGGGGACCGCGATCGCCGCGCCGGACGCCTGGTCGTCGAGGCCTACAGCGACCGAGCCGACGAGTACGCGCAGGTGCTCGGCTCGATGCACGCCGTGCACCCGGCGGACCGGTCACTCGTCGAGTCGTGGGCGGACGGGGTCACCGGCACCGTCCTGGACGCCGGGTGCGGCCCGGGGCACTGGACGGCGCACCTCGCCGGACGGGGGCACCCGGTCGTCGGTCTCGACAGCGTGCCGCGCTTCGTCGAGCTCGCCCGCGCGGCGGCACCGGACGTGGACTTCCGGGTGGGCTCCTTCGAGACCACCGGGTTGCCGGGCGACTCGATCGGCGGGGTGCTGTCCTGGTACTCGCTCGTGCACCACGCCCCCGACCGTGTCCCGGGAGCGCTGGCCGAGTTCCGCCGGGTCCTCGTGCCCGGAGGCGGCTTGCTCGTCGGCTTCTTCGCGGGCGAGGCGCTCGAGCCGTTCGACCACGCCGTGACGACCGCCCACCGCTGGCCGGTGGCGCAGATGGCCGACGTCCTCGAGCGCGCCGGGTTCACGGTCGTCGACGTGCAGCAGCGGATCGACCCTGGCATGCGTCCGCACGCGGCCGTGTCCGCCGTCAGCCGGTGATCAGGGCTGCCATCCGGGCGTGACGAGTCCGGTCTCGTAGGCGAAGACCACGAGCTGCGCACGGTCGCGCGCCCCGAGCTTGATCATCGCGCGCGAGACGTGGGTCTTCGTGGTCATCGGGCTGACGAACAGGCGCTCGGCGATCTCTGTGTTCGTCAGCCCCAGCGCGACGAGCTGCATGACCTGGCGCTCCCGTTCGGTGAGGGCGTCGAGCGCCGGCGCCAACGAGGACGGCTTCGCGTGGGTGGCGTACGCGGCGACGAGGGAACGGGTGGCGCGGGGTGAGAGCAGCGACTCCCCCGCGTGCACGGTGCGGACGGCCCGGAGCAGCTCGGCCGGCTCGGTGTCCTTCACGAGGAACCCCGCTGCGCCGCCGCGGATCGCCTCGAAGACGTAGGAGTCCTCCTCGAACGTGGTGAGGATCACGACGTGCACGGTGTCGAGGTCGGGGTCCGCGGAGATCCGCTGCGTCGCGGCGAGCCCGTCGGTGCCCGGCATCCGGATGTCCATGAGGACGACGTCGGGACGTTCCCGTCGGACGGCCTCGACGGCGGCGTCCCCGTCGCCCGCCTCACCGACGACCGTCATGCCCGGCTCGGCCTCGACGAGCGCCCGGAGCCCCGCCCGGACGAGCACCTGGTCGTCGACCAGCACGACCCGGATCGGGTTGTCCACCGAGCTCGTCGTCGGGCTCACCGTCGGGCCGCCGCATCGGTCGTGGCCGGGGTGCCCGGGGCGACGGTGACGGGCAACCGTGCCGCGATCCGCCAGCCGGACGCCGTCGGTCCCGCGGCGAGGGTGCCCCCGACGGCGTTCGCACGCTCGCGCATGCCGATGATCCCGTTGCCGGACGGGCCGAGCAACGGGGCGACGGACGGTGCGCCGGTGGCGCGGTCGGGTGCGGCGGTGTCCTCGACGACGAGTTCGACGACCTCCGGACCGATCCGGACCGCGATGACGGCGTGGTGGTCGTGCGCGTGCTTCATGACGTTGGTCACCGATTCCTGGACGATGCGGAAGGCCGTGCGGTCGGTGGTGCGGTCCAGCGCCGCGGGGTCGCCGTCCACCTCGGCGCGGAGGTCGACCCCGGCCGCTCGTGCCCGTTCGACGAGGTCGGGCAGGCGGTCGAGACCCGGCACGGGGTTCCGCTCGGGCTCGGCACCCGCCGACGCCGACGCGGACGCGGTGCCCGGATCGCCCTGGCCGTCCACCGAGCGCAGGACGCCGAGGATCGTGCGGAGCTCCACCAGGGCGTCGCGGCTGGTGTCCCGGATGTCGGCGAGCGACTGCCGGGTGCGGTCGGGCAGGTCGGCACCGAGGTGGAGCGCCACTCCCGCCTGCAGGTTGATGAGGGACATGCTGTGGGCGACCGAGTCGTGGAGCTCGCGGGCGATCCGCACCCGCTCGTCCCGTGCTCGTCCCTGCTCCGCCGCGGCTCGGCGCCGACGACGCTCGGCGGCTCGGTCGAGTCGGACCCGGACGAGCTCGGAGACGGACAGCGTCACCGCCACCCAGGCGACCGCGAGGAAGACGCTGTCGAGTCCGCGGCCGGACCCCCGTCCCAGCACGTCGTCGGCGGTCGGGAGCACCGCGGCGGCGATCGCCATGACGACGACGACCGTCTTCCGGCGTCCCCGGAGCCAGGCGTTGGCCGCCGCCATCGTCAGGGCCGCGACGAAGGGGCCGCGCGGGCTGACGAGCACGGCGTAGCCGACGGTGGTGACCAGGGTGACGAGCAGCACCGCGCTGGGCCACCGCCACCGCCACGGCAGGACGACGACCCCGGCGACGAGCAGCGCGATCGCGACCGGACCGGGCTGTGCCGCATCGGACACCGCCGCGCCGAGCCCGTGCGGCATCCAGGGCGGTCCGCCCCCGGCACCCGCGGGCGCACCCGCCGGGAACCGGGCGGCGAGGAGCGTGCCGCCGACCTGCACGACGGCGACCGGCAGCACCCGTCCGACCCGTGCGAACCGACGGACGCCGCGCGCACGGTCGTCGGAGACCGCGAGGGGGTCGGCCGGTTCGGATCGCATGCCCCGAGCCTAGGGTCGTCCCGCCGCGGTGCCGTCGGACGAGGGCAGGAGCTGTGGACTACTCCCCGGGGAGTACGCGGCGGCGGTGGGGAGGCCTCCCTACGACCGCGGGAGGAGCGGGAAGTGGGCCTCGACGGCGGACGCGGGACGGGCCTCCCGGCCGCCAGGCTGACACCGTCACCGATCCCGGTGACGCACCACGACCGGAGGCCACCATGCACACCGCACTCTCGACCATCGCCGCCGTCGGCCCCTACGGGCACGGCGGCGGGTTCCCCTTCCCCGTCTTCCCGCTGTTCTTCCTGCTCGTGTTCCTGGCAGCGGTCGTCGTGTTCGGCGTCCTGCGCCGCGGCAGCTGGCGCGCCCGCTCCGACGCCCGCGCGGTGCTCGCCGACCGCTTCGCTCGCGGCGACATCGACGCGGAGGAGTACCGCTCGCGGCTGTCGGAGCTCGGCCGGAAGTGACGTCCGGCGGGAGCTGACGCTCAGCCGGAGGTGACCGACAGCGCCGACGTGATCGTCGCCACGGTGTCGTCGACCGACCCCTCGATCGACACCGCGACGGCGGCCTCGTCGGGCTCCGGCCGCTCGAGCGTCGCGAACTGCGAGTCGAGCAACGAGGACGGCATGTACTCGTGGTGGCGGTGGGCCTGCCGGTCGGCGATCAGCTCGTGCGAGCCGTCGAGGAACGCGATCACCAGGTCCGGCGCGGCCGCCCGCAGCCGGTCGCGGTAGACACGGCGGAGCGCGGAGTTCGCCATCACGCACCGGTGCCCGGAGGCCTGGAGCTCGGCGATGCGCGCGGCGCACGCGTCCAGCCACGGCCACCGGTCCTCGTCGGTGAGGGGCGTGCCCTGCCGCATCTTCTCCTTGTTGGCCGCGGGGTGCAGGTCGTCGGCGTCGACGAAGGTGCTCGGCTGGCCCTGCTCGGCGAGGGCGTCGGCCAGTGCCTGCCCGATCGTCGACTTGCCGGAGCCGGAGACCCCCATCACGAGCACGGGCGGGAGGACGTCGCGGTCGGTCATCCCTCCACAGTACGGGCCGTCCGGTTCCCGTCCACAGTTGCTGCGACACCCGTGCCGTCCCAGGGCTGCGGTCGTACGGTGGCGGGAGGACCGCAGGCCCTCGAGACCCAGGACGAAGGAGACGACGTGGCAGAGAACGAACAGCCCGGAGACGGCGGCAAGGCGAACATCGGCGTGGTCGGCCTGGCCGTCATGGGGTCGAACCTGGCCCGCAACCTCGCGTCGCGCGAGGGCAACACGGTCGCGGTCTACAACCGCACCTACGCCCGCACCCAGGAGCTCGTCGACGAGCACGGGGACATGGGCTTCATCGCTTCCGAGGACATCGACGGCTTCGTGGCCTCGCTGTCGAAGCCGCGCACCGCGATCATCATGGTGCAGGCCGGCAAGGGCACCGACGCCGTCATCGGGCAGCTCGCCGAGCGGTTCGAGGAGGGCGACATCATCGTCGACGGCGGCAACGCCAACTTCCACGACACCATCCGCCGCGAGCACGACCTGCGCGACAAGGGCCTGAACTTCGTCGGTACCGGCATCTCCGGTGGCGAGGAGGGCGCGCTGAAGGGCCCGTCGATCATGCCCGGCGGCTCGGACGAGGCCTGGGAGACCCTGGGACCGATCCTGAAGTCGATCGCCGCGGTCGCCGAGGGTGAGCCGTGCGTCACCCACGTCGGCACCGACGGTGCCGGACACTTCGTCAAGATGGTCCACAACGGCATCGAGTACGCCGACATGCAGCTCATCGCCGAGTCGTACGACCTGCTGCGCCGCGTCGGTCGGCACTCCACGGACGACCTGGTGAAGGTCTTCGAGCAGTGGAACGAGGGCGACCTCGAGTCGTACCTCATCGAGATCACCGGCGAGGTCCTCAAGCAGCAGGACCCCGAGTCCGGCAAGGCCCTGGTCGACGTCATCCGCGACGAGGCGGGCTCGAAGGGCACCGGCGTCTGGACGGTGCAGAACGCCGTCGGACTCGGCGTCCCCGTGTCCGGCATCGGCGAGGCGGTCTTCGCCCGCGCGGTGTCCTCGAAGCCGAGCCAGCGCGCCGCCGTGCAGCAGGCGTTCCCCGACCGCCCCGACGTGGTCGACGTGCCGGACGGGTTCGAGGACGACGTCCGCGCGGCGCTCTACGCGTCGAAGGTCGTCGCGTACGCGCAGGGCTTCGACCTCATCATCGCGGGGGCGAAGGAGTACGACTGGGACATCTCGCTCGGTGACATGGCGAAGATCTGGCGCGGCGGGTGCATCATCCGCGCGCAGTTCCTCAACCGCATCGTCGAGGCGTACGACAAGAACCCCGAGCTCGAGTCGCTGCTGGTGGACCCGTACTTCGCCGACGCGGTCAAGGAGGGCGAGGCCGCCTGGCGTCGCATCGTCGGGATCGCTGCCGCCTCGGGCGTCCCCGCACCGGGCTTCTCGTCCGCGCTCGCGTACTTCGACTCGCTCGCGTCCGACCGGCTCCCCGCGTCGCTGATCCAGGGGCTGCGCGACTTCTTCGGCGCGCACACCTACCAGCGCATCGACAAGGACGGCACGTTCCACACGCTGTGGTCGGACGACGACCGCCGCGAGGTCGAGCAGGAGCCGTCCACGCACTGAGCCGGTCTCCTTGCACGCACGGCGCAGGCCTCCGTCGGACGACGGGGGCCTGTGCTGTGCCGACGACCCGGCTCGGACGCCCGTCCGGCTCAGGCGACGATGCGCTCCCGGGCCAGGTCGGCGACCAGCCGGGTGAGCCGCGGCCCCCGGCCGAGCAGCCGCCGCGAACCGGGAGCCGCCCGGACGAAGAAGGTCGCCACCGCGGCGGTGTCGTCCGGCCGCACGTAGTGCATCGCGACGGCGCTCGCGTTCCGCTGGCCGGTCACGTCCTCGATCCCGACGTGCACCATCCGGCTCCAACGGATCACGAGCAGCCGCGTGGCCCGACGCTCCTCGAGCTCCCACAGACTGGCCTCGGTCGCGCCGAACGCCCACGTCACCCGGTCGCCGAGCGTCACCTCGGGACGGGCGTCGTGCACGTCGGCACGGAGTTCGGGTGTGGGGGCGGCCGGGACGAGCCAGACGGTCGG
Source organism: Curtobacterium citri (assembly GCF_030362955.1). NCBI lineage: Bacteria > Bacillati > Actinomycetota > Actinomycetes > Micrococcales > Microbacteriaceae > Curtobacterium > Curtobacterium citri. The sequence continues at coordinate 444,755 of NZ_JAUCML010000002.1, forward strand.
GTCGATCCGCCGGATCGCGAGGGCGAGGGCCTCGTCGGCGCGACGACGACGCACCGACCGGGCGCGGACGACCGCGACCACGACCGCCGCGACCCCCACCGTCACGGCGACGGCCTCGGCGATGCCGAAGAAGGTGAGTCCGGTGTGCGGGGCGGACGCGACGACGACGATGCGGCTGACGACGAGTGCGGTCCAGATCCCGAGCAGGACCCAGCGCAGCACCGCGAGGCGCCGCGCGACCGGACTCGTCGGGCGTGACGGACGCCGAGGACCGCGACGGGCTCGGCGGTCTGGTCGGTCCAACACGCTCCCGATCCTCGCACGGCAGTCGCCGGTGCCGCTGGCCCGCCGCCGTGAACGCTCGACGAACCCGGCCGCCGCGCCGACTGTCAGCCCGTCCGCGGCCCGGTCGACCTACGCTGCACGGGTGAGCACGACAGCGTCCCCGAGCACGGCACCGGCCCCGCCAGCAGCACCGACGCCGCTCCGTCGGCCGCGCCTGCTCGCCGCCGCGTGTGGGGTCGTCGCGATCGTGGCCTTCCTCGCCGTGGCCGAGCTCGGCGCCCTGCTGCTCGGCGGCGCCGGCAGTCCGCTCGTCGCGGTCGGTTCGGCGGTCATCGACCTCGCTCCCCCGGCCGCCAAGAACGTGATGGTCGGACTCTTCGGGACCGGTGACAAGGTCGCGCTGTTCGTGCTGATGGCCGTCATCACCGTCGCCGTGAGCGCGGGAGCGGGGGTCCTCGAGCGCGCCCGTCCGCCGTTCGGTGCCCTCGTCTTCGCCGTCGGTGGCGCGCTCGCGCTGTTCGCCGTGACGACCCGGTCGGGCAGCGGCACGTGGGACGGCGCGCCGACCGTGCTCGGTGTCGCGGCGGCCGTGGTCGTGCTCCGGGTCCTGCTGCAGAAGCTCCGACGGTGGGAGGCGGCGGCAGCGGTGCCGTCCGCGTCGCCGCGACCGGCCGCGACCGAACGGCGGGTCTTCCTCGTGTGGGGCGTCGCGACCGCCGCCGCCGCTGTCGTGGTGGGCGGAGCCTCCCGCATCGGCACCGCCTCGCTGCAGGCGGCGGCGGCCGCGCGCCGAGCCATCCGTCTGCCGGCCGCGGCGTCACGCGAGACCGCGGTCCCCGCAGGCGCGTCCCTCGACGTCGACGGCGTCACCCCGTACGTCACGCCGAACGCCGACTTCTACCGCATCGACACCGCGCTCCGGGTGCCGTCGATCGACCCGGCCGACTGGCGGCTCCGCATCCACGGCGCCGTGGACCGGGAGGTCGAGCTCACGTGGGACGAGTTGCTCGCCCTGCCGCTCGAGGAGCACATGGCGACGCTCAGCTGCGTGTCGAACGAGGTCGGCGGGGACCTCATCGGCAACGCGCTCTGGCTCGGCTACCCGATCCGGTCGCTCCTGGCACGTGCGGGGGTGCACGACGACGCCGACATGGTGCTCTCACGGAGCATCGACGGGTTCTCCGCCGGCACCCCGCTCGACGTACTGCAGGACGAGGACACCGCAGCGCTGCTGGCGGTGGGCATGAACGGCGACCCCCTGCCGCCCGAGCACGGCTTCCCGGTGCGGATGGTCGTGCCCGGGCTCTTCGGCTACGTCTCCGCGACGAAGTGGGTCACGGAGCTCGAGGTCACCCGCTTCGCGGACGCCCAGGGCTACTGGACGCCCCGCGGCTGGTCGGAGCGCGGCCCCGTCAAGCTCGAGTCCCGGATCGACACGCCCCGCGGTGGTGCCTCGCTGCCCGCCGGCGAGCCGGTCGCGATCGCCGGCGTGGCCTGGCACCCGCACACCGGGGTGAAGAGCGTGCAGGTCCGCATCGACGACGGGGCGTGGCAGGACGCCGAGCTCGCGGACTCCGTGTCGGCGGACACCTGGCGGCAGTGGGTGCACCGCTGGACCCCGTCGGCGGGATCGCACCGCATCGAGGTCCGGGCGACGAGCGCGGACGGCCAGGTGCAGACGAGCGTCCAGCGCCCGCCCGCACCGAACGGCGCGACCGGCTGGCACACCGTGCAGGTCAGCGCCGGCTGACCCGACGACCACGGTCAGCGTCGGCTGACCCGACGACCACGGTCGGCGCCAGCCCGACGACCACGGTCAGCGCCGCCGGACCTGCCGACCGCGGCACCGCGCGTCAGGACGGACGGACCGCCACGACGCACGTGCCGTCGACCTCGTCGTCGGTCTCGACCGACACCGCGAAGCCCGCGGCTGCGAAGGCCGCGGCGGACGCGGCGGCCTGCTCCGCGGACACCTCGATGACGACCGCACCACCGGGACGCAGCCACTCCCCCGCGCCGGCGGCGATGCGCCGGTGCACGTCGAGGCCGTCCGCACCGCCGTCGAGCGCGACCCGCCGTTCGTGGTCGCGTGCCTCGGTCGGCATCGTCGCCACCGCACCCGTCGGCACGTAGGGCGCGTTCACGGCGAGGACGTCGACGGCGCCGCGGAAGCGCTCCGGCAGGGGGTCGAAGAGGTCGCCGAGCACGACGATCCCGCGGTCGCCGATGTTCTCGGCCGCGACGTCGACCGTGTCCGGGTCGATGTCCGCGGCGACCAGGTCGAGCGCTCCGACGCGTCCGAGCAGCGCCACCGAGACCGCACCGACGCCGCAGCACAGGTCGACCACCCGGTCGTAGCGCTGCAGCCGCCGCGCAGCGTGCTCGACGACGACCGTCGTGCGGGTCCGGGGCACGAACACCCCGGGCACGACGCGGACACGGTGCCCGTCGAACGCCGCCCACCCGAGCACGACCTCGAGCGGCTCACCCGCGAGCCGCCGCTGGACCAGTCCGCGCAGCCGCACGGGGTCGCCGTCACCGGCGTCGAGGAGCAGGTCGGCCTCGTCCTCGGCGAAGACGCTGCCGGCGGCACGGAGTCGCGCCGCGAGCGCGGCACGGGCGGGATGGACGCCAGGCACGACTCAGCCCGCCGGCCGGCTCACGGACGGCGCGTGGCCGGCTCGGTCAGGCAGCACCGTCGAACATCGAGGTCACGGAGCCGTCGTCGAACACCTCGTGGATCGCGCGGGCGATCAGCGGGGCGATCGGCAGGACCTCGAGGCGGTCCCAGCGCTTGTCCTCCGGCAGCGGCAGCGTGTCGGTCACGACCACGCGGTCGATGAACTCGCTCTGCAGGAGCTCGGTGGCCGGGTCGGAGAACACCGCGTGGGTGGCGGCGACGACCACGCCGGTCGCGCCCGCGTTCTTGAGCGCCTCGGCCGCCTTCGCGATGGTCCGGCCGGTGTCGATGAGGTCGTCGACGAGCAGGCAGACCCGTCCGGAGACGTCACCGACGATCTCGTGCACCGAGACCTGGTTCGGCACGAGCGGGTCGCGGCGCTTGTGGATGATCGCGAGCGGGGCACCGAGCTTCTCGGACCAGATGTCGGCGACGCGGACTCGCCCCATGTCCGGCGAGACGACGGTCAGCGTCTTCGGGTCGAGGATCTGCTGGAAGCGCTCGAGGAGCACGGGCATCGCGAAGAGGTGGTCGACGGGGCCGTCGAAGAAGCCCTGGATCTGCGCCGCGTGCAGGTCGACGCTCATGATGCGGTGCGCGCCCGCGGCCTTGAACAGGTCCGCGACGAGCCGGGCCGAGATCGGCTCACGCCCGCGGCCCTTCTTGTCCTGGCGCGCGTAGGGGTAGAACGGCGCGACGACGGTGATCCGCTTGGCCGAGGCACGCTTCAGGGCGTCGACCATGATGAGCTGCTCCATGAGCCACTCGTTGATCGGCGCGGTGTGCGACTGGATGACGAACGCGTCGCAACCGCGGACCGACTCGTCGAAGCGCGCGTAGAGCTCGCCGTTCGCGAAGGTCCGTGCATCGGTCGGCACCAGGTCGACACCGAGCTCCTCGGCGATCTGCTTCGAGAGTTCCGGGTGGGCCCGACCCGACACGAGGACGAGTCGTTTCTGGCCCGTGGTCTTGATTCCGGACAAGTGCGGTGCTCACTCCCTGACCCGCTCGGGGTCGTCTCGATCGACCCGACCGCCGTCAGATCTGTTCGCCGTGCGCGTGCCGAGCCGCCTCGGCCGCCGGCGAACCGGGTCGGTGTTCCTCGACCCATCCGTCGGTGTTGCGCTGCGGGGCGTAGCTGATCGCCAGCGACCCGGCCGGTACGTCCTTGCGGACGGTCGTACCCGCGCCGGTGTACGCCCCGTCCCCAATCCTAACCGGGGCGACGAACACGTTGTGCGAGCCGGTGCGGACGTGTGACCCGACCTCGGTCCGGTGCTTGTGCACGCCGTCGTAGTTCGCGGTGATCGTGTTCGCGCCGATGTTGGACTCCTCGCCGACCTCGGCGTCGCCGATGTACGACAGGTGCGGGACCTTGCTGCCGCGTCCGATGACCGCGTTCTTCGTCTCGACGAAGGTGCCGATCTTGCCCCGCTCGCCGAGGACCGTGCCCGGACGCAGGTAGGCGAAGGGCCCGACGGAGGCGCCGTCGCCGATGACCGCGAGGGTCGCGTCGACCCGGTTCACCACCGCGCCGGCGCCGACCTCGGTGTCGCGGAGCGTGGTGTCCGGCCCGACCACCGCGCCGGCGGCGATCGCCGTCGCGCCCACGAGCTGCGTCCCGGGCAGGATCTCGGCGTCGGCCTCGATCGTGACGTCGAGGTCGATCCAGGTCGTGGCCGGGTCCTGCACGGTGACCCCGGCGACCTGGTGCCGGCGGACGATGCGGGCGTTGAGCTCGCGGGCGGCGTCGGACAGCTGCGCGCGGTCGTTGATGCCGGCCACGAGCCACGGGTCGGTCAGGGTGACGACGTCGACGGCACCGCCACGCTCGATGACGAGGGCGGGCACGTCGGTGACGTACTGCTCGCCCTGGGCGTTCGCGGTGGTGAGCGACGGCAGCACGGCGCGCAGGTGCGTCACGTCGAAGGCGTAGATGCCGGCGTTGTACTCGGTGATGGTGCGCTGGGCGTCCGTCGCGTCCTTGTGCTCGACGATGCCGACGAAGGCGCCGGCGGCGTCGCGGACGATGCGGCCGAGACCGGTGGCGTCGTCGGCGATCGCGCTCACGAGCGTGACGGCGTTGCCGGCGTGGGCGTTCAGGAGCGCGCGGAGCGACACCGCGTCGAGCAGCGGGACGTCGCCGGAGAGCACCACGACGGTGCCGTCGAAGTCGTCGGGCAGCGCCTGGACCGCGACCTGGACCGCTCGTCCGGTGCCGGGGACCTCGTCCTGGTCGACGACGATCGCGTCGGGCGCGCGCTCGGCGACCTCGGCCGCGACGCGCTCCCGCTCGTGCCGGACGACGACGGCGAGGTGCTCGGGCTCGAGCGAGGCGGCCGTCCGCAGCACGTGCGCGACGAGGGGCAGGCCGGCGAGCCGGTGCAGCACCTTCGGGGTGGACGACTTCATGCGCGTGCCCTGCCCGGCGGCGAGGACGACGACGGCGATGCGCTGGTCGGTCATGCACCCATCCTGGCGCAAGCACTCCCGACGGGTGCACGGCGAGCACGGCGTGCACGGCGTGCACGGCCTGCACGGACGTGACGCACCCGCTCGGCGGTGCCGGGCTCCCGAACCCGAACCGCTAGGCGGCCGCCGGCTCCCGACGGACGAACGCCATGAGCACGAGCCCCGCGACGAGCACCACCACGACGCCGATGATCCCGAAGCGCGTGGAGCCGCCGACGGTGACCGCGATCCCGAACAGCGCCGGCGCGAGGAACGACGCCGCCCGCCCGGTCGTGGCGTAGAGGCCGAAGAGCTCGCCCTCGCGACCGGGCGTCGCGAGCCGCGACAGGTACGCCCGCGACGACGACTGCACCGGGCCGACGAACAGCGCGAGGGTCAGCCCGAGCGCCCAGAACCCGGCGGTCGCGTCGCCCACGAGGAACACGCCGACCCCGGTCAGCGCGAGTCCGGCGAGCGAGACCGTGATGACCGCGCGCGACCCGAAGCGGTCGTCGAGCCGACCGGACGCGAACGTCGCGATCCCCGCGACGACGTTGGCGGCGATAGCGAAGAGGATCACCTGCGACGGCGTGAAGCCGAACACCTGCGCGGCCACGATCCCGCCGAAGGTGAACACCGCGCCGACCCCGTCGCGGAACACGGCGCTCGCGACGAGGAACGCCAGGACGTTGCGGCGCTCCCGCCACAGCCGCGCGACGTGCCGCCCGAGGTCGCGGTAGGCGCCGAGCAGGCCGCCCGTGCGCGTCCGGTCCGGTGCCGCCTCGGGCACGGTGAGGAAGAGCGGGACCGAGCTCACGGCGAGCCACACCGCGGCGATGCCGATGGCGACGCGCACGTCCCACGACCCCGACGCCACCGTCGACGGCAGGTGCAGGAGTCCGGCGACCCCCTCGTCGCCGAAGTCCTGGATGCAGAGCACGAGCAGGACGACGAGCAGCACGATGCCGCCGAAGTACCCGGCCGCCCACCCGATCGCCGACACCCGGCCGGTCTGCGGGCCCGGCGCCACCTGGCCGAGCATCGCGTTGTACCCGACCGTCGCGATCTCGTAGGCGACCGTCCCGATGCCGAGCAGGGCCGCGCCGAGCACCAGGTACGGCTGCTGCGGGGCGACGAACACCATGGCCCCGATGGACAGCGCGACGCCGACCGTGCCGATGAGCACCGACCGGCGCCGGTGCCCGGACGAGTCGGCGAGCCGCCCCACCGCGGGGGCGACGAGCGCCACCACGATCCCGGCGACGGTGAGCGCGGTCGAGACGGTCGCCGCGTTGTGCGCGAGTTCGCGCTCGACGGCGCGCGCGGCGTCCGACGAGGACCCCTCGGCGGCGACGAGCCCCGGGTCGACGAACGCACGACTGGCGAGGTACGTGCTGAAGACGAAGGTCGTGACGACGGCGTTGAAGGCCGCGGACCCCCAGTCCCAGAGCGCCCAGGACACGAGAGCCCGTCGGTTGGTGCGCTGCGGCACTGCCGCCGCCGGTGTCGCGGTCATGGCCGAACCGTAGCGCGTCGCGGTGTCGCGGCGGTGCCCCCGGTCCGGGTGCGTCGGCAGGTGCGGTCGCCGGACCGGACCGCGAGACGGACGGGAGGCGCGGTGCCAGCTGGCACCGCGCCTCCCGTCCGTTGCTCGGTCACGTCACTCGGTCGCGGGCACGCCGTTCGGGTACACGACCGACTTCAGCGATGCCGGGTCGGTGTCGCTCTCCAGGGCCTCGCGGACCTCGTCGAGCCCGAAGCGCCCGGTGACGAGCGCGTCGAGGTCGACCTGGCCCGAGGCGACCAGCCCGATCGCCACCGGCCAGGTGTTCGTGTACCGGAAGATGCCGGTGACGGTCACCTCGAGGTTCTGGATGTGCTCGACGGGCAGGACCATCTCGGAGTTGCCGAGACCGACGAGCACGGCCGCGCCGGCCGGTCCCACGGCCTTGATGCCGTCCGACACCGCTCGGGGCGCGCCACTGGCGTCGATGAACGCGTCAACGGGCACGATGTCCGACGTGACGTCCACCGCGACCGGGTCCACGACCTCGGTGGCGCCGAAGGACAGCGCGCGCTCGCGACGCTCGGGCACGAGGTCGCTCACGACGACGCGGGTCGCGCCGAAGGCCCGGGCGACCTGCGCGCAGATCACGCCGATCGGACCGGCGCCGGCGACGAGGACGCTCGACCCGGGGACGATCCCGGCCTTGCGGGCGGCCGCGATGCCGACGGACAGCGGTTCGAGCAGTGCACCGGCCTCGAAGGACACGCTGTCCGGCAGGGTGTGCGCGAACTCGGCCTCGATGGTGACGTACTCGGCGAAGGCGCCGTCGACCGGTGGGGTCGCGTAGAAGCGCATGTGCGGGCAGAGGTTGTACCGGCCGGCCAGGCACTGCGCGCAGCGGTGGCAGGGGCGCTGCGGTTCGACGGCGACGCGCTCGCCGACGCGGGACGGGTCGACGCCCTCGCCGACGGCGGCGATCGTGCCGGACAGCTCGTGGCCGAGGACGAGCGGCTCCTCGACGACGAAGTCGCCGATGCGGCCGTGGCGGTAGTAGTGGACGTCGGAGCCGCAGACGCCGACGGCGGCGACACGGACGAGCACGTCGCCGGGTGCGACCTCGGGGACGGCGCGGTCCTCGATCGTCAGGTCCTCGGTGCCGGGCAGGACGCTCGCGCGCTGGGTGTCGGGGGTGGTGCTCATGCGGATCTCGCTTCCTCGACCGCGTCGTCGCGGTCGGCTGTGGTCTCGTGGGTGTCGGTGGTGGTGGTCACGGAGGCTCCCGCGCTGGTGGGCCCGCCCACGCTCGCGGGCACGCCCGTGCTGCGGAGGGTGCCGTCGCGGAGGAGGTCGGCGAACCCGAGCTCGGCCGCGCCCCGCACGAGGACGTCGCGCCCGAGGGCGGCGGGCACGATGCGGAGCCGGTCGGTCATCGCCGCCATGGTCTGGGCCCGGACGTCGTCCTCCACGCGGTCGCCGACGTGCCCGAGCAGGACGGCGAGGAACCCGCCGAGCACGACGACCTCGGGGTCGACCGTGTGGATGGCATTCCGGATCGCGGTGGCAAGCGCCGCGACCTGGCGGTCGACGACCCGTTCGACGGTGTCCCGCCCGTCGGCGAGCGCCGTCGCGAGCGCGTCGAGGTCGTCCGGTGCGGTGCCGGTCACGGCGGTCAGGGCACCGCGCGAGGCCTCGGTCTCGAGGCACCCGACCGCACCGCAGTGGCAGCGGATGCCGTTCGCGGCGACGAAGGTGTGCCCGAGCTCGCCCGCGTACCCGTCGGCACCGCTGAACGGTCGGCCGGCGCTCACGATCCCGCCGCCGATGCCGCTCGCGCCGCCGTTGAGGTACACGAGGTCGTCGACACCGCGCGCGCTGCCGTACAGCCGCTCGGCCCAGGCGCCGAGGTTCGCGTCGTTCGCCGCGCGGACCGGCAGCCCGAGGCGCTCGGCGAGCGGCCCGGCGAAGGGCTCGTCGCGCCACCCGAGGTGCGGGGCGTCGCGGACGACCCCGTCCTCGACCCGGACGATGCCCGGGACGGCGACGCCGACCCCGACGACCCGGAGCGACGGTGCCCGGTCGGTGAGCGTCCGCAGCACGCGGGCGACGGCGTCGACGGCGTCCGCCGCTCCGGGCACGGTGGTCTGCGGTTCGACGAGGCGGTCCCGGACGGTGCCGTCGAGCGCGACGAGGGCGACCCCGACGGCGTCGATCTCCACCGTCACCGCCGCGGCCACGACGTCCGGTGCCGCTCGGACGATCGCGCTCGGGCGGCCCACGCCGGCCGGGCGCTCGGAGCCGGAGCCACCGGCCGTCGGCAGCTCCTCGTGCACGAGGCCCTGCTCGACGAGCTCCCCGACCAGTGCGAGCACCGTCGACCGGTTGAGTCCCGTCCGACGGGTGAGCTCGGCGCGGCTGACGGGTCCGCCCTCGTGCACGATGCGGAGGACGCGCGCGGCGTTGCCGGGCGTGGTCGTGGCCGTCCGGGCCATGGGTCCTCCTGGGTTGTGCGGGGTGAGGGGCGGGGCAAGCCTCGGCTCTGCGGACAGTTTCGCGGGCGCGAAGCCGCGAAACTGTCCGCCGGGCCGAGCCTCGTGCGGGCAGGCAGCCCGGCGCCGACTAGCGCGACCGCGAGAACGCGGCGTCGAACGACGCGTCGGGCGGGGCGATCGTCCCGAGTCGCCGCACGAACGCGAGCGCCTCGGGGCCGCCGACGAGCCGGTCCATGCCCGCGTCCTCCCACTCGACACTGGTCGGCCCCGCGTAGCCGATGTGGTTGAGCACGCGGAACACCCGCTCCCACGGCACGTCCCCGTGGCCGGCGGTGACGAAGTCCCACCCGCGCCGGGGGTCGCCCCACGGCAGGTGCGACCCGAGCCGTCCGTTCCGGCCGTCGAGCTGCTTGACCGACTCCTTGCAGTGCACGTGGTACACCCGGTCGGCGAAGTCGAGCAGGAACGCGGCGGGGTCGAGGTCCTGCCAGACGAAGTGCGACGGGTCGAAGTTGAACCCGAACGCCGGTCGGTCCCGGAACACCTCGAGCGCCCGCGCAGCCGTCCAGTAGTCGTACGCGATCTCGGACGGGTGCACCTCGAGCGCGAAGCGGACGCCGACCTCCTCGAACACGTCGAGGATCGGCGACCAGCGGTGGTGGAAGTCCTGGTACCCGGCCTCGATCATCGACGGCGGCACGGGCGGGAACCCGGCGACGGTCTTCCAGATCGACGAGCCCGAGAACCCGGTGACGGTGTCGACGCCGAGCGCGGCCGCCGCGCGTGCGGTCCACTGCAGCTCCTCGGCCGCGCGCTGCCGCACGCCCTCGGGATCGCCGTCGCCCCACACGTGCGGCGCGAGGATGTCCTCGTGCCGCTGGTCGATCGGGTCGTCGCACACGGCCTGCCCGGTCAGGTGGTTCGCGATCGTCCAGACCTGCAGCCCGTTGCGCTCGAGGATCGCCCTGCGGTCCGCCACGTACTCGGGGTCCGTCGCGGCTCGGCGCACGTCGAGGTGGTCACCCCAGCAGGCGATCTCCAGGCCGTCGTAGCCCCACTCCCCCGCCAGACGTGCGACCTCCTCGAAGGGCAGGTCGGCCCACTGCCCGGTGAACAGCGTCACCGGCCGGGAGGCGCTGCTCGGCTCCGACGTGCTGCTCACTGCTCCCTGCTCCTCGTTCACCACGTGCCCGGCTCCGCTCCGGCGGGCACCGTCTCCGGACGGTCGACGCGCGACCGCACCTCGACCACGGTGTGCTCGCGGGCAGCAGTCTGCACCGCCTCCATGGTCTCGAGCACGTGGAACGCGAGGTCGCCGGACGCCCGGTGCGGGCGGTCCGTCGCGATCGCGCGCGCCATGTCGGCGAGACCGTACCCACGTCCGGCGTCGGCGTACCCGGCGCTCGTCGGCAGGTCGGACCACTCGCGCGTGGCGGCGTCGGCGATCGACACGGTGTCCGAGAACCGGTTCGGGTCGGGGACGCCGAGGGTGCCCCCGGTGCCGTACACCTCGAACAGCGGTGCCCGGGTCGCCCAGACCTCGAACGAGACGGTGACCGTCGAGACGACACCGCTCGCGTGCTCCAGGACCGCGACGACGTGCGTGTCGATGTCGACCCGCAGCGGGGTGCCCGCGGCCGGACCGGTGGCGATGGTGCGCTCGCGGTCGGACCGGGTCGAGGCTCCGCTCACGCGGACGACCGGGCCGAAGAACGACACGAGGCTCGTCAGGTAGTACGGCCCCATGTCGAGCAGCGGACCGCCGCCGGGCTGGTAGTAGAACCCCGGTGCCGGGTGCCAGAGCTCGTGGCCGGGCGCCGACCACGAGACCGCCGCCCCCACGGGCGTGCCGATCGCGCCGCTGTCGAGCGCCTGGCGGGCGGTCTGGATGCCGGTGCCGAGCACGGTGTCCGGCGCGCTGCCGATCCGCAGGCCCGAGCGGCGGGCGAGGTCGAGCACGGGCTGCGCCTCGGCCGTCGACATCGCCAGCGGCTTCTCGCCGTAGACGTGCTTGCCGGCCTCGAGCGCCCGGGTGGCGATCTCGGCGTGCGCGGCGGGGATCGTCAGGTTGAGGACGACGTCGACGTCGTCGGCCGCGATGAGCTCGTCGACCGAGGAGCCGCGAACGCCCTGGGCCTCGCCGACCGCCTGCGCCCGCGCCACGTCGATGTCCGCCACGGCGGTGAGCTCGAGCCCGGGCAGGGCCGGGAAGTGCTCGAAGTACTGCTGGCTGATGACGCCGACCCCGACGACACCGACCTTCAACGGGCTGCCCACAGGAGTCCCCTCTCGATGATCGTGCGGAGCGGCTGCGACTCGACGACCTCGAGCCGGTGCCCGGGTGCCGAGACGAACACGCGTCCCTCGCCCCACTGCCGGGTCCAGATCGCCGGCGCCGTGACCGGACGGTTCCAGGCGTCGAAGTCCCGGGCCTCCTGCATCGTGGTCGCCAGCACGTCGTTGTACTCGTCGGAGAGCACCCAGTACTGCTCGGTCACGAGGTCGAAGTCCTCGATGCCCTGCGTGATCGGGTGCTCGTGCCCGGCCTCGGTGACGTGCACCGTGTACGGGATGTAGTTGTCGGACTGCTCGCCGGTGCGCTCCGAGGGGTGCTTGCCCGCGTGGTGCGCGAACTGGCCGCCGATCATGTGCAGGTAGTCGGCGGTGTTCCGGAAGGCGTCCGCGATGCCGCCGTGCCACCCGGCGAGCCCGGCGCCGCCGAGCACCGCCTGCTGCAGTCCCGCGAACTCGTCGTCCGCGATGGTCGACATCGTCACGACCTGCACGATCAGGTCGACCTCCGCCATCACGGACTCGTCGGCGTACACCGCCGTCGAGTCCGACACGCGGACGTCGAAGCCGTTGTCCCGCAGGAACGGGACGAACAGGTCGGTGGTCTCGACGGGCATGTGTCCGTCCCACCCGCCGCGGACGACCAGTGCCCGGCGCTGCGGGGTCTCGGCGGCGCTCATCGGATCGCCGTCCAGGCGCTGCCGTCGACCGCGCTGCGCTCGACCGCGTCGAGGACCTGCTGCACGTGCAGGCCCTCCTCGAAGGACGGGGACGGGTCCTCGCCGGCGACGATCGCCTGCACGAAGTCCTTCACCTCGTGACTGAAGGTGTGCTCGTACCCGATGAGGTGCCCGGTCGGCCACCACGCCGCCATGTACGGGTGCTCGGGCTCGGTGACGAGGACCCGCCGGAAGCCCTGCTCCCCCGCGGGTGCCGACGCCTCGTACAGCCGCAGCTCGTTCATGGACTCGAGGTCGAACTGGATCGCGCCCTCGGAGCCGCTGATCTCGAGGGTCAGGCCGTTCTTCCGGCCGGTCGCGTACCGCGTCGCCTCGAAGGTGCCGATCGCACCGTCCGCGGCACCACCGGCCAGACGACCGAGGAAGAACGCCGCGTCGTCGACGGTGACCTGCCCGCGCTCCTCGGACGCCGTGCCGGAGAGCCCGACGCCCTCAGCCATCAGCGGGCGCTCGTGCACGAAGGTCTCGAGCGTGCCGGACACGGTGGACAGCTGTGCGCCGGTGACGTGCTCGACGAGGTCGATCGCGTGCGCACCGATGTCGCCGAGCGAGCCGGAGCCGGCGAGCGCCTTGTCGAGGCGCCACGTCATCGGGCCCTCCGGGTCGGCCAACCAGTCCTGCAGGTAGAGCGCGCGGACCTGGCGGACGGTCCCGAGCCTCCCGGCCTGCACCAGCTGGCGGGCCAGCGCGATCGCGGGGACCCGGCGGTAGCTGAAGCCGACCATCGACCGGACGCCGTCCGCCCGGGCCGCCGCGGCGGCCTCGGTCATCGCCTCGGCCTCGGCGACGGAGTTGGCGAGTGGCTTCTCGCAGAGCACGTGCTTGCCGGCGCGGAGCGCGGCGATCGCGACCTCGACGTGCGACGAGCCGGGCGAGCAGATGTCGACCACGTCGATGTCCGGGTCGGTGACCGCTGCCCGCCAATCGGTCGAGGCGGTCTGCCAGCCGTACTGGCGACGCGCTGCCTCCGTCCGCTCCGGGTCGCGCCCGACGACCACCGCCATCTCGGTCTCGACCCCGAGGTCGAAGAACCTCGGGGCGGTCCGCCACCCCTGCGAGTGGGCGGCCCCCATGAAGCCGTGTCCCACCATCGCCACACGCAGTCGTCCCTGCGCAGGTCGGTCCGATGCCATTCGTTCGCTCCTTTGCGATCACGTCTTGCCAGAGTCAACACTACCGCTTATGTTGGGCGCGGCAACATTTTGTTTCGACGACGAACGGTGATCCACCATGGCAACGACGCCCACCCGCGACGACAAGTTCTCCTTCGGTCTCTGGACCATCGGCTACAACGGCTCCGACCCGTTCGGCGGCCCGACCCGTCCCGCGCTGGACGTGGTCGAGGCGGTCGAGAAGCTCGACGAGCTCGGCGCCTACGGCCTGACCTTCCACGACGACGACCTGTTCGCGTTCGGCTCGACCGACGCCGAGCGCCAGGCGCAGATCGACCGCCTGAAGGGCGCGCTCGACTCGACCGGGATCATCGTCCCGATGGTGACGACGAACCTGTTCTCGGCGCCGGTCTTCAAGGACGGCGGCTTCACCTCGAACGACCGCGACGTCCGCCGCTTCGCGCTCCGCAAGGTGCTCCGCAACGTCGACCTCGCCGCCGAGCTCGGCGCGAAGACGTTCGTCATGTGGGGTGGCCGCGAGGGTTCGGAGTACGACTCCGCCAAGGACGTGCAGGCCGCCCTCGAGCGCTACCGCGAGGCCGTCAACCTGCTCGCCCAGTACGTCACCGACAAGGGCTACGACATCCGCTTCGCCATCGAGCCGAAGCCGAACGAGCCCCGCGGCGACATCCTCCTGCCGACCCTCGGCCACGCGATCGCCTTCACCGAGACGCTCGAGCGCCCGGAGCTGTTCGGCATCAACCCCGAGGTCGGCCACGAGCAGATGGCGGGCCTGAACTTCACCGCCGGCATCGCCCAGGCGCTCTACCAGGGCAAGCTCTTCCACATCGACCTCAACGGCCAGCGCGGCATCAAGTACGACCAGGACCTCGTCTTCGGTCACGGCGACCTGCAGAACGCGTTCTCGCTCGTCGACCTGCTCGAGCACGGTGCCCCGCAGGGCGGCCAGGCGTACGACGGCCCCCGCCACTTCGACTACAAGCCGAGCCGCACCGAGGACATCACCGGCGTCTGGGACTCGGCGCAGGCGAACATGCGCATGTACCTGCTCCTCAAGGAGCGCGCGCAGGCGTTCCGCGCCGACCCCGAGGTGCAGGAGGCCCTGTCCGCCGCGAAGGTCGACGAGCTCTCGACGCCGACGCTGAACAGCGGTGAGTCGTACGACGACCTCCTCGCCGACCGCTCGGCCTACGAGGACTTCGACGCCGACGCGTACTTCGGCGGCAAGGGCTTCGGCTTCGTCCGCCTGCAGCAGCTCGCGATCGAGCACCTCATGGGCGCTCGTGGCTGACCTCGTCGCAGGGGTCGACTCGTCGACCCAGTCCTGCAAGGTCACCGTCCGCGATGCGGCGACCGGTGCGGTCGTCCGGGAGGGGCGCGCGTCCCACCCGGACGGCACGTCCGTCGACCCCCGCCACTGGTGGGACGCGCTCGGCTCCGCGATCGCGGACGCCGGCGGGTTCGACGACGTCGCCGCCGTCGCGATCGCCGGGCAGCAGCACGGCATGGTCGCGCTCGACGCCGACGGCCGCGTGGTCCGCGACGCCCTGCTCTGGAACGACGTGCGCAGTGCGGACGCGGCCGCGCAGATGGTCGAGGAGCTCGGTCGGGAGGCATGGGTCGCCCGGACGGGTCTGGTCCCGGTGGCCTCGTTCACCGGCACCAAGCTGCGGTGGCTCCGCGACGCCGAGCCCGACAACGCGGCGCGCGTCGCCGCCGTCGCGCTCCCCCACGACTGGCTGTCGTGGCGGCTGCGCGGGTACGGCCCGGCGGACGAGAGCCCGCTCGGTCCGGACCTCGACGCCCTCGCGACCGACGGCTCGGACGCCAGCGGCACCGGCTACTGGGACCCGGTGCGCCGGGAGTACGACGCGGAGCTGTTCGAGCAGGCGCTCGGACGGGCCTCGCGGGTCGCCGGCGTCGGCACGCCGGACGCCGACCTGGTCGTGGTCCCGCGGGTCGTGGCTCCCGACGAGGCGATGGGCACGCTGGCGTCCGACGTCGAGCTGCCGGGCGGCGCCGTCGCCCGCGCCGGGCTCGTCGTCGGCCCGGGGCTCGGCGACAACGCCGGGGCAGCGCTCGGACTCGGGCTCGGCCCGGGTGACGTCGCGGTGTCCCTCGGTACGAGCGGCACGGTCTTCGGGGTCACCGACACCGAGGTGACGGACCAAAGCGGGACCGTGGCGGGCTTCGCCGACGGGACCGGGTCGCGCCTCCCGATCGTCACCACGCTCAACGCAGCCCGGGTGCTCGAGGTGATCGGCGGCCTCCTCGCCGTCGACCACGGCGAGCTCGGCGAGCTGGCGCTACAGGCGCCGGCGGGGTCGGACGGACTCGTCCTGGTGCCGTACTTCGTCGGCGAGCGCACGCCGAACCGGCCGGACGCGACCGCCTCGCTGCTCGGCATGACCCCGCAGACGACCGACCGGGCGCACCTCGCCCGTGCCGCCGTCGAGGGCATGCTGTGCGCGCTCGCGGACGGGCTCGCCGCGGTCGAGGACACCGGCGTGACGGTGGACCGACTGCTGCTCATCGGTGGGGCCGCGCGGAACGAGGCCGTCCGTGCCGTCGCCGCGCAGGTGTTCGGTCGCGACGTGTCGATCCCCGAGCCCGGCGAGTACGTCGCCGCGGGGGCCGCACGCCAGGCCGCGTGGGTGCTCGGCGGGACCCTGCCGTCGTGGGAGGTCGCCGCGACCGTCGTGCCCGCGGACCCGCACCCCGAGGTGCTCGAGCAGTACCGCGCCGCCGCGCGCTGACACACGCGCGCACGGCGCACGCGCGCACGACGCGCGCGCACCTGGTGGAATCGGGCGTACCCGGTCGGGAGATCCGACCGGGTACGCCCGATCCGTCCCGGTGTGCCCGGATCGACCGACCACGGACGAGGACCCTCTCATGCCCCTGACCGACCTGCCCCTCGACCAGCTCCGCACCTACCGGCCCGAGGTGCGTCACCCCGACGACTTCGACGCGTTCTGGGCGCAGACCGTCGCCGACGCGCGGACGGCGGGCGCCGGCACCGACGCGGTCCTGACGCCCGCCGAGACCCCGGTCACCGCGCTCGACGTGCAGGACCTGACGTTCCCCGGCTTCGCCGGCGACCCCGTCCGCGCCTGGGTGTCACGGCCGGCCGGCGCGACGGGCGACCTGCCCGCCGTGGTCGAGTTCCTCGGCTACAACGGCGGACGCTCCCGCCCGGGTGAGCGCGTCGCGTGGGCCCTCGCCGGGTACGTGCACGTCGTCATGGACACCCGCGGGCAGGGCAGCGGCTGGGGCGGCGGTGACACCCCCGACCCGCGCGGCTCCGGGCCGCACATCGCCGGCTGGATGACGAGCGGCATCGACTCCCCCGCCGACCACCACTACCGCCGCGTGTTCACCGACGCCGTCCGACTGGTCGAGGCCGTCCGCGACCTGCCGGGCGTCGACGCCGAGCGCATCGCCCTGACCGGTGGGAGCCAGGGCGGGGGCATCGCGATCGCCGCGGCGGCCCTCGTCGAGGCACACGTCGGCCCGCTGGCCGCTGTGCTGCCCGACGTGGCGTTCCTCTGCGACTGGGAGCACGGCGCGGACGTCGCCGTCAGCGACCCGTACCAGGAGCTGGTGCGCTACCTCGCCGTCCACCGCGACTCCGCGGACACGGTGTGGGACACCGCCGCGTACTTCGACGGGGTCAACCACGCCGAGCGGATCACCGCCCCGGCGCTCTTCTCGGTCGCGCTCATGGACGACGTGGTCCCGCCCCGGACGACGTTCGCGGCGTACAACGCCCTCGGCTCGACCGACAAGCACATCGAGGTGTACCCGTACAACGGTCACGAGGGCGGCGGGTACCGGCACTGGGAGCGACAGGCGGCGTTCCTGGCCGAGCGCCTGCGCTGAGCAGGCGACGCTCGTTAAATTTAACAACGCGCGAATCTCGGCGTGGAGTTCAACAAGCCGAGAACGTTACGAAGCGCCGCGACGCGCACTGCGCAGCCGCCTCCCGAGATCGAGGGCGCAGACTGTTCCGCGCATGCGCACAGACGACCGGACGACGACCGCCACCCAGCACCACGGCACCGCGGTCGATGATGCCGTCGAGCTCTTCGAGAACGTCTACAGCAGCCACGACATCAACATCGGCGAAGCGGTCACCGACGGGTTCTCCTACCGGTACCGCGCGGTGGGCGACGACCGGGTGACGACCGCGACCTCGGCGGTCGCCGCGCACCGGTGGGGCACGATCAACCCCGGTCGCCAGTACGTCCTCGCCTGGGCGACCGGCCCGGGCATGGTGCTCGACGTCGACCGGCGCGAACCGATCGAGATGCTGCCGAACGTCCCGGTGATGTACCCGGCCGGGCGGCCCTTCTCGTTCGACGCCGCACCGGCGGTCCAGCACGTCATCCGGTTCGACGGCCCCTGGCTCGAGTCGATCGGTGCCGCGGTCCGCGCCGACCTCCCCGGGCCCCTCGAGCTCCGTCCGACGGCCGACGCGGAGGCCCTGGCGCCGCTGCGTCGCACGATCGCCGGCGCGGCGACGACGCTGTGGGACCCGTCGGTGGACGCCGGGACCCGTGCGGCGGACCACCGCCGGATCGCCGAGGCCGTCCTCCAGGCGTTCGACGCGACGCCGCGGTCCGGCATCGCGACCGCCGCTCGCGGCTCCGTCCGGGTGGCGCAGGAGTGGATCGCCGCGAACGCGCACCGGCCGCTGACCACCTCGGACGTGTGCCGTGCGACGGGGCTCAGCGCCCGCGGGCTGCAGGCCGCGTTCCACCGTGCGGGTGCGGCGAGCCCCATGCAGTTCCTCCGCGACGTGCGACTGCACCGGGTGCGGGCGGTGCTCCTGGCGGCCGACCCCGGGTCGACGACGGTCGCCGAGGTCGCGCAGACCTGGGGCTTCGCCCACCTGGGCCGCTTCGCGGGCACCTACGCCGCCGCGTTCGGCGAGCGCCCCTCCGCCACGCTGCAGCGGCGCGGTCCGGCTCAGCCGAGCAGCGCGCCGACGGCGTCGACCACGACCTGACGGCGTCGCGGCGCAGTGACCGCCGCGACGGAGCCGGCCGCCTCCGGGGCGAGTCCGCTCCAGAACACCGCCGTGTGCACGACGAGCCCGAACAGCACCGCGGGCCGGAAGCGGCGCGGGAGCACGTCGGCCCGCTGGGCCCGCTCGACCTCGTCGACGGCGTCGGCGTACTGCTGCGCCAGGGTCTCGAGGGCGACGTCCGGTCGCTCGAGGCGGTGCCAGGTCGCGAGCCGCTGCACCCACGGGCGCTCGACCGTGACGTCGTGCAGGCGCCCGGCCCACTCCGCCAGGGCTGCGGTGTCGAGCGGAGCCGCGTCGAGCACGCCCGTGAGCTCGTGCACGAGCAGGGCGTCGAACAGGCCGTCCTTCCCGCCGAAGTAGTGGAAGACCTGCGCCTTGTTGCTGCCCGCGACGGCGGCGAGCCGCTCGATGCGCGCCCCGGCCAGCCCGTGGGCGGAGAACTCGTCGCGCGCGGCGGCGAGGAGGGTCGCGCGCATCGCGTCGGCAGCGGGGGGCGTGAAGCGGGCCATGCCGACACGGTACCGATCCGCGGGTCGGGACCGGTGACGACGCGGCGACCAGCATGACGGACGGGTCACTCCGCCGGGTCGTCTTCCTCCGGGTTGAAGTGCGAGTCGTCGCCGGTGAAGCCGGCGGCGACGCCCTCGGGGTGGGCCGGGATCGTGCCGTCCTCGCCCAGGCCGTCGGGCTTCTCGGTGCCCTCGGGGTCGTTGGTGGTGTCGCGGGTGCCGTCGGCGTCGGACATGGTGTGCTCCTTCACGGTCTGTGAGGGGTCACGGTACTCACGCGACCGGAGCGTCCGGTGGACACGTCGCCCGGGCGGGACGACCGGCGCCACGCGCTCCGTGTGCGATCTCGAATGTGCGCAGATCGGCGGTCGGGTGTCCGTCGGACCGGATCCGGCGCTCTACTGGGCGCAGGACGTCGGAACCACCGACCGACGAGCTCGAGAGGCCCCCATGGACTGGCAGTACGACGGCATCCCCCTGCACCCGCTCCTCGTGCACCTGACCACGGTGTCGGTGCCGGTCGCGGCACTGAGCGCGATCGTGGTGGCCGCCTGGCCCGCCGCCCGACGCTGGCTCGCGGTCGGTGCACCGGTCATCGGCCTCGTCGCGCTCGTCTCCGTGCCGCTCGCGACCTCGTCCGGCGAGTGGTTGGAGCACCGGGAGCGGGAGACCGCCCTGCTCGAGCGGCACACGCACCTCGCGGACGGCCTCCTGCCGTGGTCGATCGCGGTGTTCGTGCTGCTGACGCTGTGGTGGGGCTGGAACCGGTTCGCCGTGCCGCGGGTGACGAGCAGCGGCCTCGTGCGCGCGGTCGCGGTCGTCGGGCCGGTCCTGCTCGTCACGGCGGGCATCGGCTCCCTGATCGAGGTCGTCGTGATCGGCCACGCCGGCGCCGTCTCGGTCTGGAAGGGCTGAGCAGCCGCACGACCACCGGTCGACCACCGCGCGCACGGGCCGTCCGGCCGCGGACCAGCATCGAAGAGGAGCAACGTTGAGCGACGACAGCACGGCGGCCACGGGCCGTCACGACACCGCCACCCCGCAGGGCACGACGGAGCACCACGGCGGTGCACCACGTCGTGACGCCGGCGGGACCGACACGTGCAGCTTCCACATGGGCGGAGCGCTCCCGGCCGGCGGCGACCACCTCGGTGGCACGCTCGGGCAGGCGCCGTCCTCGCTCGAGGGCTGGTACCCGCAGCGCCTCCGCGTCGAGCTGCTGCACCGCAACGGCATCGACGCCGACCCGCTCGGGGCCGACTTCGACTACGCCGCGGCGTTCGCCACCGTCGACCTCGAGGAGCTGGCGCGCGACGTCGACGCGCTCCTCACGACGTCGGTCGACTGGTGGCCCGCGGACTACGGCAACTACGGCCCGCAGATGATCCGGATGGCCTGGCACGCCGCCGGCACGTACCGCATCGCCGACGGGCGCGGTGGAGCGGGGACCGCGATGCAGCGGTTCGCCCCGATCAGCAGCTGGTGGGACAACGGCAACACGGACAAGTCACGCCGGCTCCTGCAGCCGATCAAGCGCAAGTACGGCAACGCGCTGTCCTGGGCGGACCTCATGGTCTTCACCGGCACGCGTGCCCTCGAGCTGATGGGCCTGCCGACGTACGGCTTCGGCGGCGGTCGACTCGACGCCTGGGAGCCCGACGAGGGTACCTGGTGGGGACCCGAGGTGTGGGACCCGCACCACGTCGACAGCTACGACGACATGGTCAGCCGCGACGAGCGGTGGCACGGGCAGAACGGCGACGCCGACTACGACCTGCAGAGCCCGCTCGCGGCGTCGCACCAGGCGCTCATCTACGTCAACCCGGAGGGACCGGCAGCGAACGGCGACCCGATGGGATCGGCCCGTGACATCCGGATCACCTTCAGCCGCATGGCGATGAACGACGAGGAGACCGTCGCGCTCATCGCCGGTGGCCATGCGTTCGGCAAGAGCCACGGGCAGGTCGCCGCCGACCGGATCGGTCCGCCGCCGGAGATCGCGCCGATCGAGGCCATGGGTCTCGGGTGGCACAACCCGCAGGGCGCCGGAAATGGTCGGGACACGATGACGAACGGCATCGAGGGCAGCTGGACCCAGGACCCGACCCGGTGGGACAACAGCTACCTGGAGAACCTGTTCGGGCACGAGTGGGAGCAGACCCGCAGCCCGGCCGGCGCACTGCAGTGGACCCCGGCGGACCCGGACGCGCCGCGGACCCCCGACGCGCACGTGCCCGGCGAGACCCACGCGCTGATGATGATGACGTCCGACATCGCGCTGAAGGTCGACCCGGCGTACCGCGCGGTCTGCGAACGCTTCCTGGCCGACTTCGACCTGTTCACCACCGCGTTCTCGAAGGCCTGGTACAAGCTCACACACCGCGACATGGGCCCGAAGCACCGCTACCTCGGTCCGCAGGCGACGATCTCGGACGACCTGCTCTGGCAGGACCCCCTGCCCGACCCCGTCGGGGCACCCCTGACCGAGGCCGACGTCGACCGGCTCCGGCAGGCGGTCCGCGACACCGGCACCCCCGCCTCCGACCTGGTCGCGACCGCCTACGCCGCGGCGTCGACGTACCGCGACAGCGACAAGCGCGGCGGCGCGAACGGCGGACGGGTCGCGCTCGCACCGCAGAAGGACTGGTCGGTGAACCGGCGCACCGTCCCGGTCGTCGAGGCCCTCCGCGGCGTGCAGGCGGACTTCGGACGGAACGGCGGGCACGTGTCCCTCGCCGACCTCGTCGTGCTCGGCGGCTGCGTCGGCGTCGAGGACGGGGCCCGGGCGGCCGGTGTCGAGGTGCGCGTGCCCTTCACCCCCGGCCGCGTCGACGCGACGCAGGAGCAGACCGACGTCGAGATGTTCGAGTGGCTCCGCCCCGTCGCGGACGGCTTCCGCAACCACGTCTCCGAGCGGTTCGCGGACTTCGCGCCGGGGGTCGCGCCGGAGGCGGTGTTCCTGGACCGTGCGAACCTCATGACGCTCACCGCTCCCGAGTGGACGGTGCTCACCGGCGGGCTCCGCGTCCTCGGCGCGAACTGGGACGGCTCGTCGACCGGCGTGCTGACGGACCGGGTCGGTGCCTTGACGACGGACTTCTTCGTGAACCTGACGGACACCGACCTGGTGTGGGTGAAGACCGACGACACCGAGTCGACCTTCACCGGCACCGTGGAGTCCACGGGCGAGCACCGGTGGACCGCGTCGCGCGCGGACCTGGTGTTCGGGTCGAACGCGCAGCTGCGCTCGATCGTCGACGTCTACGCGGGCTCCGACGGGCAGGAGCGATTCGTGCACGACTTCGTCGCCGCGTGGGACAAGGTGATGATGCTCGACCGGTACGACGTCAAGGGCCACCGACGGTACGGACCGATGGCGGCCTGACGCGCGGGAGCCCCGGGACGGTGATACCCGTCGTCGCGCGTGGTCGTGCGGAGCAGGGGCGGTCCTCACCGTCCTCGCCCTGTTCGCCCTCGCGGTGACCGTCGTCCACTTCGCGGCGCAGCCGAGCTGAGCGTCCGGGTCAGGCTCCGGACGCCGGCTCGCGGACCAGGACGACCACGGTCACGTCGTCCTCGGCCCGCTCCGCGGCGCGCAGGCGCACGGTCTCGAGGAACGCGTGCACGTCCCGGGCCCGGCCGAGGGTGCGCGCCAGGTCGAGCAGCGTGTCGACCGTGCCGTCGCCGAGGTCGAGCGCGCCGTCGCTGGCGACGACGAGCGCGTCGCCGTGGGCGAGCGTCACCGCGCTCGCCGTGCGGGGCGTCCCCTCGTGGTGCAGGCCGACCGGCAGGCCGTGCGAGCGCAGGATCCGCGGGGCGCCCTCGGCCGCGACGTGGACCGCGAGCCCGTGTCCGGCGTCCACCAGCTCCACGACGCCGCTGGCAGGGTGCAGCCGCGCGTGGAACAGCGTCGCGAACGCGTTCGCCCGTGCCAGGTCCTCGGCGACGGCGGGCTCCGCCGCCGCCAGGGCCGCGACCGGTCCGAGCGAACGGTGCTGCCGGAGCGCGGCGCGGATCCCCGCCGCGAGCAGCGCGGCGGGCTGTTCCTTGCCCATCACGTCGGCGAGCGTCAGGACCAGGTCGCCGTCGACGACCGACCAGTCGTGCAGGTCGCCGCTGAGGTCACCGTACGGCACGGTCAGTCCGACGACCCGGTACCCGTCGAGCGTGAGTGCGTCCGGGGCGAGGGCTCCGGCGACCTCGAGCAGCCGGTCGTGGTGCAGCCCCTGCCCGAGCGCCCGCTCCGCCCACCGCCCGAGGTCGATGAGCGCCGCGGTGTCCTGGGCGGAGAACTCGCGCGGGGCCGTGTCCATCAGGCAGAGCGTCCCGACGGGTTCCCCGCCGGCGATGGTCAGCGGGACGCCGGCGTAGAACCGGATGCCGCGGTTCGTCACGCCCGGCAGGTCCGCGGTCCGGGGGTCGGCGGCGGTGTCCAGGATGACGGTCGGTCCGGTGTCCCGGATCGTGAGCTGGCAGAACGACCAGCCGATCGGGCCCGAGGCGAGCTCGTCGGGGACGTTCGGGGTGAGGGTGTGCAGCAGGTCCGCGTCGAGGACGTTGATGTACGACAGCGGGACGTCGAAGACCTCGCGGGCGACGCGGACGATGCGCTCGAAGCGCTCCGCGGGCGGGGCGTCGACGACGTCCAGCGCGGCCACGAGTGCACCCCGCACGCGTGCCCGGTCCTCCGTGCTCATCCGTCCTGCCCTCCCTGATCCGTCGGGACCGCCGCTGCGTGGTGGCGCAGCGGGACGCGGCCCGACGTGGACGCGTCACACGCTACCGGTCGGCGGCCCGGAGCGACCCCGGAGCGGGCGCGGGACGCGCCTGAGCGGAGGACGCGCGACGCGCGACCGCCGCGGAGCACCGTTCCTGGTGCTCCGCGGCGGGGACGGGTCAGACGACCGTCCAGCTGACCGTGCGCCGGTCCTCGCGGCCGACCTCGTGCACCGCGCCGTCCACGCGCAGGACCGCACGCGGGGTCGCCGAACCGGGCACCTCGTGCCGGACCGGCCCGTCGCCGGACGCGACGATCCCGCCGGTGTCCAGCGGGCCTCCCGGCCGCGACGCCGCCGCGTCGGACGCGACCCACACCTCGACGTCGCCGGGTTCGACCACCTTGCGCATCGCCCGGTCGGTGAAGGCGAAGCGCTGCACGGGCACGTCGAAGCGGACCCGCACGGTCTGCCCGGCCGGCACGGCGACCCGAGCGTAGCCGAGCAGCTGCGCGACCGGACGCGTGACCGACGCCTGCCGGTCGTGCCCGTAGAGCTGCACGACCTCGTCGCCGTCGTGTTCCCCGGTGTTCCGGACGGTGACCTCGGCCGTGAACGCGCCGTCGGTGGCGACCGTGTCGTCCACGACGAGGTCCTCGTACGCGAACGACGTCCACGTCAGGCCGAAGCCGAACGGTCGGACCGGCGTCGAGTCGGTCGCGGTGACGTCCGACGGGCCGCCGAGGCGCGGGTGCAGGTACGAGTACGGCTGGGCCCCGGCCGAGCGCGGCAGCGAGACCGGGAGCCGACCGGAGGGGGCGGCGGCACCGGTGAGCAGGTCGGCGATCGCGGGACCGCCCTCCTCACCGGGGAAGAACGCCTGCACGACGGCCGCGGGCTTCGGCTGGTCGCCGTCGAGCGCCCAGCCGATCGCGTACGGACGACCGGTCAGCAGCACCACCACGGTCGGGGTGCCGGTCGCCACGACCGCCTCGACGAGCTCGCGCTGCACGCCGGGCAGGTCGAGCGACTCGGAGTCGTTGCCCTCGCCCACGGTTCCGCGACCGAAGAGCCCGGCCTGGTCGCCGACGACGACCACGGCGACCGCGGCGTCCCGCGCGGTCGCGACCGCCTCGGCGAAGCCGTCACGGTCACCGCCCTCGACGTCGGCGCCGCGGGCGTACCGGACGACGTCGGAGCCGAGGGTGTCCCGCAGCGCCTCGAGCACCGTCGGGATCGCGAAGCCGAGCGGCAGCCCGGGGTGCGAAGCGAGCACGTGGTTCGCGAAGGAGTAGCAGCCCTGCAGGGCCTCGGCGCGGTGGGCGTTCGGGCCGATCACCGCGACCGGACCCTGCAGGACGGCGCCCGGGGTGTGGTGGCCGGCGTCGACGGCGGCTGCGTCAGGACCGGCTGCGTCGGGACCGGTCGCGCCGCCGAGGGGCAGCACGCCGTCGTTCGACAGCAGCACGAGCGACTCCGCCGCGAGCCGGCGTGCGAGGGCACGGTGCTCCGCGGAGTCCAGGTCCACGCCGGTCGGCGGCTCGTCCTCGAACGCGTCGGGGTCGAGCAGGCCGAGTCGCTCCTTCTGGCGGAGCACCCGGAGCACGGCCCGGTCGACGAGCGCCTCGTCGACCTCGCCGTTCCGGACGCGCTCGACGAGCGGCGCCAGGTAGGCGTCCCCCGTGGGCAGCTCGACGTCGATGCCGGCCTCGAGTGCCATCGCGGCCGCCTCGCCGCGGTCGCGGGCGACACCGTGCATGACCTCGAGGAAGGCGACCGAGAAGTAGTCCGCCACGACGGTGCCGTCGAAGCCGAGACGGTCGCGGAGCAGGTCGGTGAGCAGCGTCGGGTCCGCCGCGACGGGCACGCCGTCGACCTCGGCGTACGAGTTCATGACGCTCCGGGCGCCCCCGTCGAGCAGGGCCATCTCGAACGGCGGCAGGAAGACGTCGGCCACCTCGCGCGGCCCGGCGTGCACCGGCGCGTGGTTCCGTCCGGCCCGCGAGGCCGAGTAGCCGAGGAAGTGCTTCAGCGTCGCGTCGACACCGGCGCTCTGGACGCCGCGGACGTAGGCGGTGCCGACCGTGCCGACGAGGTAGGGGTCCTCGCCGATGCACTCGTCGACCCGGCCCCACCGCGGGTCACGGACGACGTCGAGCACGGGGGCGAGCCCCTGGTGGACGCCGAGCTCGCGCATCGACCGGCCGATGACCGCGCCGACCTGCTCGACGAGCTCCGGGTCGAAGGACGCCCCCCAGGCGAGCGGGGTCGGGAAGGTGGCGGCCTGCCACGCGGCGAGCCCGGTCAGGCACTCCTCGTGGACGAGCGCGGGGATGCCCAGGCGCGTCTCGCGCTTGAGCCGCCGCTGCTCCGCCCACAGCCACGCGGCACGTTCGTCGGGTTCGACGGGCCGGGTGCCGTAGACGCGGGTGTACTGGCCGAGGCCGTGCCGGGTGACGTCGGTCAGCGTGTCGCCGTCCTGGACCGCCGCCATCTCGCCCTGCATCGGAGCGACGACGCCGTCCTGGTCGAGCCAGTAGCCGACGAGCTGCGCCGTCTTCTCCTCGAGCGTCATCGCGGCCAGCAGCGCGGTCACGCGGTCCGGGCCCGTCGCGTCGTCGAGGTGGGTGGCGTCGGACGGGAGGCGCGTGCCGGTGCCGCCACGCGCCTCCCGTCCGTCCGTCGGGTGCGTCGTCGCGTCGAGCGCGGTCACCCCTTCACCGCCCCGGTCAGACCGCCGACGATGCGGCGCTGGAAGATCGCGAAGAACACGAGCGCCGGGATCATCGAGAGCGAGGTGAACGCGAGCACCCGCGCCGTGTCGACGGAGTACTGCGACGAGAACGCCTGGACGCCGAGGGGCAGCGTGTAGGCCGACGCGTCGTTGAGGATGAACAGCGGCAGGATGTAGCTGTTCCAGCTGCCGATGAACGCGAGGATCCCGACGGTCACGACGCCCGGCAGGGACAGCGGGACGACCATGCGGAAGAAGAACCCGAGTCGGCTCGCACCGTCGATCGAGGCCGCCTCCTCGAGCTCGTCCGGGATCGCCCGGAGGAACGGCACGAGGATGATGACGGTCGTCGGGAGGGCGAAGGCGATCTGCGGCAGGATCACGCCAGCCAGGTTGTTCGTCAGCCCGAGGTCCTTCACGAGCAGGTAGAGGGGCGTGATGGCGACGGTGATCGGGAACATCAGGCCGGCGGCGAACAGCGAGTACAGCGCGCCGCGGCCGCGGAAGCGGTAGCGGGCGAGCACGAAGCTCACCATGAGGCCGAGCACGACGACGCCGACCGTGGTCGTGACGCCCGCGATCACGGAGTTGCCGAGCTGCTGCCAGAAGACGCCGCTCGTCAGGACCGAGACGTAGTTCCCGATCTGCCACGGCGACGGCAGGCCGGCGGGGCTCGCGGTGATCTGCGAGTTGGTGCGGAAGCCGCCCAGGATGATGTAGGCGACCGGGGCGATGCACACCGCGATGAACACGAGTGCGATGAAGTACGTGCCGAGGTTGCGTTCCTTGCGGACGGGACCGTGGTCGGCGGGGCGACGGCAGTTCGGCGCGACGATGGAGGCGGTGGCGGTCATCGGTCGCCCTTCTCGGTCAGGGCGCCGGCGGTGTCGCGGCGCAGGACGAAGCGCTGGTAGACGAGGGCGACGACCAACGAGATGAGGAAGATGACCACGGCGACGGCGTTGCCGTACCCGTAGTTGCCGGAGAGCCGACCGTTGGCGACCATGTACGTCGCCATCGTCGAGGTCCCGGCCGTGGCGGCGATGTACTGACCCCAGATGATGTAGACGAGGTCGAACAGCTGGAGCGAGCCGATGATCGACAGGAACGCCCAGATCCGGATGGTCGGGCCGAGCAGCGGCAGGGTGATCCGCCGCTGGATCTGCCAGTAGCTCGCGCCGTCGAGCTGCGCGGCCTCGAACAGCTCCTCGGGGATGCTCTGCAGGCCGGCGAGGAACAGGATCACCGCGAAGCCGATGTACTTCCACGAGATGATCGCGAGGAGCGTCCAGATCGCGATGTCCGGGTTGCTCAGCCAGTCGTTGCGGAGGGCCCCGAGGCCGACGGCCTGCAGGAGGTCGTTCACGGCCCCGCTCGACTGGAGCATGAGGCTCCAGCCGGTGCCGACGATGACCTCGGAGATCACGTACGGCACGAAGATGAGGACGCGGATCAGGCCGCGTCCGCGGATCCGCTGGTTGAGCAGCAGCGCGAGGACGATCGCGATCGGGCCCTGCACGATGAGCGACCCGACGACGATGAAGAGGTTGTGCCAGAGCACGCCCCGGAAGTCCGGGTCGGTGAAGATGATCGCGTAGTTCTGCAGACCGACGAAGTCGGTCGGGGTGCCGTACCCCTGCCACTTGTAGAAGCCGTAGTACGCGGCGAGCACGACGGGCAGGATGACGAACCCGACGAACATGACGGTGGCCGGGCCGGCCAGGACGGCGATCTCGATCCGGGTGCGGACGTCGTTGCCCCTGCGGGCCCGGCGGGCCGGGGCCGACGGCGAACCGTCGGCCCCGCCCGTGCGACGCCCCGTCCCGGACCGCTCCGCTTCGGAGCGGGGTGCGACGGAGGTGGTCATGGGTGTCAGCCCTTCGCTGCTGCCTGGTTCACGGTCGACACGATGTCCGAGACGGACCCCTTGCCGGCGAGGAGGTTGACGACGCTGGTGTTGAGCGCGTTGCCGACGTTCTGGCCGTAGACGGTGTCGAGGTAGTTCGAGACGAACGGCGCCTTGTTGTACGCCTCGAGGACGCTCTTGAGGTACGGCTCGGTGACGACCGACTGGGCCGACTTGTTGGCGGGGATGGCGTTGAAGGCCTTGTAGTAGTTCTCCTGCACGTCCTTCTCGGTCATGTAGTTCAGGAAGTCCGTGCAGGCCTTCTTCGGGGCCTGCGCCGAGCAGGAGTACCCGTCGACGGCGCCCATCATCGAACCGGGAGCGCCCTTGCCGCCGGAGACCTCCGGGAACGGGAAGAAGCCGAGGTCGGACAGCGGCTTGCCGTCCGGGGTGAGCGAGGAGATCACGCCCGGGTCCCAGGCTCCCATGAGCTCCATGGCGGCCTTGTGGTTCGCGACGAGACCGGCGGAGCTGCCGGCGCCCTGCTGTGCGGCGGTGGTCAGGTAGCCGTCGTTGAAGGGCTTGGTGTCGAAGAAGTCCTTCGTGTCCTCGCCCGCCTGCTTCCAGCACGCGTTCGTGAACTTCAGGTCCTGCGCGGTCTTGTTCAGCACGCTCTCGGAGCAGGCGCGGAGCGCGAAGTTGTAGTACCAGTGCGCTGCCGGCCAGGCGTCCTTCGCACCCACGGCGACCGGCTGGATGCCGGCGTCCTTGAGCTTCTGGATGTCGGCGTTCAGCTCCTCCATCGTGGTCGGGGTGCCCTCGATGCCGGCCTGCTTGAAGAGGTCCTGGCTGTACCAGATGCCCTCGGGGTTGACGTCGACCGGCATGGCCCAGGTCTTGCCGTCCTGCTGGTAGCCCTTGAACGAGCCGTCGCTGATCTGCGACTTCGCCGTCGACCCGATCGAGTCGGAGATGTCGAGGAGCTGGCCGGCGTTGACCATGGCGGACATCTTGCCGCCGCCGCGCTGCAGGAACACGTCGGGGGCGGAGCCCGAGTTGAGCGCGGTCTGGAGCTTGCCGTCCAGGTCCTCGTTCTGGATCGCCTGGACCTTGATCGTGACGTTCGGGTTCTTCGCCTCGAAGTCCTTGACCGTCTGGTCCCAGAAGGCCTTGCCCGGGCCGGTGGTGGAGTTGTGCCAGAAGGTCATCGAGACCTTCCCGCCGTCGCTCGAAGCGTCGCTGCCGGCGGAGCAGCCTGCTGCTGTGAGCGCGGTCGCCCCGATCAGCGCGATGGCTGCCGCGGCACGGATCTTCCTCGTCATCGTGGAACTCCTCGGTGTCGTCGTTGACGTTCGCGGCAGTCGATGCCGCTGCGGAGAGCGTGCCAGGTGCAGCACGGCCGTGTCAATCGTTATCGATAACGTTTTCTAACCGTGACCCGCGCACTGGCGGAAACCGTCTCCGGCGGTACGGTGTGCACATGGAGACCGTCGTCGACCACCCGCCCGGGCCGGGCCGGGTCACGATCGCGGACGTCGCGCGCGCCGCCGGCGTCTCGATCCCGACCGTCTCGAAGGTCGTCAACAACCGCGACGGGGTCGCCCCCGCGACGATGGTCCGGGTGCAGGAGGTCGTCGAGCGCCTCGGTTACGAGACGTCCCTGGTCGCCCGGAGCCTGCGGAGCTCCCGCACGAACGTCATCGGGATCCTCGTGCCCGAGTTCGAGCCGTTCTCGACCGAGCTCCTGCGTGGCGTCTCCGCCGCAACGATCGGCAGCGGGTACGAGCTCCTCGCCTACGCCGGGCTCGAGGCCGGCACCGGGCGCCCGGGGTGGGAGCGCCGGTCGCTGTCCCGCCTGTCCGGCACGCTCATCGACGGCGCGATCGTCGTCACGCCGTCCGCGGCACTCTCCGGGTCGTCGATCCCCGTCGTGGCCATCGACCCGCACACCGGCCCCGAGGGCCACGCGACGGTCGACACCGACAACGCCGCCGGCGCCCGTGACGCCGTCGAGCACCTGCTCGCGCTCGGCCACACCCGCATCGCCCACGTGCAGGGCCGCGGCGACCTCGCGTCGTCCCAGCTGCGCGAGACCGGCTTCCGCGAGGCCCTGTCCGCCGCCGGGGTCGCGGTCGACGAACGCCTGGTCCGTGCCGGTGACTACCAGGAGGAGCGCTCCGCGGCGGTCGCGCACGAGCTCCTCACGCTGCCCGACCGCCCGACCGCGGTGTTCGCCGCGAACGACTCGTCGGCCATCGGCGTGCTCCACGCCGCCGCGGCCCTCGGGCTCCGGGTGCCGGAGGACCTGTCGGTCGTCGGGTTCGACGACGTCCCGCAGGCCTCGACCACCACGCCGCCGCTCACGACCGTGGCGCAGCCGCTCGCCGACCTCGGTGCGAGCGCGGTCGCGATGCTCATGGCGATGCTCCGCGGCGAGCCGACGAGCGACCACGTGCGGCTGCGATCGACGCTCCGGGTGCGGAGCAGCACGGCGCCGGCGCCGGCGACCGCCTGACGCCGCGCGGCGCCGCGCGGCGCGGCGCACTCGGGAGTGGAACCACGCTTGCGACGTCGAACCACTTGCGACGCGTGGTTCGACGTCGGCTCCGTGGTTCGACGCCCACGGAGCGAGTCGCCCGCGCGCCCGCGCGGCGGCCGCGTCAGCGCCGCAACGTCTGCTTCGGGTACTCGCCGAAGCGCTCGGCGTACGACGCCGAGAACCGCCCGAGGTGCGCGAACCCCCACCGCCGAGCGACGTCGCCGACGGCACCGGCCTGCGGCCCCGCCTCGAGGAGCTCCTCGTGCACGCGGTCGAGCCGCACCTGCCGCAGGTACGTCAGCGGCGACACGTCGAACACGCGCCGGAACGACTCCTGCACGGAGCGGACGCTGAGCCCCGCCGCCTCGGAGAGGTCCACGATCGTGACCGGTTCGGCAGCGTGCGTGTGGATGTACTCCACCGCGGCGCGCAGCCGGGCGTTCCGGGGCTGCTCCAGGACGTCGGGCAACCCGCCCGTCTGCGGCGGGAACATGTCGAGGAAGACCTCGGCCGCGGTGACCTTCGCGTCCTGCCAGGCGTCCGAGTCCGGGCCGCCGATGCGCAGCGCACGCGAGAGCGCCGTCAGCGCACCCTGCCACCGGTGGTGCACCGTCTCGGCAGCGCCACGGCGCGGGTCGAACCGCAGGGCGCTCCCGCCGTCGACGCGCGACGCGGCCACCC
Source organism: Curtobacterium citri (assembly GCF_030362955.1). Lineage (NCBI taxonomy): Bacteria > Bacillati > Actinomycetota > Actinomycetes > Micrococcales > Microbacteriaceae > Curtobacterium > Curtobacterium citri. The sequence goes on from NZ_JAUCML010000002.1 coordinate 476,388, forward strand.
GGCGCACGAACTCCCGGTCGAAGTGCACGAGCCGCTGGTCGTAGTCGGCCGTGACGAACGAGAACTCCTCGTCGGCCGGGAACATCACCGGGACGTCCTGCTCCATCGGCCACCGCTCGCCGCGCATCTCGAGCTCGCCGGTCCCCGCGCTGATCCACGTCACCACGTAGTCACCGCCGCCGGGCATGTACCCGCGGATCTCGCCGTGCATCTGCGAGCGGCGGATGGTGACCTCGCTGTCACCGATCGCCGTGTACCGGTAGTCGAACCGTCCGTTCGACGGCGCAGCGCTCCACCGCTCCCCCGCGTAGACGCCGCCGAGGTCGCGGACGGCGGCCTCGGGACGCGTCCCGGCGACCTCGAAGCGCACCGGCGCGATCGTCTCCTCGGCGCCGAACGCCTCGATCAGCGGGTCAGCCACGACGACTCCGTCCGGGCTCGATCATCCGCATTGCGCCATGGTTCGCGTTCTCCGGATACGGTTGCAGGGTGAGGGCGGCGTAACGTCGCGGACGACCGACACGCACCGGAGGGACGACCACGTGAGTGAGATCGACCTGACCGCGGCGCTCACCCGGCTCGAGGCGGCGATGGGCGCCCTGCGCGGCCGGCTCCGCGAGCGACTGTCCGTGTCGGGCTCCGACCTCACCGTGCTGCAGTTCGTCGCGCGGGCGGCCGCGGCCGAGCGTCGCGTGCGGGTGAAGGACCTGGTGTCGCACCTCGGCCTGACGGGTCCGGCGATCACCGGCACGGTCGACCGCCTGGAACGGGCCGGGCACCTGTGCCGCGTCCCGAACCCGGACGACGGGCGCAGCCGCTTCATCGAGCTGACGCCCGAGACGCAGCGTGCGTACGCCGTCGCGATGGACAGTACGAACGAGCATCTGCACGAGCTCCTGTCCTCCTTCTCCGAACGCGAGAGCGACCGGTACGTGCGGGTGATCGACCGTGTGATCGAGGCGCTCGAGCACGGCGCTCCGACCCCTTGACGGCAGGGTACGGGCGGTCGAGGACCCCCCTCGGACGTTTGTCCAACAAGCGCAATTAGGTAGATTCCCGATCTATCTTGCCGGACGCAGGGGGCACGAGCCCGTAGCGTCGCCGGTGGGTACCCCCGGTCGGGGGTGAGCAACAGGGAAACGGGAGGACCGATGGGTTCGTACCAGTCCGAACCGGGCATCGACCCGGTGCGCATCGAGACGTTCCGTCGCATGCGCAAGCGTTGGAAGTACGGCGAGCTGCAGGACGCCAACGGCCTGTACGCCGACTTCTTCACCGACACCGCCCGCGAGGGGCGGCACTGACGGCACCACGTCGGACCGGTCGCTGACGACGGCACCGGCAGACGGACGGGAGGCCCGTGGCGGGATCGCCACGGGCCTCCCGTCCGTCGTGAGGCCGGTCCGGGACCCGCACCGGGTACCGGGACCGGGTCTCAGCCCTTCACCGCGCCCGAGGTCAGGCCCGACACGATCGACCGGCGGAACACCAGGACGAGGATGACGATCGGGACCGTCGCGGCGACACTGGCGGCGAAGATCTGCGCGAACGGGACGGTGAACTGGGTGCCGAACAGGGCGATGCCGACCGGGATCGTCCGGAACGAGTTCTCGCTGTTGAACGTCAGCGCCATGAGGAACTCGCTCCACGACGCCGTGAACGTGAACACGCCGACCGTGAAGAGCCCGGGCTTCGCCATCGGCAGGATCACCGACAGGACGGTGCGCCAGGCGCCGGCGCCGTCGATCTCGGACGCCTCCTCGATGGTCGACGGGATCCCCTGCAGGTAGTTCCGCATGATCCAGATCGCGAACGGCAGGTTGAACGCCACGTACGGGATGATCAGGCCCGGGTACGAGTTGAGCAGACCGAGGTTCCGCTCGAGCAGGTACAGCGGGGTCAGGACGGCGATCGCCGGGAAGACCGAGAGCATGAGCAGCGACGTCATGATCGCCGTGCGGCCCCTGATCCACCGACCGGCGAGGGCGTACCCGGCGAGGAACGACAGCGCGAGCACGATCACGGTCGTCGACACCGACACGATCACGCTGTTCACCATGTACTGACCGAGCGCGTTGTCCCGGAAGGCCACGACGAAGTTGTCGAAGGTCAGCGACCGGGGCCAGATCGTCGGCGGCGACTGGGCGATCTCCGACGACGGCTTGAGCGACGTCGACACGAGCCAGTACAGCGGCAGCGCCGTGAGCACCGCGATGACGACACCGCTGACGTTCACGGTGTTGACCCACTTCCGCCAGCCCTTGCGGACACGTTGACGGGGCATCAGGCATCCCCTCCCTTCGCCTGGTTCCGGAACGCCCGCAGGAACAGCAGGCACCCGACGGCCACGATGACCGCGGTGCTCGTCGCGATCGCGGCGCCCGGTCCGATGTTGATGTCCTGGAAGAGCACCTTGTAGCCCATGATCGCGAGCGACTGGGTGGTGGTGCCCGGCCCGCCGTTCGTCAGCACGAACGGCAGGTCGAAGACACCGAACGCCTGCAGCACGCGGAAGAGCACCGCGATCGTCAGGGTCGGGGTCAGCTGCGGGACGACGACCCGCCAGAACGTCTGCCACCCGTTCGCCCCGTCGAGCTCGGCGGCCTCGTAGAGGTCCTCCGAGATCTGCACGAGGCCGGCGAGCAGGATGATGGCCACGAAGGGCGTCGTCTTCCAGATGTCGGCCACCATGAGCCCGGTGATCGCGGGGACCGGTTCGCCGAGGATGACCGGCGCGTCGCCGAACAGGCCGAAGAACCACGTCGCGACGCCGTACGTCGAGTCGTAGATGTACTTCCAGAGCTGCGCGTTGACGATCGTCACGAGGGACCACGGCACGAGGAGCAGCGCGAGCATCCAGCCGCGGGTGACCCCGAGCCGTTCGAGCACGAGGGCGACGAGCATGCCGAGCACGAGCTCGACCGACACCGTCACGACCGTGTAGAGCACCGTGAAGCCGAGCGCCCGGTACCAGTCGGCGCTCTGCAGCAGCGCCGCGTAGTTGCCGAGGCCGAAGCCCTGGATGCTGAACCCGTCGTAGCCGATCTCGACGTCCGCGAAGCTCAGGACGATCGAGTACACCACCGGGAAGATCGTGACCGCGGCGACGACCAGGAGCGCCGGGGCGGCGAAGCCCCACGCACCCCGCGCACGGATGCGCTCCATGCGCGACCGCCCCGTCGTCGGGCGGTACCCGTCGTGGCGACCCGCGCCTCCCGTCCGCCCCGCGCCCGTCGTCTGCGACCGCGTCGCTGCCGCACGCGTCTCGGTGCCGGCGCTCACAGCGCCTCCCCCGACAGGGCGAGCGAGATCGCCGACGCCATCGCGCCGGTGCCGCCGTCGACCGACGCCTGCCCGCCGAGGATGCTGTTGCCGTTCTGGTAGACGCCCTGCGAGACCTTCGGGTAGTACGCCGTGGAGGTCGGGCGGGGCACGAGCGTGATGCCCGCGGCGGTGTCGTAGGTCGGGCGCTGCTGGCGCTTCGCGTCCTCGCTGACGAGGCTCGCGCTGCGCGCCGGCAGGACTCCGCCCTCGCGGGTGAGGAACTGCTGCGCCGTCTCGCTCGACATCCACGACGCGAAGGTCAGCGCGGCGGCCGGCTGCTGCGTGTGCGGGTTGATGTAGTTCCCCCAGCCGCCGATCGTCGAGTGGTGGTCCTGCATGCCGTCGAAGGTGGGGCGCGCCGCGAGCCCGACCTTGCCGGCGACCGCCGAGTCCGGACCGTTCGCGATCCCCCAGGCGTACGACCAGTTGCGCAGGAACGCCGCGCGCCCGCCCGAGAAGGCGTCGTTCGTGTCCTGCTCCTGGTAGGTCAGGGTGGCCCGGGGGCTGGCGCCGTCGGTGATGAGCGACCGCATGAACTCGAACGCGCGCTTCGTCTCGGAGCTCGTCGTCTCGGGCTTCGTCAGGTCGTCGTTGAGGAGCGAGCCGCCGGCGTCCGCCACGAACTCCGTGACGTTGCAGGTCAGGCCCTCGTAGACGTCGCCTTGGAACGCGAAGCCGTAGTCGACGTCGCCGGTGTCGACGAGCTTCGCGGCGGTGTCCTTGACCTCCTCCCACGAGCGCGGCACCTGGAACCCGTGCTTGTCGAGCAGGTCCTGCCGGTACAGGAAGAACGACTCGTCGATGTAGAGCGGGAACATGTAGTAGGTCCCGTCGACGCTCGCCGCCTGCCGCAGACCCTCGGGGAACTGCTCGAAGAAGTCCTCGCCGACGAGCTGGTTCACCGGGGTCGCGAGCTTGTTCTTCGCGAACTGCCCCGGCCAGGCGACGTCGCCGAGGTAGACGTCGGGCGTGGGGCTGCCGGCGGCGATCTGCGTCGTCAGGCTCGTCCGGTTCGTGTCGGTGTCGCTCGGCGCGCTGACGATCCGGACGCGGATGTTCGGGTGCTCCTTCTGGAACTCCGCGATGAGCTGCCGACGGAGGTCCCCGCCGTCCTTCGAGGCGATCTGCCCGGCCCACCAGCTGATCGTGACGTCGCCCTCCGGCGGGTCCGTCGGCCACTGGTCGACGGTCGTGCGCTCGGGTCGGGTCGAGCAGCCGGCGAGCAGCAGCACCCCCGCGCCCCCGAGCAGGAAGAGTCTGCGGTCGATGGCCATGCGTCCTCCTCGACGAGGGGTGCGGCGGTGCACCCGGCGTGCCTGTCCGTCCACCCTGGCAAGCGAGCCTGAGTGCACGCACAGGTGCGGTGCGGTGGCGGTGCGTGGCGGGGCGGCGCACGAGTCTCGGCCAGGCGGACACTTTCGCGGGGCGCGTGCCACGAAGGTGTCCGCCGCGGCGAGCCTCGCGCAGCACTGTCGCTCGCGCGGGGCGGACGGGAGGCGCGGGGCGACCCCGGCACGCGCCTCCCGTCCGGCGGCCGGCCCGGCCACACCGCGTTCGCCGGCGCACGAGTCTCGGCCAGGCGGACACTTTCGCGGGGCGCGTGCCACGAAAGTGTCCGCCTGGGCGAGCCTCGCGTTGCGCAGCGCGTCAGCGCGTGGGCGCGGCGGCGGTCGACTCGGCGGGGCGCAGCTCGCACGGCAGCAGGAAGTGCGGGAGCTCGGCCGAGGTGCCGTCGAGCTGGTCGATCAGGGCGTCGGCCGCGCGGACGCCGAGCTCCCGACCCGGGGCGATCATCACCGAGAGCCGCGGGTGGTGCTGGTCGCCGGCCGCAGCGGAGGACGCGATGCTCAGGACCGAGACGTCGTCGGGCACGCGGCGCCCGGCGGCGTACATCCCGACCAGGAGCCCGGCCGCCGAGTCGTCCTTCATCACGAGCACGGCGGTGACGTCCGGGTCGGCGTCGAGGAGTTCGCGCGCGGCCTCGCGTCCGCCGTCGCTGCCCGGACCGGCGTACACGACGGTGCCGGTGCAGCCCCGGTCGACCACGGAGCGCCGGAAGGTGTCCTCGACCCGGAGGTGGGGGGCGTACCCGGCCATCGGCGTGCCCTCGAGGTTCTCGAGCACCAGCCCGAAGCGACGGTGCCCGAGGCCCTGCAGGTGGTCGAGGCCGTCCTCGATCGTGGTCTCGAAGTCGATGTCGACGAACGGCAGTGCGGTGCTGTCCCGCGTCCGGCCGATCAGGGTGAAGGGCACGCCGAGGTCGGCGAGCTTGACCACCCGGGGGTCCTCCATCCGCACCTCCATGAGGACCACACCGTCGACGAGCCCGCCGGAGACGAGGTCGTCGAGGTCCTCCCCCGCCGGGTCAACGGGCCAGAGCACCAGGTGGTACCCGCGCTCGGACGCCCGCTCGGCGGCGCTCATGAAGAAGTCGGAGGTGGTGGAGCTGAAGCGGTTGCCGGTGGTCGGGAAGAGCAGCGCGACGATGCGGGTCCGTCGGCTCGCGAGCGCCCGTGCGACGACGTTGCCCCGGAACTTCAGCTCCCGCATGGCCGCGGTCACCTTGGCGGTCGTCGCGGGGGTGACGTACTTCGTGCCGTTCACGACGAAGGACACCGTCGCGATGGAGACGCCCGCGCGGTCGGCCACCTGCTGCATCGTCGCCATCACGCCTCCTGGAGCGGTCGGATGGTACGAGCATATCTCTCGCCCCGATCCAGAAAAGCGCTTTACAGGTGAAGCGCTTTTCTGTTAGCTTCTCGCCCCAGGACCACCGCGACGACGACGTCAGTGGAGTCGTCGCACCGCGTCCTCCCCCGCAAACGCGAAGAGAAGAGCAGTGCAATGAAGCCTGGTTCCCGCTCCACGTCCCGCAGGACCCGCGCCCTCGTCGGCGCCGTGGCAGTCGCCGCGACGGTCCCCCTCGTCCTGGCCGGCTGCTCCGGCTCCGGGAACGCCTCGTCGTCCGGCGGCGGCGGCAAGACCCTCACGATCGAGGACTACTACGACGCGAACTACGACCCCGTGTACCAGCAGTGCGCGAAGGACGTCGGTGTCGAGGTGAAGATCAACCACGTCGCCGGAGCCGGCCTCATCTCGAAGGTGCTGCAGCAGGCGTCGTCGCGGACCCTGCCCGACGTCCTCATGCTCGACAACCCCGACGTGCAGCAGATCGCCTCGTCCGGCGCGCTCTCCGACCTGTCCGACTACGGCCTCGACGCGGACGACGACGTCCCCGGCGTCAAGGGCGCGAACACGTTCGAGGGCAAGCTCTACGGCCTGCAGCCGAACACGAACTCGATCGCGCTGTACTACAACAAGAAGCTGCTCGCGGACGCCGGTGTCCAGCCGCCGAAGACGTGGGACGAGCTCAAGACCGCCGCGAAGACGCTGACGAAGGGGTCGACCTACGGCTTCGCGATGAGCAACATCAACACCTACGAGGGCACCTGGCAGTTCCTGCCCTTCTTCTGGTCGAACGGCGGTGACGAGAAGGACATCGCCACGCCGGAGGCGGCGCAGGCGCTCCAGCTCGTGCAGGACCTGCAGGCCGACGGCTCGATGTCGAAGAGCTCGATCAACTGGGCGCAGGCCGACGTCAACAACCAGTTCATCGCGGGCAAGGCCGCGATGATGATCAACGGCCCGTGGCAGCTGCCGGCGCTGAAGAAGGCGAAGGACCTGCAGTTCGACAGCGTCCCGATCCCGACCCGCACCGGCTCGGAGACCGTCGCCCCGCTGGGCGGCGAGGCGTTCACCGTCCCGCAGACCGGCGACAAGGACAAGATGCAACTCGCCGGCAAGTTCGTCGGGTGCCTCAACAGCGACAAGATGCAGGCCGTCCTGGCCGGCGTCAGCGGCAACGTGCCGACCAACATCGAGGTCGGCAAGGCCTGGGCGAAGGACCACGCCGACGTCGCCTCGTTCGTCACGACGGTGCAGACCGCCCGCGCCCGCACCGGTGAGCTCGGCCCGGACTGGCCCAAGGCCGCCACGAAGATCTACACCGCCGTCCAGCTCGCGCTGACCGGCAAGGCCGACCCCGAGCAGGCGCTCGAGCAGGCGCAGTCGCAGAACCAGTAGCGGAAACGGGAGGAGCCGGTCCGCACGACCGGTTCCTCCCGTCCCCAGACGCAAAGGACCTGACATTGAGCGCCTCGACACAGATCCGGCCCCGGGCGACGACGCCCGCGGCCCCCGTCCGCCCGGGACAGCGCCGCGCGCGGCTCCGCTCCGGCTTCACCCGTTGGTTGTTCGTCGTCCCGGCGGCGGTCTTCGTCGCCGTGTTCTTCGGCTACCCGGTCGTCAAGAACGTCGTGATGTCGTTCCAGGACTACACGACCAAGACCTTCTTCACCGGCGAGGCGCCCTGGGTGGGCTTCGCCAACTACGTCTCGGTCTTCTCGAGCAGCGTGTTCACGACGAGCGTCGTCAACACCGCCCTGTTCACGGCCGGCTCCATCGTGCTGCAGTTCGTCCTCGGGCTCGGCCTCGCACTGTTCTTCCGGCGGCACTTCCCGCTGTCCGGCTTCCTCCGCGGCCTGCTGCTCCTGCCCTGGCTGCTGCCCCTCATCGCGTCGAGCGCGGTGTGGAAGTGGCTCCTCGACCAGGACAGCGGCGCCCTCAACCAGCTGCTCGGGGTCGTCGGCATCGGCCCGGTGCCGTGGCTGGTCAGCCCGAGCCTCGCCCTCATCGCCGTGATCGGCGTGAACGTCTGGCTCGGCATCCCCTTCAACACGACGATCCTCTACAGCGGCCTGCAGTCCGTGCCGCCGGAGCTCTACGAGGCGGGTGCCCTCGACGGCGCCACCGGGTTCAAGGCCTTCTGGTACATCACCTGGCCGAGCATCCGGTCGGTCGTGAGCGTGGTGATCGTGCTCGGGGTCGTCTACACGCTGAAGGTGGTCGACATCATCCTCGGCCTCACCGGCGGCGGCCCGGCGAACTCCACCCAGACGCTCGCCACGAACGCGTACCACCAGTCGTTCATCAACTTCCAGTTCGGCATCGGAGCCGCGGTGAGCAACGTGCTCATCGTCGTCTCGTTCGTCTTCGCGATGATCTACATCGCGATCTCCAGGAAGGCGGTCGACGAATGAGCGTCGGACTCGCGAGCAGCACCGTCACGGCCACCAGGGCCATCACGACCCGTCGACGCGGCGAGCGCACGCGTCGCCCGCGCGGCTCGGTGAAGGGCCTGCCGTTCACCGTCCTCGGGATCGTGTTCCTCGCGATCATGATCTTCCCCGTCTACTGGATGGTGAACACGAGCCTGCAGGCCACCTCGGGTGCCGCGACCGCCACCTGGTTCCCGTGGAACCCGACCTTCGCCGGCTACCAGGCGGCGTTCGCCCAGCAGGGGCAGAACTTCGTCTCGAGCATGATCATCGGCCTCGGCACGGTGGTCCTGACGCTCGCCGTCGCCACCCCGGCGGCGTACGGTCTGGCGCGCTTCAAGATGCGCGGCACGAGGACGCTGCTGCTCGTCCTGCTCGTCACGCAGATGGTCCCCGGCATCGTGATCGCGAACGCGCTGTACACGCTGTTCAACAACGTCGGGCTGCTCAACAGCTACCTCGGTCTGATCCTCGCCGACAGCGCCGTGCAGGTCCCCTTCGCGATCCTGCTCATGCGGGCGTTCATGGAGTCGATCCCGCCGAGCCTGGTCGAGGCAGCACTGGTCGACGGCGCGAACGACCTCCGGGCCTTCGTGTCGATCGTCCTGCCGATCAGCCGCAACGCGATCGTCACGGCGGCGCTGTTCACGTTCCTCGGCGCCTGGGGCGACTTCCTCATCGCCCTCACCCTGACGTCCACCGACGCCGTCCGTCCGATCACCCTCGGCATCTACAACTACATCGGGTCCAACGTCACCGACTGGGGCCCCGTGATGGCGACCAGCGTCCTCGCGTCCCTCCCCGCAGCGGTCCTCCTGATCGTCGCCCAGCGCTACATCTCCGCGGGTGCGCTCGGCGGTGCCGTCAAGTGACGACGCCACCGCACACGACCCCCGCACCCTCCGAGCCAGAAAGGCCCACCATGACCAGCACCCCCCTCCGCGTCACCGTCTGGGGCGAGAACGTCCACGAGCAGGTCGAGCCGCACGTCGCCGAGCGGTACCCGGACGGCATGCACGGCGCGATCGCCGACGGCATCCGCGAGAACCTGCCGGACGCCGTCGTTCGCACCGCGACCATGCAGGAGCCCGAGCACGGCCTGACCGACGCCGTGCTCGCCGAGACCGACGTCCTGACCTGGTGGGGGCACGCCGCCCACGCCGACGTCGACGACGCCGTGGTCGACCGCGTCCACAAGCACGTGCTGTCCGGCATGGGGCTCGTGGTCCTGCACTCCGGCCACTGGTCGAAGATCTTCGGCAAGCTGATGGGCACCACCTGCACGCTGCGCTGGCGGAGCGAGCACGACCAGGAGCTCGTCTGGACGGTCAACCCGCAGCACCCGATCACCCGCGGTGTCCCGAACCCGATCGTCATCCCCGAGCAGGAGATGTACGGCGAGTACTTCGACGTGCCGACGCCCGACGAGCTGGTGTTCATCTCGGGGTTCACCGGCGGCGAGGTGTTCCGGAGCGGCATGACGTACCGCCGCGGGCTCGGGAAGATCTTCTACTTCTCCCCCGGCGACCAGGACTTCCCCGTGTACCACCACAAGGACGTCCGCCGTGTGATCGCGAACGCCACCGAGTGGGCGCGTCCGGAGCGGGAGCGCGAGCTGCCGACGCTCCGCCGCTACGACCTCGGCGAGTACTTCGACGGCCAGCACTACCGCGGCCCGTTCGACGACGCACCCGAGGACGAAGCGACCACCGACGCACCCGAGGACGCGGCAGCCACCGAGACCGTCGAGGCCCGCGCATGACCGACCACGCCCCGCTGCGGGTCGTGCAGGTCGGCGCCGGCGGCATGGGCCGGGCATGGCTCAGCACCGTCGCGGCGGACCCGGACGTCGAGCTCGTCGGCGTCGTCGACCTCGACCTCGACGCCGCGCGCGCGGGGGCCGAGCTGGCCGGGGCGCCGTCGATCCCGGTCGGCCGCGACCTGCCGGCGCTCCTCGCCGACACCGGCGCCGAGGCCGTCCTCGACATCACCGTCCCCGTCGCCCACCACCCCGTCACGATGGACGCCCTGCACGCCGGCCTGCCGGTGCTCGGCGAGAAGCCCGCCGCGCAGACCGTCGCCGAGGCCCTGTCCCTGGCGGCGGCCGCCGAGGCGACCGGCCAGCTCTTCATGGTGTCCCAGTCGCGCCGGTACAACGACCAGCTCGTCGCGTTCCGGCAGCACGTCCGGGCGCTCGGGGCGGTCGGCGGCCTCAACACGCGCTTCGCGAAGGCCCCGCACTTCGGCGGCTTCCGCGAGGAGATGGACGACGTCCTGCTCCTCGACATGGCGATCCACGCGTTCGACTCGGCGCGCTACGTGCTCGACCGGGACCCGGTGTCGGTCTACTGCGAGTCCTGGAACCCGTCGTGGTCCTGGTACCGCGGGGACGCGAACGCGGCAGCGGTCTTCACGTTCGAGGACGACGTCCGGTACGTCTACGACGGTTCGTGGTGCGCGCCCGGCGACGAGACCTCGTGGAACGGCGACTGGCGGGCGACCGGCGCTGCCGGCTCCGCGGTGTGGGACGGCGACCACGACCCCTCGAGCGTCGTCGACGGCGCACCGGGTGCCCCGGCCGCGGCACCGGGCGTCGGGACGGAGATCGCCGGGTCGCTGGCGTCGTTCGTCCGGGCGGTCCGCACCGGGGTCGTCCCCGACGGCGAGGTCCACGGCAACGTGATGAGCCTGGTGATGGTCGACGCCGCGATCGCGTCGGCGCGGTCCGGGCAGCGGGTCGTGGTCGACGACGTGCTCGAGCAGGCGCACGCCACTGCGCTCGAGGTCGAACGGGACGACGCCGTCCGGGAGCGGCTCGCCGCGTGGACGTCGGTGCGGCAGGCGCTCGCGTCCACCCACGCGGCGGACCGCGCGACGGCCGCCTGAGGCGAGCGGTCTCCGGACCCGACCAGGGACGGACGGGAGGCGCGGTGCCGGCTGGCACCGCGCCTCCCGTCCGTCTCGTGGTCCGCTCCCGTGGTCCCGTCCCGTCGGGGCCCGAGCAGCGCTCGGGTTACGGTTGCTCCGTGCACGGACAACGGTCGTCGGACAGCGGGAACAGCGGGACGCCCCCGGAACCCCTCGTGCTCGTCGCCGCCGACCCGCGCCGCCGTACCGGTCGCACGCCCTGGCGTCGCGTGCTGGTCGGCGTCGTCCTCGCCGCGCTCGTCGGCGGCGCCGCCGTGGCGACCGTCGGCACGCTCGTGTCGCAGCGGGTCGCGGAGTCGTTCGCGGTGCGCGACGCGACCGCCGACACCGCGGCCCTCGCCCGGATCGTCGTCGAACCCGCGCTCACCGACACCGTCGCCGATCCCGCGGCGAGCGCCACCGACCGTGCCGCCGCACGCGCGCGACTGGACGACGCCCTCGCCGGGCAGGTCAGCGCCGGGTCGACCGTCCGGATGAAGCTCTGGTCGGCCGACGGCACGGTGCTGTGGTCCGACGAGCCGCGGCTGGTCGGCGAGCGCTTCCCGCTGTCCGACGAGGACCTCGAAGCGCTGCGCACCGACCGCTCCGACGCCGAGGTGTCCGAGCTCGAGGGCGCGGAGAACCGGTACGAGCGGGGCCACGGTCCGCTGCTCGAGGCGTACCAGGCCGTGCACACGCCCTCCGGCGAGGCGCTGCTCTTCGAGGCGTACCGCCCGTACGGCGACGTGCTCGCCCGCGCCGCCGACCTGCGCGGCGCGTTCGCCGCCCTGGCCTTCGGCACGGTCGGGGTGGTGCTGGTGCTGCTCGTGCCGCTGCTGCTGTGGCTGCTCGTGCGGATCCGGTCGGGCCAGCGGCAGCGCGAACGCCTGCTCGGACGCGCGCTCGACGCCGAGGTCGCCGAGCGGCGCCGACTCGCCCGCGAGCTGCACGACGGTCCCGTGCAGGACGTCGCGGGGCTCGCGCTGTCCCTCGGGTCGGTGCCCGAGACCCGGGCGGCCGCGACGACCCTCCGTGCCGCCGTGTCCTCGCTCCGCACCTCGATGTCGACGATCCGTCCGGCAGCACCCGAACGCGACGGCCTCCGCGCGGCGCTCGACGACGCGTGCGCACGGGCCCGCGGCGCGGGGACTATGACCGTGGTCGACGTCCCCGACACGGTCGCGGCGTCGCCGGCGGCCATGACGGCCGCCGTCCGCTTCGTCCGCGAGGCCGTCTGGAACGCGGCGCAGCACGCCCGCGCGACCCGGATCGACGTCCGGGTGCGGGTGGACGGCCCGGACGTGCGGGTGACCGTCGCCGACGACGGGACCGGCTTCGAGCCGGACCTCCTCGACGCACCGTCCCGGCCGGGACACCTCGGGACGACGCTGCTGCGCGAGGTCGCCGAGGACACCGGCGGAGCGCTCGTGCTCCGGACCGCGCCGGGTGCCGGCACGACCTGGCAGCTGACGGTCCCCGCCGAGACCGAGGCCCTGCGGTGAGGGTCCTGCTCGTCGACGACCACGCCCTGGTCCGGCAGGGGCTGCGGGCCGTGCTCGGCACGACCGACGACTGCACGGTCGTGGGCGAGGCGGCCACCGGCGAGGAGGCGGTCGAACGCGCCGCCGAGACCGCACCGGACGTGGTCGTGATGGACCTGTCGATGCCGGGCGAGGGCGGCGTCGCCGCGACGGCGCGCCTCCGGACCGCGATGCCCGCCGTCCGGGTGCTCGTGCTCACCACCTTCTCGGACGACCGCCGCGTGCGCGACGCCCTGGCGGCCGGTGCCACCGGGTACCTGCTCAAGGACGCCGCGCCGGACGAGGTCGTCGCCGCCGTGCGGGCCGCCGCGCGCGACGAGACCCCGATCGATCCCCGGGTCGCCCGGGCGCTGCTGCCCGGAGCGGCACCGCGGGCGGACGGCCCGGAGCTGCCGCCGCGGGAGCGCGACGTGCTGGTGCGCATCGCGCGGGGCCTGTCGAACCGCCAGATCGCGACCGAGCTCGGGATCGCCGAGCGGACCGTGAAGGTGCACGTCGGGTCGCTCTTCCGACGCATCGGGGTCGCGGACCGGACGAGCGCCGCCCTGTGGGCCCGCGACCACGGCTGGTGAGCGGGTACTAGTACCAAGGTCCGATGGTGCCCGCGTGGCGCTGCGGCGACGATCGTTCCCGAGGGACGCTCCGTCCCGCACCGTCGCCCTCAGGAGGCACACATGCACACCCAGCGCTCCCGACGCCGCTCCGCCGGCATCGCCGCGGTCGTCGCGCTCGGCGCCGTCGCCGCAGCAGCCCTCGTCGGGGTCTCCCCCGCGAACGCGTCCGGCAAGACCTCGACGGGCGGTGACTACGCCGTCACCGTCAACGGCACCACGACGAACCCCGCGGTGGGCAAGGACTTCAAGCTCAAGGACGTCGCCGTCTCCGGCACCATCGCGGTCCGCGGCAAGCACAACGGCTTCGACATCCGCGTCGCCGACCTCGGCGTCTACGACTACACGCTCACGGGTGCCCCGGACTCGCAGCGGATGGTGACGAAGCCGACCGTGGTGTTCGCGTCGAAGGTCCCGTCGCTCACGGCCGCGCAGCTCGCCGGCACGAAGCTGTCCTCGCTCGAGGTCCGCGACGACACGCTCGTCGCGATCTTCGGCACGGGAGCGGGCAAGTACAAGATCCAGGCGAAGGACGGCGCGCAGGGCGGCATCTTCCAGATGGAGACCGAGTTCGCGCAGCCGGTGACGTTCACGCACACCCTCGGCGCGGGCCTCTTCTACTTCACGAACCCGTACACGGGGAAGATCAACTTCGGTGACGGCGTCGCGGCGGTGTCCTCGGGCAGCGATGCGCACCAGATGCTCCTCGGGAAGGACAGCCCGCAGGTCGCGACGAAGACCTCGCAGACCGCGACCACCACGACCTGGACCGTGCAGCCCGGCGGACGCCTCGGCGGCGTGCTCGGCGAGGACGCGGTCGAGCTCTCGCAGGGCGCGACGAACTGCACGAGCGACTGCCAGGCGCAGAACCAGATCCGCGGCTCGCTGCCGGTCCCGCCGGACCCGGTGGACCCGCAGCCGCTGGGGACCACGTCGCGCTGACGCGACCGGGCGACGGACGGGAGGCTCCCCACCGGCACGGCCGCCCCGCCGCTGGCGCGTCGGTGCGGAACCGGCGGCGTGGGCCCAGGTGCCGGCTGGCACCGCGCCTCCCGTCCGTCTGAGCGCCCGTCGCGCGTCACACGCCGGGTGCGATGGGAAGGAACGGGCGGACGCGGGTCCGAAGGCTGTGCGGGCTGACAGTTCCGCCTGCGTACGACCGCTGGAAACCTGTACGTCACCTCAGCCGGGTCGGATGTCCACGGCCCCCACGAGGGGGTCTCGACGACAAGGACACCATGACCCCGCAGCACCCCGCACGACGGCGGCGCACCGCACGCACGGTCGGAGCCGCCACCGCGGCCCTCGCCGCGATCGCCGCCACCACGATGATCGGCTCCGTCCCCGCCGCCTCCGCCGAGGAGGCACCGCTCGTCACCTCGGCGACCACCGAGTGGCAGTACCTGGAGGACGGGTCCGACCCCGCCGCCGGGCAGACCGACCGCACCGCCTGGACGACGGGCGCACTGCCCACGGGCGACTGGAAGACCGCGAAGGGGTCGTTCGGTGCCAAGAACGGCTCGGCGACCGGCATGGGCGGCGGGCACGCCGTCGACACGCTGCTCGAGCAGTACCTCGCGGACGGCAAGGACGTTCCGACGTACTTCTTCCGGACCTCGTTCGAGGCCGACGCGACCGACCTCGCCGCGTGGAAGTCGCTCACCGCCGAGGTCGTGTACGACGACGCCCTCGTCGTGTACGTGAACGGCACGAAGGTGGCCGGCTTCGAGGACGGCGGCGTCACGCAGAACGTGCAGTACGCCGGCGACAACGGGTCGGACCCTGACACCAGCACGTTCTCGGTCGAGGCCGCGCTCCTGCACGAGGGCGCGAACGACATCGCGGTCGCGCTGTACCAGGGCCGTTCGAACAGTTCCGACGTCTACTTCGACATGCCGTCCCTGACACCGGTGGACGCTGCGCGGCCCGCGACGATCTCCGACGTCGTGATGACGATCGGCGCCGACGCCTCCTCGCGGAACCTCGCCTGGTACTCCGACTCGGCAGCGCCCGAGGGCGCGCAGGTCGTCCCCGCGGCGAAGCTCGTCGACGGTGCCTTCCCGACGACCGGCGTCACCGAGGTCGCCAGCACCTCGGGCACCGCCACCGACGGGCAGCAGTACCACCACGCCACGCTCGCCGGCCTCGCGCCGTCGAGCGAGTACGCGTACCGCGTCGGCAGCGACACCGACGGCTGGAGCCCGGTGACCACGTTCCGCACCGGTGACGGCGACGGCGACTACTCGTTCCTGTTCATCGGCGACGCCCAGATCGGTGCGTCCGGCAACGCGGCCTCGGACACCGACGGGTGGAACGACACGCTCGACGTCGCCGAGCGCGCCTTCCCCGACTCGGAGATGGTGTTCTCCGCCGGCGACCAGGTGAACACGGCCTCGAACGAGGCCCAGTACGAGGGCTTCCTCTCGCCCGACCAGCTGCAGCGCATCCCGCTCGTGACGAACATCGGCAACCACGACGTCGCGAGCCTGGCCTACGAGCAGCACTTCAACCTGCCGAACGTCAGCGCCGAGCACGGCAAGCCCGACGCCGCGCGCGCCGGCGGCGACTACTGGTTCGTCTACGGCGACACGCTCTACATCTCGTTCAACTCGAACGACATGGACGACGCCGGCCACGCGGAGTTCGCGCGGAAGGTGCTCGCCGAGCACGGTGACGAGGCCCGCTGGAAGGTCGTCACGTTCCACCACTCGGTGTACAGCACGGCCTCGCACGCCGACGACTCGGACATCATCACGCGTCGCGCCGACCTGCCGCCGGCACTGAGCGCGCTCGACGTGGACCTGGTGCTCATGGGCCACGACCACGTGTACGTCCGCAGCTACCTCATGAGCGGCACCACCCCGACCGGTTCCGGTGAGCCGGCCGCCGAGGTTACGCCGTCGGGCGACGAGGTGCTCTACGTGACGGCCAACTCGTCGTCCGGCAGCAAGTACTACGACATCAAGCCGGGTCCGTTCGACTTCGCGGCGGTGCAGAACCAGGAGTACACGCCGAACTTCACCAACGTCGAGGTCTCGGGCGACTCCATCGCGATGACGACGTACCGGTCGGAGGACCTGTCGGTGGTGGACGCGGTGACGCTGCAGAAGCCGGCCGAGCCGACGGACCCGTCCGAGCCGTCCGAGCCGTCCGAGCCGTCCGACCCGGGCACTGGCCCGACGGATCCGGGCGCGGACCCGTCCGAGCCCACCGATCCGGGCACCGAGCCCACCGAGCCCGGCGAGCCCGGCGACGAGCCGACCGCTCCGGCCGACGACGCTCCCGTCGCCGCCGACCTGTCGACCCTGACGGAGGCGACGCACACGCTGCGGGTGGACGCCGTCGACGTCGAGGCCGGCACCGTCACCGTGACCGTCCCCCGCGCCCTGGCCGGTACCCCGTTCGACTGGTTCGTGCACTCGGACGCGGAGTACCTCGGTGACCTCGCGAGCGACGACGACGGCGTGCTGACGCTGCAGCTGCCGGTCGATCTCGCGTCCGGCACGCACACCCTCGTCGCCCAGCGCGCCGACGGCAGCGTCGCCACGTGGGCCACGTTCGCGTTCGTGATCGACCCGGTCACCGGTCAGCCGACCGGCGAGCTCGCCTTCACCGGCGCCGACGTCCTGCCGCTCGCCGCGGGCAGTGCCCTGGCGATCGCCGCCGGGCTCGGCATCGCCCTGGCTGCCCGCCGCCGACGCGTCTGACGCGACCACCACGGGAGGCACGGTGCGGGTCGGACCCGCACCGTGCCTCCCGTGCGTCCGTCGCCCGGAACCCGCCCCTGTGTCCCGGGCGGGCATGGCGCGGCGCGCGCCGGGCGGAACCGGGCGTACCGGGCAGGAACGGGCGTACCCGGTCGACCAGGACCACCAGGTACGCCCGATCCCACTTCCCACCGCACGCGCGATGGGAAGGATCGGGCATCGGACGGCCCCGCTGCCCCACCGGACACCCGCGCGCCGGGCGGAACCGGGCGTACCGGGCAGGAACGGGCGTACCCGGTCGACCAGGACCACCCGGTACGCCCGATCCCGCTCCCCACCGCACGCGCCATGGGAAGGAACGGGCAGGAGCGACCGCGCGGTCCCGCCCGCAGCACGCGCGGGCGGGACCGGCGGCGTCAGCGCGGGATGACCGAGAAGAGGAAGCGCTTCCGGATCATGTACCAGACGAGCAGGATCAGCAGCGTGTGGGCCGCGAAGCCGATCCAGCCGTTGTACCAGTCCACGCCCGGGATCGAGGCGATCGCCAGCGCGAAGAAGACCTGCCACACGAACACGTAGAGGCTCGCCTGACCGATCGGGATCCAGAGCCAGCCGAGCACCGTCGCGATCGGCTTCCAGAACACCGTGAGGATCGCGTACGACACGATCGCGAAGAACGCGATGTCGACGAGCCGTCCCCACTGCAGGTCGACGCGCTGGTACGCCGTGTTGTACAGGGTGTCGTACATCGACGCCGGGAACGGCACCGGCGTGAAGCCGAAGTGGTTGCCGGCCCAGACGTAGACCAGGAACAGGGCGTACCCGGTGATGCCGACGCCGATCAGCACCTTGCCCAGCCGACCCGTGAGCGCCCCGATGACCTGTCGTCGGTAGTACCCGAGCACGAGCCCGTGCGTGAAGACGACCTGCCAGGTGAGCAGCGGGAAGACCGACTCGAACTGGGAGTTCAGCGGCCGCAGCTCCGGCACGAGCGCCTGCAGTGCGTAGAGGCCCCAGCTCACCACGAGCAGCGCCCACCAGAAGCCCCGTCGGACCACCCACATGCAGAGCGGGATGAAGAGGCTCAGCACGACGAACAGCCCCATGATGTTGAAGGGCCACGGGCCCATCTCGAGCAGCAGGAACTGCCGGATCGCGAACCAGGGCGGCGGGTAGGCCAGCAGCTGCATCGCGTTCGGGTACAGGTCGTAGACCCGGCCCTCCGCGCCGACACCACCGGTGCCGGTGCCCCGGTCGGTGAAGGTCGTGATGGCGTCGGTGTTCAGGAACGGCACGAAGCTCAGCGCGAAGACGACCAGGATCACCGCGAGGGTGACGACGTACTGCTTCCGGGCACGCTTCCACGCGCCGACCGCCGCCACCCACTCGCCGAACTTCTTGATGGCGAACGGGTACGTCATGCCGAGCACCATGCCGGACAGGAACACGAACATCTCGGCACCCGTGATCGCGCCGACCGCGTGCAGCGTGATGTACGAGTACGGGCCGCCGATCTCGATGTGCGTGATCACCACCGCCAGGATGATGAAGCCGCGGAACAGGTCGAGCCGGAGGTCACGCCCGGGCTTCCCGTCGTCGGGGTACCGCCAGCTCGGCAGCAGACGTCCGACGATCCCGCTGAGCAGGAACGCCGCCGCCAGACCGAACGCACACCAGACGATCCACGCCATCTGGTCGCCGCCGGTCTCGTACTCCTGGCTGATCGCGGCGGCGCCGTCCTGCGGGGTGACCCGCTCGGTGACGGGACCGTCGACGAAGTGCCGCGACTGCTCGAGGTCGGTGCGGAAGGACCCGGCGATGCCCGGCACCGCGGTGTCCCGCCAGTCGGCCACGCGGTTGCCGGCCTCCGGCTCGCGGCGGTTCGTCTCGAGGAAGGTCACGGCCCGCACCTCGGGGCGGTCCTGCACGGCGGCGATCACCTGGCGCCACCAGGCCTGCTTGATCGCCAGCTCGTCGGCGCCGCGCAGCGAGTGGTCGTAGAGCGCGCCGGTGTCGAGGACCATCGGGCGGTCCTGCCCCTGCGCGAACCGCTCGGTGAACGAACCGGCGGTCTGCGGCTCCTCGTAGCCCCAGGTCTCGTCGAAGCGGGCCTCGACCTCGCCGGCCTCGGGCAGCTCGTTGCTCGTGAGGGGGACGTAGCGTCCGGCGGCCTCGGTCGCCTTGCCCTTGCCGAAGGAGAACATCGACAGGCCGACCCAGTCGACGCTCGTCGCACCGGGCCAGTACGGGCCGTAGGGGTCGTCGGCGGCGGTGAGCCGGCCGTCGCCGTTCGTGTCGAGCCGCGCCACGTCGGCGTCGGTCAGGTCCTCCAGGCGACCGGCCGACTCGCCGAACGGGTAGCCGGCGCCGTAGGACGGCGACCACACCATGGCGGCGTCGGAGTCGCCCGCGTGGACGGCGGCGGCCAAGGCCCGGAAGGCCGAGACGAACGCCGTCGGCTGCTGCCCCCACTGCACCCACGTGCCGTTCATCTGCGGGGCGAAGCGGACCAGCAGCTGGGTGTCGTACTGCTCGTGCACCTGCTGGAACAGCCGGTTCGCGGTGCGGGCGTCGGCCCGGGTCAGGGTGTCGAGCGCGCGCGACGGCTCGAGGCTGACGGCGAGCACGGCCCCCTGGGCGGCGGCGGCGCGGGTGGCGCGCAGGAACTCGTCGCGCGCGCTGCGGTCGAACGGGTACTCGATCTCGACGCCGTACACCGAGGGCACCGCACCGAGTCGTCCGGCGTAGCCGTCGGGGGCGTCGGAGCCCCAGTCGAGGTCGGGTCCGAACCACGCCCGACCGTCGGCCGGCAGCAGACCACCGGAGGGCGACCGCGACGACGACGCGGCGGGTGCCGACGACGCAGACGGCGACGCGGCGGGTGCCGACGACGCGGACGACGACGACGCGGACGGCGACGGCGACGCGGACGGCGCCGTCGAGGCTGCCGACGCCGGCAGTGCTCCCCCGAGCAGCAGCGTCCCCGCCACCACGACCGAGGCGACGACCTTCGCCAGGGCGCCCCTCACCGGCTGCACGCCAGCGTCCAGATGTTGTGCCCGCCGGTGTGCTCGTGCTCGAGCCGGTCGAGCGCGGCGATCGCGAGCGCGAGCCCCCGCCCGCTCTCCTCGTCGGCATCGGCCATCGTCACCGCCGACAGGTCGACGTCGGCCGGCATCCCGTTGTCGGTGAGCACCGCGACGAGTTCGTCCTCGGTCGCGCAGAGCTCGACGGCGTAGCGCCGCCCCGCGACCTGGTCACGGCGACGCGTGTGCTCGACGATGTTCGCCGCGACCTCGGCCAGCGCGGTCTCGAACGAGAACCGGAGCCGCACGTCGTCGATCCCGAGCGAGTCCCACCACGCGCCGAAGCGGTCCTGGACCTCGTCGAGGGACGCCGCCACCGCGGGCACGTCGAAGGTCAGGTGGTGGTCGGTCACAGCGGGCCTCCTGCCGTCGAGGACACGTGCTCGGACTGCACGGTGCCCGATCCGGGTCCCCGGTAGAGCACCGCGCGGACCACGATGCTGAAGATGAAGAGGTCGAAGACGACCCAGGCGGTGTTGACGAGCGGCGCGATGCCGGACGCCTGCCCGGTCAGGTACCGGATCCCGATGAGCACGAGGGCGGCGACGAGCGCCCCCATCGCGATGAGCTGCGGCTTCACGAGGTCCCACCGCGGCTTCTGCTCGGACTCGTCGCGGACCTTCGGCGTGACACGGAAGCCGAGCGGCTTGCCCCGGAACACGTTCTCGAACGCGCTCGTGACCGACTCGATCCAGACCGGGAACAGCGCGAGCGAGTACTGCTGCCCGCGCCACGTCGGTCTGCCCGCCGCCACCACCCAGAAGAGCAGCTGGTTGAGCACGAGGAACGGGATGAGCCGCGCGAAGAAGTCGACGCTGTAAGCCTGCACGGGCACCACGCCGAACGACAGGCACAGCACCGGTGCCGCGATGTAGACGATCGCGGCGAAGCCGGACAGGTAGCTCCACATCGTCGAGAAGTACATGAGGCGCTGCCCCCACGACAGGCCCTTCTGCACGAGGGGGTTCTCGCGGAAGAACACCTGCATGGTGCCCTGCGCCCAGCGGAGCCGCTGCACGAGCATGGTCGGCAGGTCCTCCGGTGCCAGGCCCTTCGCAAGGATCTCGTCGTGGTACGCCGACTTCCAGCCGAGCCCGTGCAGGCGCATCGCGGTCGCCATGTCCTCGGTCACCGAGATCGTCGCCAGCGGCATGATCGGCTGTGCCTCGTCGTCGCGGTTGACGTCGAGCGCGCGGGCGAGGACCGCGATCGACTCGATGGCGGCGACCGGCGAGGCCTCGCGCCGCCCGAGCACGTCGAGCGCCGCGTCGTCGAGCCCGGCGAAGGTGTCGGCCTCGGTCGACATCGCCGCGAGCTCCTGCAGGTCACGGCGCACGGACTCGAGGTCCGCGGCGGCGAAGCGGTAGGCGATGGCGTCGATGCCGCGCTGGAAGTCGTAGGTGACGTCCCCGAGCGGCTCGCCGCGGTCGATCTGGTCCCGTGCACGGTCGACGACCTGCTCGGCACCGTCGAGCGCCTCGAGCACCCGCGGGTCGGTCTCGGTCTCGCGGGCCCGGGCGAGGAGCTTCCGCGAGGTCTTGATCGTGCGTTCCACGGACTCCTCGACCTCGCGCACGTACCGCGTGACGCCGAGCTGCATGAGCGCCTCGCGCCGGAGGATCGCGTTCGACCCGCAGAAGAACGCGGCGTTCCAGCCGTCCTTCGACTGCTGGATCGGGCCGTAGAACAGCGGGGCCTGACTGCCGAGCAGGTCGGCGTCCGGCACGTTCTCGAACCACTGGGGCGTCTGCACGAGCGCCATCCGGTCGTCCTTGAAGTACCCGAGGGTCCGGTCGAGGATCGACGGCTCGGGAACCTGGTCGGCGTCGAGGATGAGCAGGAACTCGCCCTGCGTCGCCAGGAGGGCGTTGTTGAGGTTGCCGGCCTTCGCGTGCCGCGGGCGGTCGACCCAGTCGGCACCGCGGGTGATGACACCGATGCCGAGCGACTCGGCCGCGGCGCGCATCTCGGGCCGGTTGCCGTCGTCGAGGATCCAGGTGGCGTGCGGGTGGCTGATGGCCTTCGCGGCGCGGGCGGTCCGCACGACCAGGTCGACCGGCTCGTTGTACGTGGTGATGAAGACGTCGACGGTGACGTCACCCGCCGGCTTGGTCGGTGGTTCGCCGCGCTCGCGGAGCCGCCACGCACCGAAGGCGAAGAGGAGCGAGTCGATCACGCTGTACGTCTCGGCGAGGATCAGCGGCACCGCGATCCACCACGAGTGCCAGTTCACCGACGCGGCCCAGCGCCACACGATGTAGTTCACGCCCGCGATCGACGCGAGCAGCGCGACGGTGCGCACGGTCGCGAGTCGACGGGGCGAGGTGCCGGTGGTGAGTCGGCGACGATCCTGACGGCTGACGTCGAGCGCGGTCATCGGCGTCCTTCCCTGCTGCAGCCGGACAGCGCTGGTGAGTGCGCTGCGTACAGGCCTGTCTACCGCAGGCGCTGCCCACCTGTCAGCCCGACGCCCCGATCTGGGGACCGGACCCGCGAGGAGTCGGCGCTGTCCGACCAGTCCGAGCCGTCGGCCGGGAGGCGCGGCGCGGCCCCGGCGGACCGCCCGCGTCCCCCGAGGGCTCGCGTCGGCGCCGTCCCCGCCCGGCCGGGACCGGCGTCAGCCGTGCCGCGGCTTGCGGGCCGGACGGTCGTCGCGGTCGTCGCGACGCGGACGGTCGTCACGGTCGTCCCGACGCGGACGGTCGTCCCGGCGGGGACCGCGGGGTCCCCGGTCGTCGCGGTCGTCGCGGTCGTAGCGGCGCCCGCCACCGCGACGGTCCGGCTTGATCTCGATGAGCTTCCCGCTGATCCGGGTGTCCGACAGCCGGTCGAGCACGCCGCGGTCCATGTCCTCGGGCAGCTCGACGATCGAGAAGTCCGGCCGGATCTGGATCGCGCCGAAGTCGTCGCGGCGCAGGCCACCCTCGTTCGCGAGCGCGCCGACGATCTGACGCGGCTCGACACGGTGACGACGCCCGACCTCGATGCGGTAGGCGGTCATCGGCTGCGATCGGCGGGGACCGCGGTCCTCGCGCCCGCCGCGGTCGTCGTCGCGGCGCTCGGCACGACGGCCGTCGCGGTCGACCTGGCTGCGCAGCTGGTCGTCGGCGGGGTCGAGGAGCAGCGGGTCGTCGCCCTGCGCCACCACGGCGAGCGCCGCGGAGACGTCCTCGGCGGGGACGTCGTGGTTCCGCACGTAGTGGGCGATCACGTCGCGGAACGCCGTGATGCGGTCCTGCTGCTCGAGCGCCGCGGTGATCGCGTCGTCGAAGCGGGTCAGGCGCGTCTCGTTGACGTCGTCGATGGTCGGCAGCTGCATCTGCGTGAGGGGCTGCTTGGTGTGCCGCTCGATCGCGGAGAGCAGACGGCGCTCACGCGGCGTCACGAAGCTGATCGAGTCGCCCTTGCGACCGGCGCGACCGGTGCGGCCGATGCGGTGCACGTAGGACTCGATGTCGACGGGGATGTCGTAGTTCACGACGTGCGTGATGCGGTCGACGTCGAGACCACGGGCCGCGACGTCGGTGGCGACGAGGATGTCGAGCTTGCCGGACTTCAGCTGGTTGACCGTGCGCTCGCGCTGGGCCTGCGCGACGTCACCGCTGATGGCCGCGGCGGCGTACCCGCGGGCGCGGAGCTTCTCGGCCAGGGTCTCGGTCTCGCTCTTCGTGCGGACGAAGATGATCATGCCCTCGAAGTCCTCGACCTCGAGGATGCGGGTCAGGGCGTCGACCTTCTGCGGGTAGGACACCATGAGGTACCGCTGCGTGATGTTCGCGGCGGTCTTCGTCTTCGTCTTGACCGTGATCTCGGACGGGTCGGTCAGGTACTGCTGCGAGATGCGACGGATCTGCGCGGGCATCGTCGCCGAGAACAGCGCGACCTGCTTGTCGTCCGGCGTCTCGGCGAGGATCGTCTCGACGTCCTCGGCGAAGCCCATCTTGAGCATCTCGTCGGCCTCGTCGAGCACGAGGTACTTCAGCTCGGACAGGTCGAGCGTGCCCTTCGCGATGTGGTCCATGATGCGACCCGGCGTGCCGACGACGACGTCGACGCCGCGGCGCAGTGCCGACAGCTGCACGCCGTACGCCTGACCGCCGTAGACGGGCAGGACGTGCACGTGCTTCATGTGCGACGCGAACTGCTCGAACGCCTCGCACACCTGCAGTGCGAGCTCGCGCGTCGGCGAGAGGACGAGGGCCTGCGGCACCTTGCTGCCCGACTCCATGCGGGACAGGATCGGCAGCGCGAACGCAGCGGTCTTGCCCGTGCCGGTCTGCGCGAGGCCGACGACGTCGCGCCCCTCGAGCAGCGTCGGGATCGTCGCCTCCTGGATGGCGGAGGGGGTCTCGTAGCCGATGTCCCTGACGGCCTTGAGCACCGCATCGCTCAGGCCGAGGTCGGCGAAGGTCACCACGGGCCCCTCGTCGGTGGTCTCGGTGGTGGTGGCGGTGTCCGTGCTCATGCGGAAACGGTACCTCGGACGGCGGACGCCCGCTGACGCGGGCGGGCGATCGGTGGACGGACGGGAGGCGCGGGGCGGGCCCGCCACGCGCCTCCCGTCCGTCCCGCAATTGGTTGCATTCCGCAACCATCGGATGTATCGTTGCGCGGTCTGCAAAGTTACACAGTACGAAAAAGGAGTTCGATGACCGCCACCGCACCCGTCTCGGTGCAGCCCGGCCGCCACGGCGCCGGGGCCGACGCGGCACCCGGAGCGTCCAGCGCGCCCGGCCAGCAGCCGCTCATGACGCACCGCCAGATCCTGCTCGTGATCTACGGCCTGATGGCGGGCATGTTCCTGTCGTCCCTCGGCCAGACGGTGTTCGGCACGGCCATCCGCACGATCGGCGACGACCTGCACGGCCTCGACCAGCAGGCCTGGGTCACCACCGCCTACCTGATCACGTCGACGATCGCGACGCCCATCTACGGCAAGCTCTCCGACATCTTCGGCCGTCGACCCCTCTACATCTTCGGCATCGTCGTCTTCATCCTCGGCGCCGTGCTGTCCTCGATGTCCACCTCGATGCTCATGCTCGCGGCCTTCCGCGCCGTGCAGGGCATCGGGGCCGGCGCGCTCATGTCGCTGCCGCTGGCGATCATGGGCGACATCCTCGCCCCGCGTGAGCGCGCGAAGTACCAGGGGTACTTCCTCGCCGTGTTCGGCATCTCCTCGGTCATCGGGCCGCTCATCGGCGGCCTGCTCGCCGGCTCGTCCGAGATCCTCTGGATCACCGGCTGGCGCTGGGTGCTCCTCATCAACGTGCCCATCGGCGTCGCCGCGCTCATCATGGTGATCGTCTTCCTGCACCTGCCGAAGGTGCACGGCACGGGCGACAAGCCGAAGGTCGACTGGTGGGGCGCGACGGCGGTCATCGTCACGCTCGTCCCGCTGCTGCTCGTCGCCGAGCAGGGCCGCACCTGGGGCTGGGGCTCCCCCGCCGCCGTCGCCAGCTACGTGATCGGCGCGCTCGGCCTCGTCGCCCTGCTGCTCGTCGAGTCGAAGATGGGCGACGCGGCGATCATCCCGCTGAAGCTCTTCCGCTCGGGCACGTTCTCGATGGCGACCGTGATCGGCTTCCTGGTCGGCTTCGCGATGTTCGGCGCCATGCTGACCATCCCGCTCTACCTGCAGATCGTCGTCGGCCTGACCCCGACCGAGTCCGGCTTCGCCACGCTGCCGCTCGTCGGTGGCCTGATGATCGCGTCGATCACCTCCGGCCAGATCGTCGCCCGCGTCGGCCGCTACCGGATCTTCCCGGTCATCGGCACGTTCCTCGTGTCGGCCGGCTACGTCGTCCTGACCTTCATGTCGATCGACAAGCCGCTCTGGTTCCTCATGATCGGCATGTTCCTGATCGGCCTCGGGCTCGGGTCCGTCATGCAGTCGCTGACCCTGGCCTCGCAGGGCTCGGTCGAGGCCCGGGACATGGGTGTCGCGACCAGCTCGGCGACGTTCTTCCGCCAGATCGGCGGCACGCTCGGTACCGCCGTGCTGCTCTCGATCCTGTTCTCGGTCATGCCGAACAACATCCTGTCCGCGACCGCGAACCAGGCCGACCTCAAGCCGGCGCTGTCCGCGGCACTCGACCCGTCCGTCGCGAGCAAGCCGGCGAACCAGGGCGCGATCGAGAAGATCTGGGCCCCGATCACGACGCCGCTGCAGCAGACCGTGCAGTCGCGGCTCGACGACGCGTCGGCGCAGGCGAAGCAGGCTGCCGACCAGGCCGTCACGCAGCAGGTCACCGCGGCCGTGCAGCAGCAGGTCACGGCGGGTGCGGTGCCCGCAGCCGCGGCGCAGGGGATCATCGACCAGCAGGTCGCGGCGGCCACCCCGGCTGCCGAGTCCGCTGCCCTGACGGCGGTCGCCGAGCAGGCCCACGCCAGCGTCCAGGACGGCACCGTGTCCGTCGACTGGTCGGACGCCTCGCAGCGCTCGTACTGGGTGGACGAGCTCACGCCGGCCCTCGCGAAGGAGATCGGGAAGGGCGGAGAGTCCGACTCGGCCGCGACGAGCACGAACGACACCTCGTTCCTCACCGGTGCCGACAGCCGCCTCACGCGGCCGTTCATGGCGGGCTTCAACGCCTCGTCCGTGACGATCTACTGGGTCGGACTCGGCGTGATCCTGCTCGCCTTCGTCCTCACCTGGTTCTTCAAGGTGCCGCCGCTGCGCCAGCGGTCGGCGCTGCAGGAGCAGCACGACGCGGCCAACGGGGCGTCGTCCGCCGACGAGGACGGCTCCGCGCCGTCGGCCCAGGCCGACCTCGAGGCCCGCGCCGGGCTCGCAGCAGCCGAGGCCGGATCGTTCACCGGTCCGATGACCGGCTCCACGCCGACCCAGCGTCGGTGACCCCCGGCCGCCCGCACCCCGCCCGGGGTGCGGGCGGCCTCCCCGTGCCGGACACGTCCGGCAGGACGACCCGGGCCACCGGTGGACACGGTGGCCGCCCAGCAGTACAGGAGTGCACGTGAGCACCACAGCAGCACCGGAGCCGGCCACCGCGCCGTGCACGCTGCGCGAACGCAAGAAGCAGCAGACCCGGCAGGCGCTCCACGACGCCGCCCTGACGCTCGTGTCCGAGCACGGCCTGGACGGCGTCACCGTCGAGCAGATCTGCAGCGACGCGGACGTCTCGCCGCGGACGTTCTTCAACTACTTCACGTCCAAGGCACACGCCGCACTCGGACTCGACACGGTCGAGGTCCCCGAGTGGGCGGCCACCCGGTTCGCCGCCGCCGACGGCCGGCTCGTCGACGACGTCTGCGCCCTCATCGCCGGCACCGTGCCCCTGTCGCAGGACCGCCGTCGGATGAAGGAGCTGCTGGTGCTCCGCCCGGAGATGGCCCCGATGGTGATGCAGTGGATGGCCGAGTCGCGGCAGTCGCTCCTCGCCACCGTTTCCGCACGCACCGACGAGCAGACGGCGCGCACGGTCGTCGGCCTCGTGCTGTCCGCCCTGTCCGAGGTCGCCCACCGCGACACGGTCGGTGACAGCGACGAACTGGCGGCACGACTGCGCGTGGTCGTCGCCGAGATGGGCGCACTCGCCTCGGCCTGAGCGATGCGTCGCGCCGCCGTGCGGGATTGCGGGATCCCGCGCCGCTGCGTGGTTCCACAGCCGCCGTTCGGCAACCCGCAGGAAGCCCTCAGGCGGGGTCGATCCGGCCCTACGCTCGCAGCACCGGACGTACCCGACGTCCGGTCCCGGTGCAGCCCACCCGACGCACCGGGGATCCGCGAGGAGCACCGATGAAGTCCGTTCCGAGCTGCCGTTCCCTGGCGCTCATCACCGCAGCGACCGGCACCGTGCTGGTCACCACCGCCTTCGGCGTCCTGCCCGCGACCGCGGCCACCGACGTCCCCGAGCCCGTGTCGGCGTCGACAGTGTCGTCGCCGTCGGCACCGGACACCGTGACGACCGGCAGCGCCACCGCCGTGCCGTCGACCGACCAGGGCGGCGCCGCAGCCGCTCCGGTCGCCGTCCCGTCCACCCCCGCCGCGGTGTCGACCGAGGCCCCTGCTCCGGCCGCGACGACCGGGACCGCACCGGCGGCTCCCGCGGCCCCGGCCACGACCCCCGCCGCACCCGCCACCGGCACCGGCACCGACACCGACACGACGGCCCCGCCGGCGACGCCCGCGGCTCCGGCACCCGCGGCGTCGGCGCCCGCCAGCGCCTCCGCCTCCGCCTCCGCCTCCGCGCCGTCCTACAGCGAGGGCACGAGCGAGTCGTCCCCGCGCGTCCTGCCGACCGTGACCGCGGGTGGCACGGTCGCCGCCGACCTCCGCGCGCAGGACGCCCGCGGGGCGATCTACACCCTGACCGAGACCGACGGCAGCCCCGCGCGGCTCAACGAGGGACTGACCTTCCGCAACGGCTTCCTCCGCGGCACCGCCACGGTCGCCGGGACCTTCACCCTCCGGGTGACCGCGACCACCGCGGGCGGCACCGCCACGCAGTGGATCCGGCAGACGGTCGAACCCGCCGCGGTCGTCGGCGTCGGCGTCGTGGTGCACGGCGTCCCCGCCGCGGCGGACGGCTCGTACACCTGGGTCGAGGGCGACCAGACCGGCAGCCCGATCCCGATCGCGGTCGTCCCCGGTGGCTCGATCACGCTCGTGCCGTGGACCATCGACGCCCACGGCAACACCGTGCAGGCGACCGACCGCGCCCAGGTCTGGGCGAGCGACGACGCCGACCGGGTCGAGCAGGGTCCGGACGGCTTCACGGTGACCTTCGCGACCGCGGCGACGCACACCGTCTGGGTGTCGGTCGACGGCGTCTGCGCGGAGTTCAGCGTCGCGGTCGCCGACGAGCCCGCGGGGCCCACGACCCCGACCGAGCCGACCACGCCCGCCGACCCCACGCCCGCGGAGCCGACGCCCGCCGACCCGGCGCCCGCCGCACCGGTCGACACGACCCCGCAGGACGGCGGCATCGTGCCCGTCGTCCGGGTGACGCCGACCGCGAGCGACGCACTCGCCCCGGTCGCGACCAGGACGACGCCGGCGCACGCGCTCGCGTACACCGGTGCCGACACCGCGGCTCCGGTGGGCTGGGCCGCCGGGCTCCTCGCTGTCGGAGCGGCGCTGCTCGGCCTCCGTCGCGTCCGTCGGTCCCGCCACCGCGCCTGACACCCGCACGGCCGCGAGACGCCGCCGACCGCACGGGACGCCGCCACTTCCGGCGGCGTCCCGCCTGGTCGGCGGCGTCTCGGCGTCCGGGGAGGTGCAGCCCCGGTCAGACCACCGACCACCCGCCGTCGCTCGGCAGCACCGCGCCGTTGACGTTCGCCGAGTCGTCGCTCAGGAGCCAGGTGATCGCCGCCGCGAGCTCCTCGGGCTGCGCAACCGGCGGGATCGTGACCTGCATGACCGGCCCGACGCGCGACGCCGCGTACTCACTGCGCATCGGCGCCTCGATGTTCGTCGCGACGGCGCCCGGGGCCACCGCGTTCGCGCGGATCCCCTGCGGGCCGTGGAAGAAGGCGACGCTCTTCGTGAAGCCGGCGATCGCGTGCTTCGACGCCGTGTAGGCGGCACCCGCCGCGGACGCCCGGAGCGCCGCCTCCGAGGCCACGTTCACGATCGCGCCCTTGCCGGCACCGATCATCCGGGGCAGCACGGCCCGGGTCAGCCGCATCGGACCGGTCACGTTGACGCTGAACACCCGCTCCCAGGTGGCGTCGTCGACCTCGCTCGGCGGCAGGAACGCGTCCATGATGCCGGCGACGTTCGCCAGCCCGTCCACGCGGTCGCCGCCGGCGGCGAGCACCGCGTCGATGGTGTCGGCTGCGGTGACGTCGCCGACCACCGTCTCGAGTGCGGCGGACCCGAGCTCCTCGCGCAGGGCGTCGAGCCGCTCGGCGACGACGTCGGTGGCGACCACGCGGCCGCCCTCGTGCACGATCCGGGTCGCCGTGGCGCGTCCGATGCCGGAACCCGCTCCGGTGACGATGATGGTCCTGCCGGTGAACCGTCCGGCCGTGGTGTCGCTCATGTGTGCTCCTCGTCGAGTGTGCGCTGCCTGCGCGACACAGTTGTAGCACTCAGTGCCGAAAGGACGCCATGGGGACTCCCGCCGCCGACCAGCCCGCACGACCCCGCACGACCGGCCGTCCCCGCACGATCGACCCCGAGGCCGTGTCGCTGGTGGCTCTCCGGATGTTCGACGAGCGGGGGTTCGACGTCGTGTCGATGGACGACGTCGCCGAGGCCGCCGGGGTGAGCCGACGCTCGCTCTTCCGGCTCTTCCCGACCAAGGCCGACCTGGTCTGGGGCGGACTCGCCGAGTTCTCGCAGCGGTTCACCGACGAGCTCGACGCACGGCCTGCGGACGAGCCGTCCCGGGACGGCCTCCGCGCCGCGTACCGCGCGGGCGCGACGTTCCCGGCCGACACCGTCGAGACCACACGGCACCGCCTCCGCGTCATCCGGGCGAACCCCGGCCTGGCTCCGGGTGGCGCCGAGGCGCAGGCACGCCTGGCCGCCACGATCGTGCGGTTCGTCGCCGACCACGACGGCGCGCGACCGGACGACCTCCGGGTCGCGGTCCGCGCGAGCACGCTCGCGGCCGCCGCACACGCCGCCCTGGAGTGGTGGGCGCAGCAGGACGGCGGCGATCCGGCCGACGCCGTCGACCGCGCCCTCGAGATGACCTGACCCTGGTCAGCGGGTCCGGTCAGGGGTACCGTGCGCGCATGGACCGCAGCGGACCGACCCCGTACCTCCTGCTCCCCGGCACCGCGCGGGTGGCCCTCGCCCGGTGGCAGCAGGTGTTCGGCGGCGAGCTGCGGATCGCCTCGTACAGCGACTTCGCCCGCACCGACGGCCCACCCCAGGCGGTCGCCCACGGCGAGCTCGTCGGCCCCGTTCGGCTCGCCGCAGCCGACGCCGGGCCGGGCGACGAGCCCTTCTCGGCCTCCGGCGTCCTCTTCGCACTCCTCGGGACCGCGGGACCGGACGTCCTCCGGCGCTGGTTCACCGACCTGTCGACCGACGGCACCGTGGTCGACGCCCTGCAGGAGCGCCCGTGGGGCGACTGGGACGGCACCGTCCGCGACGCGTTCGGCGTCACGTGGCTCATCGGGTTCGAGCGGAGCGCGCTCGACGACTGACCGACGCCGAACCAGCCCGGCCCGGGGCACGGCCCCTAGGCGGCGTCGAGCGGCAGGAGCGGGGCCCAGAACGCGTCCGGGCCGTCCGCCGTGACCGCGTCCGCCTCGAACCGGAACCCGTACTCGCGCACGAAGTCGAGGGCAGCGGCCTGCTCGTCCGCGGGGTCGTCGGACGCCGCGTCGGAGAGGTGCACGCCGTGCCCCATCCGCACGCCGGAGTCGCTGATGAGCGTGAGGTCCCAGCGTCCCTCCTCGGCGCGTTCGATCCGGACGACGGCGGCCTGGGCAGCGGTGAAGTCAGCCATGCCCGCGAGCCTACGGACGGCACGCCGAGCACTCCCAGGACCATCGCTGGCCGTAGCCTGGCGCACATGGACAGCCCGCAGCCGTCCGGCACGACGAAGCGCCGGATCACCCTCGACGTCCGCCGTCCCCTGGTCACCTGGGGCGCTCGCCCGACCGTGACGATCGACGGCGTCGGGCACCCGGCCCAGTGGGGGTCGGGCACCTGGGCGGTGGCGGAGGACGGCAGCACCGAGGTCGGCGTGTACTGCTTCAACCGGCTCTGGCGCTTCGGCGCCGCTCGTACGACCGTCGGTGACGCCGTCGTCCTCACCCACCGAGCGGGCGTGCTGCCGGTCGGACCGGGACGGCTGACCGTCGGACGCACCACGCGCTGAGCCGGGAGGCGCGGGGGGGGGGGGGGCGGCCCCCCCCCCCCCCCCCGCCCCCCCCCCCGCCCCGCCGGCCCGGGGGCCGGGCACCGCGGCCGCCGG